>URPD01000001.1 GCA_900549645.1 uncultured Eubacteriales bacterium
ACACCCCACTTCTTAGATAGTTTATCATACTGTCTAACAAATGGGGTGCAGTTCAAATGCATGGGTTTTTCTTATAATATCTTTTTCTTCTTGAAATATATTATCTCGATCACGATTATTACGGCTGTTATAGCTATGACGCAGGGATACGCGTAGCGCCAGTGCAGCTCCGGCATGTTCGCAAAGTTCATGCCGTACCAGCCCGTCAGCAGACTGAGCGGAAGGAACAGCGTGGTGACAACGGTCAGAATGCACATGACCTTGTTCTGCTTCGCGTCCAGCTGTGCCTGATATAACTCACGCAGCTGTATCACGTTCTCCTGAAGCAGGTGTACATGGCTTTCAAGCCGCTCTGTCTGCATCGAAAATCTGCTCCACTGCTCCGCCGCGGCGATAGGCGCGGGCGCGTCGAGAGACGATATCATGTCGCTCATCGCGGTAAGCTGCTCATAGTACGCGTTCAGCTCCGAGAGCTTGCGGCGGTGCCTTGTGAGTACACCGAAAAAGTCGTCCTGAATATCGGTCAGCAGGCTGTCCTCCATGACGTCAAGCTCCTTTTCGATGTGGGACAGGTACAGGATATCATTTTCCACTGCCAGCTGCATAAATTGGAGAAGCAGCAGTTCCGGAGTGGAGGCGTTGTTCAGCTTCGTCAACTGCGATTTTACCCACGGCTTCAGCTCGCCGGAATCCTCGATGAAAATCAGCTCCTGCTCCGTCATGTAAAAGAGCAGGCAGATCTGCGGCAGCCGTGCCTCGTTTTTGTTTGGGATGCGCAGAGTACCCCAAATGTAGTCGCGGTATGCTTCCGCCTTACAGTAACGGACGGAGCCGAGACTGCGCAACATCTCTTTGTGGTGCGGGAAGCTGTCCTTCATGGTGCGGAATTCATCCGCCGTGATTAGCGTTAAAAGCGTACGACCCTCGCTGTGCTTCGCGGAAGCGAGAGTTCCGTTCGCGTCGTTGTATACATATTCGGTCATCTTTAGTTCTCCATATTGAAATGCTTTTGCCATATTATAAGACCTGCTAGTCGTATTTGCAAGAAGCGAGTTGTAAGCCTTGAAAATTAAGAATTCCTAAGGGTTGCATCCCTTGCTTTTGCTTGGGTTTAAAGATATAGTATAGACGTAGAGTGAATAGACAAACAGCGGCAATATGTGAAATTTATCGAAAAAGGAGGAAAATTAAATGAAGAAATTTTGGGCGCTGCTGCTTGCCGTTTTGCTGGTGGTGAGCATCCTGCCAGTCTCGGCGTTGGCGGACGACATTCCGGAGTCGACGCCTGTTCCGGAACAGGGGACGCTGACAATCAACGTTGCCTTTGAGGGACTGCCGGAGGATAAGATCCCGGAATCCGTCAGATGGGAGCTTAAAAAGGCCGGCACACACGTTCAGGACGTCGTCATCACGGCGTCGGAAAAGTGGACGAAGAGCCTTACGCTTGATCCCGGCGAGTACGAGCTGCACGCGGACGTTGACCGCACCGAGGTCGGCGGGTATTATCACTTTTATTATTCGATAATCCGGGCGACGGTCAAGGCCGGCGAAACCACGAAGCTCGATATCACCGAGACCTACGAGGTTCAGCCGGTGATGAGCGTTGATATCCCGGTCGAGAAGAAAGTGGAGCTGCTCGGCAAATCCGCGCCGCTTGCGGATACCGACTTCGATTTCGCTTTCACGCTCGCCAATGACGCGGGCAAGACCGATATGCTCAAGTTGTACTTTGACGGCAAGCCTGTCACCGACAGCTTCACCATGACCGTGAAGGCAGGGGAGACTGCTGCGTCCGGCGTACTGACTATCAGCGGCCCCATTAGCCAGCTGTACGGGCTCCGCGGCACACTCAGCGAGAAGGCGCCCGCGGAAACCGGGAACTGGCTGTATGATGACAGCGAGTACAGCTTCGGCGTAAACATGGCCTCTCCGCTGAGTGTTCTTGAAGAGGAGCCGAGCGACGAGAAAATTCCTGCATATATCAGACTTGGCGACGAAGATGTCGACGCCGCGGTGTTCACAAATAAATACTCCGTCACCACCGGAACCCTCACCGTCACAAAATCCATTGAGGGACTTCCTAAGGAGCT
This sequence comes from uncultured Eubacteriales bacterium, assembly GCA_900549645.1. GTDB lineage: Bacteria > Bacillota > Clostridia > Oscillospirales > Oscillospiraceae > Limivicinus. The sequence goes on from URPD01000001.1 coordinate 2,091, forward strand.
GATACCCGCGTCCGTCACCTTTGAGCTTTGGCAGGATAAGCAGCATCTTGAGGGACAGGACATAACCCTGACCGCGGCGGACGGCTGGACGAAGAGCGTCGAGCTTGAAGCGGGTGAGTACATTCTGAAAGAACGCACCGACGGTCTGAGCGTCGAGGGCTATATCATGGGCGCAGTTGAGGATATCAAGGCCGTTGTCACTGCCGAAGAGACGACGGAGATAAAGGTCGTCAACACCTATAAGCCCGAACCGATATACAGTATCAGCATCCCAGTTGAGAAGCAGGTCAAGCAGACCGGAAAGCATATGCCGGTTGCCGACAAGACCTTTGATTTCGCGCTTGAGCTGTCCAGCAAGACCGGTAAGCTGGATAAGATAGAAGCCAGCTTCAACGGCGCGCCCGTTACCGATGGCTTCGCCCTGACGGTCAAGGCAGGGGAGACAACCGCGTCCGGTGTGCTCACCATCACCGGCCCCGCCAGCCAGATGAAGAATCTGGAGGGCAAGCTGAGCGAGGTCGGCTCCGAGAAGGAGAGTAAGTGGACGTTTGACGGCAGCATGTACACCTTCTCCATGGCGTCCGCCGTGCAGAGCGGCGCTGAGGCCGCCGAGGCAATACCCATGCCCGCGACTATCATGCGCGGTGATGAACAGGCTGATAAGGCGCTCTTTGTCAACGAGTATAAATCCACCGAGATGAAGGTAAGCATCGTGAAGCAGTGGAAAGACAAGGGCAGCGAAGATAAGCGCCCCGAATCCGTCACCGTGCAGCTCTTCTACTATCAGAAGGACGCGAACGGCAAGGACACTGACACCCTCGTTCCTTACGAGCTTGACGGCAAGAAGGTTGCTGCGGTTCTCAACGAGAAGAACGGCTGGAAGTGCAGCTTTGACGGGCTTGACACCGCGCTTACATGGACGGTCAAGGAGACCAACGTCCCCATCGGCTACTACTTCTATGTCAACCGCAGCAGCGACGGCAAGACTGTCACCGTCACCAACGTCTATGCCGCGACTCAGAAGCCTAAGACCGGCGACGCCATGGTGCTCTGGAGCGTACTTGCACTCGTCTCCGGTTCGGCAGCTGCGGCGGCAATCATCTTCGGTAGGAAGCGCAGCCGCAGATAAATCAACTCAATATCATACAAATAAACTACACGCAGGAATTACCTGCGTGTAGTTTATTTTACCAGCAAAAAGCTCTTTCCGTGGCCATACGGCGAGCCGCCGGCACCGGATACGACTCGCTCACATATACCGTCCCGATCGGTTATCACGAGTCCGGAGAGGCGGTCAATGCCGAACTCGAATAATTCCGGGCACATCGGAACCGACGGGCCGACGAGGATCGTGTACGTGCCGCGGCATAGGTCAAGAAGGTGGGGTAGCGTCTTATTGGTGATAGCACTTCCGGTTATCAGGACAATATCGCACTGCGGGAGCAGGTAGTCGCAGGCGGGATCTGGGTAATCCCCGCTGCGCGGCTCACGCTCAAGAATAAAGATCTTTTCCGCGTCGCGCCGCATCTCGTCTGTGCCGTGCATATGCCCCACAATGCCGACGGTTTTGCCGCGAAAATCCATCCCGCGGGTGCAGTAATTTTCAAACGGCTCGGAGCAGTGAAGCTCAGACAGCCGCGCCTCTGTGTTATAAAATGCGTTGACCGCAGCCATGGCAAGGCTTGCTTCGGTGCTGTTCCAGCTCTTGAGCGCTTCGGCGACTCTGCGCAGCGGCATTCCGTTCAGGCCGTCCGGCAGCATTGCCGGGCGGCTTGTACCGTGCACATGCATCGCCATGCCGCTGTGCTGTTCGGTTTTAGCCAGCGCCCATATATCACCTGAGACGGTCGATAATATTCGCTCGTCGGAGTGGATATTATCGCATAAACAGTCATACAGGGCAAAAAAGTCACACATTTGCGTATTCCTCGACCCATTTTGCGACAATGTTCTGCGCTACCTTGTCGTCGCTGTCGGAGACCTTCAAAATCAGCGTGTCCGGATCGTTCGACAGCGCCTCAAGAAGCCGCGCCGTGTAGGCCGTGAACCTATCGCCGAGGCCGAACCGCGACTTCAGCTCCTGCACACTCTTGCTGGCCTTCAGCACACCGATGCACGGCTGCTCGCTCGACAGGAATTCGGACAGCGCCTCGCGGAACTGCGGTATCAGTATCTCATATCCGCCGAACTCGTCGATGACCGAGAACGGGTAAAACTCCGCTTCGCTGAGAAGCCGTACGCCGTCATTGCGGAAAACCTCGTTGTCGTGCGTCGGGGGCGTCACGGAGTAATCAAGAAAGCGCTTGCCCTCGTATTCGTCCGGCGAGAGCGCCGCAGCCGCCGGAAGCAGGTCAAAGCCCAGCAGAGAGCCGTCTCCGGCGAGCCGGCGTTCGGTTATGAAGCCTCCCGCATAGGCGATTTTATCGCCAAGCGCGCGGCGTATGAGCGTAGTTTTGCCACAGCCGGATGGGCCGGTGAGAAATATATGTTTTTTCATAGCGATTCCTTTCAAAAATATCATGCGGACAGTATATACCGTACCGCATGATATGTAAACATTATCTGAAGCCCAGAACGTATTTAATAACAAATTTTCTGAACATATTCCCGCTGCCGCACAGCTTATCGCGCATCCCGATGAACAGCGCGTACGCTGCCATGCGCTCTTCACGGCCGATCCCGTGCTGACTGAAGCGCGCCTTCTCGGCGAGCGTGACGATGTCCCGCGGTATCGGCTCATTGAAGCGCGACAGAGTCTTGGCACAGCGATAGATGTACAAAACGGCACGGCTGCCGTCTTTCTGCGTGAATCGGCGTTTACGCTCGCGCAGCAGAACAAACTGCCAGAGGACGATGACCCCAGCCGCAGCAAGCACTATGACGATAATGTGCACAGCTTTCGCAGCACCGCCTGAAGCCGGGACAGTGTTCTGACTCACATCCGACGAAATTATGCCGACGGGCATCATATTTTGCCGCGGCTCAGGATTCACGACTACGGACGGAGTGGGCGTCGCCTCGGTGCTCTCAGTAGTTTCCGGCTGCGGCTCCGGGGTATTGACAGGTGCTTCGCTCGGCGCGGAGCTGCCGGTCACCTCCACGGGCAGCCAGCCAAGATCGTCGATATACACCTCTACCCATGCATGTTCGTCACTGCGGCGCACATCGACATAGCTCCCGGCTACGGTCGCAAACGCGAAGCCGTCCACCACTCGCGCCGGAATACCGAGCGCGCGGTACATGACCGCCGCCGCGGTTGCAAAATGTGTGCAGTAGCCGCGCTTGGCCTCAGTCAGAAAGTACACGGCGTAATCATCCGTATCAAAGCCGGACACGTTCAGGTCGTACTCGGCGGAGTTCATAATATAGCTTGCCACGCGGTTCACGGCGTCGTCACCGGCAGAGATACCGGCGTCTGCCGCCAGATTCAGCATCGCTTCCAGCGTCGAATCCGGCAGCGCAGTGTAATACTCGTAGACATACGCACGGTAGTCCGCCTCCGCGGCGGCGTATTCGTCCGGAACGCGCATCGACGATATGTCGCCGGAGTAGCTTATATATTCAGCGGTGTATTCCGAGACTCCGCCGGATGGGACATAGACGTCATTCTCGGCGGCTTCGGTGGAGTAATACGGCACGGGGAGCACGGAGCTTCCCACGGATATAAGCTCAATATCCGCTTGAAGCGTCTCTGCTCCGCCCGCGTTTTGCAGCGCGAGCGGCAAGAACAGCGGCGGGGTGCTGCTAAGATACTTGTTCCCGGCGCTCCAGCCGGTTCCGAGGTACTGCCCGTAGGAGAAGCAGCGCAGGTACATGTACCCGCTTTTCTCCGCGCGGACGCGCAGCATCAGCTGAGTCGGATCAAAATCACGGTAGCCTTTCGAGAGGTCGAGCGCGCCGTCTCCCATGTTCCAGCCCGGATCAAGCGTCAAATCGTCCGGAAGCACGTCGATGGGTAGGGAAGTATCAGGCAAATCCACATCCGATGTGAAGCGCCCGCCTTTGAAAAACTTTGTTATGCTCTGGCCGAGTGCATCCAGCTTCTGCGCCATCTCGACGTCGGCTTCGCTCAGGTCATATTCATCGGGCGGAGTGCGCGAGAGAATGACGCACAGCATCAGCAGCACCGGCAGACAGAGAATAAACACGGCGCGCCCGCCGCCTGAATCGGCGGAATATGAGCCGCCGGAGACGACCACCAGCGCCCAGAACAGCACCATGCCCACCGAAGCATACACCGGCGGGAAGCCGTTCACGCAAATACACGCGGCAAAAACGGTTCCCGACACAATGAGGCAGGAAAAAATTCTTCCGTTCTCCGCGCTCAAAGCGATGGCCATAAATATCACGATGAAGGCCGAAATCACGAGCATCACAAGCGTGTGATCGTCGGTCAGGTTTGAGAAAACGTATTTCTCGGAGGAATAGTAGAAATGGTTGAGATATTGCCCGCTGACCTTATCAACCATGTCCTTGAGCTGTGCGACAAAGTCATCGCGCCTGCTGCGGCACACGAAGAACAAAATAGCCGCACAGACGGCAACGCCGGGCAGGCGCATGTGCCGTATGTTGAAGCACACCCAGATAAAAACGCACAGCAGCGCGGTGTAAAGCGCACCGCGGCTGAACACAAGATCAAAGCTGGCGCTTATGAATGAGGTCAGAATGAGACTGCTCAGAAGGAGCAGAAGCAGGAATGAGATTCGATTAAAGGCGGCTTTCATTTGACGATCACCCCTTCATCAGAAACTATAAAGCAGCAGCGCGCGTCCGCCTTGGCGGACACCGCGGCGGATGAGCGCGGCTTGGACAGCAGTTCCATGAATGCCGCGGCAGATTCCTGCGAGTTACCGACGGTCACATCGACGGACGGGCAAAGCAATTCGTGCTCCTGCTCAAGCTCACAGAGATTTTCGGATATATATCGCGCACTGCCGAGCGCCTTTTTGCTCTGCCCGGTGACTACTATGTATATCTTGGAATCCTGACTTGTGAGCGGTTCGCGGACGATTACCTTGTCCGTTTTCGAGCTGAGCTTCCAATGGATGCTGTTCACCATGTCGCCGGGGCGGTATTCGCGCAGCTCGTGCTCCTCGGCGTACCCGCCGCCGTGCTTGGGCTTGAGCACCGTGCGCGCTTCAAGCTCAGCCGAAATGTCACGCAGTCCGTCGGGCGCGGCGGCAGACGGCATAATAACGCATGACACCGGAGCTGGAGGTCTGCGGCGTATTGAGACGAGACGGAGCAAGTCACAGCAGCGGAGATTTGAGATTTCGCAAATCAGCTTGCCGCAGTCGCCGCCGGGGACGGGAATATACAGCGTCCCGCCGGAGAGGTTGTTCCAGCGCAGGCGCTGGCGGGTCGTCTCGCCGGTATATACGTTCCTGATTTGCAGAGAGGCGGTCAGTCTGCCGAGCGGCAGCAGCCCCGTCCGGATGTTGACGCAGAGCTGGACGTCGCTGCCGCATACCGCGGTATAGGGTATGCTCAGGCTTATTTTTGCGCGCAGCATTCCCGGCAGGGACAGCAGCAGGATGAAAATGGGCATGATTGTCACGGAGTAGAAGAAGAACGCGCCGAACCAGCCCAGATAGCCGAGACGGAATATGTACGCTCCGGCAACTGCCAGAACGTAAAAGATAAAATATACGGTAGGCATGGTCAGATATTCGGCGTTTTGACGCTGCCCGCGATACTGCGCATAATGTCGGCGTGGGCGCGCGGGTCGGAAGCGTCGCTCCACAGCAGGCGGTGCTCGATGCAGTCGCAGAAGATGAAGCGGACGTCGCGCGGGAGCACGTAGTCGCGCCCCTGTATCCACGCTGTGGCCTTGGCGAGCGAGGTGAGCGCGAGAGATGCGCGCGGGCTTGCGCCCTGAAGTATCCGCGGGTCGTTTCTGGTTACTCCGCAGAGCTGGACGATATAGTCCACGACCTCATCCTTTACAAACACTGCGGCGACCTCCTGCCGTATCTGCATAAGCTCGCTCTTGCTCACGACCTGCTGCACGGAGTCGAGACTGATGCTCTTCTGCTTACGGCGGATCATCTCGGCCTCGTCCTTTGGACTGGGGTAGCCGATGGAGAGACGCAGCATGAATCTGTCCATCTGCGAATCTGGAAGCATCTGTGTACCCTTGGCACCCGTCGGGTTCTGCGTTGCGATGACAATGAACGGCTGCGGCACGGGGTAGGTGTTGTTGTCCACCGTGACCGCGCCTTCCTCCATGGCCTGCAACAGCGCGGACTGGGTGCGGCTGGTAGCGCGGTTCAGCTCGTCCGCAAGGAACAGATTGCAGAGCACCGCGCCGCGCTGATAGCGCATCGTGCCGGTGTTCTTGTCATATATCGAGTAGCCGGTAACGTCCGAGGGCAGCACGTCGGGCGTGAACTGCACGCGGTTATATTCAAGGCCGAGCGCCTTGGAGAAGGCGAGCGCCATGGTCGTTTTGCCGACACCGGGGATATCCTCCATCAGAATGTGCCCGCCCGCGACAATGCCAAGCAGCACCTTTATCATAACCTCGTCCTTGCCGACTATCACACGACTGACCTCACGGAGAATCTGCTTTGCGTTGCCGATAGAATTTATAGTATCCATAAAAATGCCCTCCCAGCAGGCATGTCACTAATTTGTAACATTATACCATGCATCGGGAGGAGCTTCAAGCATATTATTATTTTTTAAGAATTATTTACTTTTATCGCGGGATTTGAATATAACGGCCACCAGAAACCCGAAAAACACGGCAGCGCAGATACCGGCGGCAGCCGCGGTGAAGCCGCCAGTGAACACGCCGAGGAAGCCGTTTTCGGCCACAGCCCTTTTGACGCCCTGAGCCAGCGCGTTTCCGAAGCCGGTCAGCGGCACAGTCGCCCCTGCGCCCGCCCAGTCGGCGAGCGGCTGATACAGGCCGAGCGCGCCGAGAATGACACCGGCGACGACGTAGCAGGTCAGAATTCTTGCCGGGGTCAGCTTCGTCCGGTCGATGAGTATCTGGCCTATCACGCAGAACAGCCCGCCAACCGCAAAAGCCTTTATATAAGTCAGTACGATCTCCATACTGTGCCTCCTTCAAACGGGATTTTCTATGGCGACGGCGTGGCATATGCCGGGGATGCTGTCGCCCTGTTGGGCGCTGGTAGCGGACATGAGCGCACCCGTCGCGGCGAACAGCACACGGTTCCATATGCCCTTACGCATCGACGGCAGAATGTGCGCCGCGAGCACCGAAGCGCTGCATCCGCAGCCGGAGCCGCCCGCGTGCACGTCCTGCGCCTTGACGTCGTAAATCAGCATCCCGCAGTCGAGATACATCACACCCAACTCCACGCCGTCCTCGCGGAACAGCGCCTGAAGGATATCATGCCCCATCGCGCCGAGGTCGCCGGTGAATATCGCGTCGTAGTAAAACGGGTCGCGGCCGGTGTCCTGAAAATGCTGCTTGAGCGTGCTGTACGCCGCCGGAGCCATCGCGGCGCCCATGTTGTTGGCGTCGGTTATCCCGGCGTCGGTGATGGAGCCGACCGTGACATGCGTGACCTGCGGCCCCGCGGCATTATTGCCGAGAATCAGCGCACCGGAGCCTGTGACCGTCCACTGCGAGGTCGACGTACGCTGGCCACCGTATTCCAGCGGCAGGCGAAACTGACGCTCCGCAGAGCAGAAGTGCGAGCCGGTCATCGCGCAGACGCGGTCGGCAAAGCCGCCGTCAAGCAGAAGCGACGCGAGCGACAGCGATTCAGCCATCGTGGAGCACGCGCCGTACAGCCCGAAGTACGGAACCTTGCTGTCCTTGAGCGCGAACGCGGAGCTGATGCACTGGTTCAGAAGATCACCGGCGCACACGAAGTCCAGCTCCGACGGGGCGATCTTTGCCTTGTCGCACACGGTAGTAAAGCAGCGGCGGAACATGCTGCTCTCGGCCTTTTCCCATGAGCTTTCTCCAAAATACGAGTCGTCGGATATATAGTCAAATCCGGCCTTCAGGGGGCCTTCGCCCTCCTTTGCCCCGACTACGCTTGCCGACGCGATTATCGACGGCGGCGCGGAGAGCGTTATTGTGCTTCCGGTTTTCTTCATGCTAATCTCCTTAATTATGTTCTTGGAGTCAGTTTTCCCCGGAAATCACGGGCTATTCAGCATCTGCCTCAATAATATCGTCGAAATTTATGCGAAGCTCGCCCAGTATTATCAGACGGTTTATCATGTCAATCTCCTGCACGCGGCCTATCACCGTCTCGTACACGCGCCCGTTATGATATCGTATCGCGGCGCGGCTGCCCGGACGCAGTGCGCGGAGCCTTGCATCCAGCTCCAGCGCCGCGTCCTCGCCGAGCGTGATGCGCGGCTCGCGCAATGCGTTCAGCTCGTCGATGACCTTGCCGTAGCCGCTGAGCGCCGAGAAGGGCATGAACTGCTTTGCTCGGTCGGCGCGGCTCATTTTGCTTCTCATGCGCGGTGTCCTCCGATCTGACGACTGCGTTCGCGCGCCGTCGCGCCCTCCTGAAGATCCATGCAGCGGAGCAGGCTTCCGCTGCCGTATTTGCGCTTGATGCGGAGCATGGCGGTCTGAAGGCTGCGTTCCCGTTCCTGCTCCTCGTGGCTGCTGAAAATGTCGTACTGCTGCCCCTGCTCCTGATGCAGATTGGCGTAGCACACAGTCAGTTTCCTGATAGGCGCGGCGGGGTTCATAATGCGTTCGTATACGCTCTGTGCGCCGCGCACCAGATCGTTCACCGAACATGTCGCGGCGTCGAGCCGCAGGCTGCCGTGCACGGATTTTCTGCCCGACGACTGAGAATAGCCGAGAATGATGTTTATGCTGTCGGTCGTCTCGCCGCGGGAGAAAAGCTCAAAGGCAAGCGCCTCGGCCATCTCGCGCACAATAATGCGCCCCTCGTCAAGCCCGTAGTCGCGCGCGAGCACCTGACCACTGGAAATACTTTCGGATTTCGGCTTATAGGCCTTTATATCGGCTATGGTGACGCTCTCGCGCCCGTAGGCGTGATCTATGAGCAGCTCCGCGTCAACGCCGAAGGTCTTGTACAGCACGTCCTCGCGGGCGTTGGCGACGTCCCTCATGGTCAGTATTCCGAGACTTGCGAGCCTTGCGGATGTGCCGCGGCTTACACGCCAGAAATCCGTTATCGGGCGGTGATCCCACAGCTTTTCGCGGTAGCTCGTCTCGTCAAGCTCGCCGATGAAATCCGGAGCATGTTTCGAGATGATGTCCAGCGCTATTTTCGCCAGATACAGATTACTGCCGATGCCGCAGGTAGCAACCAAGCCGGTCTCGGCCTTTATATCCCGCAGGAGCATTTTCACAAGCTCGCGCGGCGTTTTGCGCTGTACCGCTAGATACCGGCTGACGTCTATGAACACCTCGTCGATAGAATAGACATGTATGTCGTCGGGGGAGAAGTAGCGGAGATATATGGAGTAGATTCTGGCGGAATATTGGATATAAAGCGCCATGCGCGGCTGTGCCATGATGTATTCCAGCCGCGGCGGTATCTCAAACACGCGGCAGCGGTTCCTGACGCCGAGCGCTCTCAGCGCGGGACTCACCGCGAGACAGATCGTTTTCGCAGTGCGCGTCGGATCCGCGACGACGAGCTTCGCCGTCATCGGGTCAAGCCCGCGTTCCACGCACTCGACCGAGGCAAAGAAGGATTTGAGGTCTATGCAAATATATACCTGCCGCACCGGTGTCCGCCTCCTCTCCTAAGCAGATATCTGTTTGTATTATAATATCTTTTTAAGATAAAATCAAGAGTATTTTATCCATACCGGCGGGCGGTATTGCTATTTGGCCGGGACTGCGCTAGAATATTCGGGAAAGGCGGGGGGAGACATGACACTTGAAGAGATAAAACTGCGTCGCTTGGCGGGGCAACATCTGGCGGACAAGAGCGATGCGGCCACTGTTCTGCACGATCTCTGCGGCATACAGGCGCAGATGATGAGCTATGCGGAGCACTCTCTCGGCATACGCTGCATTGATGCGCCGGGGGATATAGACGGCTTCTCCGCAAAGAGCTGGACGCTCCGCGGAACTATGCATATCTTCGCGCTGGACGATCTGCCGCTTTTCCTGCACGACGGGCGTACGCATTATCTGCGCGAATGCGACATGTTCGGCGCGGACGGGAACATCAGCGCCAAGCGCAAGCAATATTTTGCCGACGCCATACTAAAGCTTATATCCGGCGGCGCGGACACGCGCGACGAACTGAAGGTACGCTGCTTTGAGCTTGGCATGACCGAGCAGGAGGCCGAGAGCGTATTCAATTTGTGGGGCGGCACTATCCGCGCGCTCTGCGAGGCGGGGAAGATATGCGGGCGGGTTAGCCGCGAAAAAGCGTATAAGCTATGCCCGGAGTTTACTCCGATGGACGAAAACACCGCGTGGCTTGAGCTGACGCGACGGTATTTCACGCACTACGGCCCGGCGACGCTTCGGGACGCGGCCTATTTCTTCGGCGTGCCGCAGGCAAAAATAAAACAGTACCTCCCGCTGCTCGACATTAAAGCAGCCGAGTACGGCGGCAGGAGCTATTATTACATAGAGGACGGGAGCATAGAACCGCGTGAGATGCCGGAGTGCATATTTCTCGGCGGATTTGACCAACTGATGCTCGGCTATGAAAAGCGTGAGAGTCTGTATCTGCCGCAGGAGCACCTGCGCGGCATATTCAGTCTGGCGGGCATGGTCAGCCCCGCGGTGCTACTGCGCGGAACGGTATCCGGCAAATGGGCTTACAAGGGAAAGACACTGACGGTCACGCAGTTCGGCGGGATATCGGAGCGTGATAAACGTGCAATATCCGCGCAAGCTGGTATACAATGGCCGGGTGTGAGTAAAATCGTGTTTATATGATGTAAAAAAATATAGCCATATGGAATATACCGTGATATAATGGCTATCAAATAGATAGAAATAGGGAGAAAAACATATGAAGTGTCCGTTTTGCGGTTATACAGAGAGCAAGGTCATTGATTCCCGCCCCGCGGAGGAGGGCGCGACTATACGCCGCCGCCGCGAGTGTCTGGCATGCCAAAAGCGCTTTACCACTTACGAGATAATAGAGCGTCTGCCGCTCGTCGTCGTCAAGCGCGACGGTAGCCGCCAGTCCTTCGATAAGGTGAAGCTGATAAACGGCATGGTGCGCGCCTGCGAGAAGCGCCCCGTGACGCTGTCACAGCTTGAGAGCATAGCGGACGATATTGAACAGGAGCTTCAGAGCGCGCTGGAGCGTGAGATAAGCACCGTCGATATCGGCGAGATGGTCATGGCGCGGCTCAAGACCGTTGACGAGGTCGCGTATGTCCGCTTCGCGTCCGTGTACCGCAGCTTCAAGGACATCAACACCTTCATGGAGGAGCTGAGCAAGCTGCTCACTGATAAATGATCACATGATGCTGCCGAGGCTTATCTGCTCCATGGTAGCGATGCTGCTGAGATGATATAGAAGCTTCGAGTAAGCCTTGTCGATGCCGTCGTATTCGCCGCCGGAGAGGGATTGCAGGAGGTCGTAGAACGCGTCGGCTGTCGCGTCTATCTCGGAGTGGCGCACGAAGATATGCGTGTACTGCTCCGCGCCCAGCCATTTTTGCAGTGCCCTTTCGGCATATTCCTCAGCGCGTTCGCCGTTTCCGGCTGTCAGCGCCTCCTGTGAGGCGTACAGATCGTCGCTGATATCGCGCGCAAGCTTCCCGACGTAGAAGATGTTGTATATCGCGCCGCCGATGAGCGCCAGCAGGAGAAGCCCCGCCGCAAGTTCACGCTTCATTGCCATACTCCTTCGCGGCGTAGTAGATCTGGCCGCTCTTGTTGAGAGTCATCAGGAACACGTCCGACGGGCTGTGTGCGCCGCGCTCGTTCAGCTGCTTTGTCAGCCAGTTCATGTCCCGGCCAAGGTGACGGAGATTCGTCTCCATGACGTGGCCGTCGTTGATGATTATTGCGGGGTACGCGTCGCGGGATGTCTCGATATTCAGCATGGCGGGCGTGACGGGGGACTCCGACGCGTAGAGTATTACGTTCAGCCGACCGTCGGTCTCAAGGATGCCGTATTCGATCTTGCTGATATCGAGAACGCCTTGATTGCGCAGTTCCTGCATCAGCTCGTCGAGCGAGAAGCGGTTCTTACGCAGTTCGCGCTGTATTACCTTGCCGCGCAGAACAAGTACGCTCGGCCTGCCGAAAAACAGGCTCCGCAGACGGACGCTATTCAGCGTCGCGCCCGCGATCAGCACCTCACAGCAGAAGAGCGTCAGTATCGGCACAAGGCCGTTTATCAGCGGTATGCCGATATCCTGAAGCGGATGCGCGGCAAGGTCGGCGATAAGCGCCGCCAGCACGAATTCTGACAGCTCCATTTCGCCGAGCTGCCTTTTCCCAAGCAGACGCATAGTTATAAGAAGAGCAAAATATATAACCAACGTGCGGACTAAAACTATTGCCATAAGTTTACACCTCGTGCAATAGCTTGCCCGTTTTTGCCGCGATGATTCAAAACGGCGGCAGGAGGGTATGAAATGAAGATAATAACCGATTCAAAAGTTGCCGCCGACAGGCAGGCAGCCGAAGAGATCGCCGCGCTTATCAAGGAGAAGCCGGACGCCGTTCTGGCGCTCGCGGCAGGGGAATCGCCTAAAGGCGTATATGCGGAGCTTCGCGCGATGTGCGGCAGGGGAGAGCTGAGCTTTGCCGGGGTGCGGATATTCGCGCTGACGGAATACGCCGATCTTCCGCTTGAGCATCCGCAGAACTGCCGGCATATGCTGGAAGAGAGCCTGATAAAGGGTATTGACATCAAACCCGAAAACTGCTATTTTCTTACAAGAGATAATTACGCGGAGTATGACGGTGAGATTTCCGCCTGCGGCGGGCTTGACCTCGCGGTTCTCGGTCTCGGCGAGAACGTACATATCGGCTTCAACGAACCGGCCACTCCGTTTTATAGCTTCACCCATATACAAAAGCTTACTGACCGCACGAAGCGAAGCAAGGCCGAGCGCTTCGGCGGCATCGAAAACGTGCCGGGCTACGGCATAACAATGGGTCTCAAGACGATAACCGAGGCCCGGAATATAATTCTGCTTGCATACGGCGAGGAGAAATCCGCCGCCGTTTATCAGATGGTGTACGGCAAGACTATGACATATCTGCCGGCATCATTTTTACAGATACCGCTGGAGGTCACCGTGTATCTCGACACGGCGGCGGCCTCCAAGCTTTGAACAATGGAGGAAAAACATGGGCAAATATTTCGGAACAGACGGCTTCCGCGGGGAAGCGAATAAAGACCTGACCGTCGAGCACGCGTTCAAGATAGGCCGCTATCTCGGCTGGTTCTACGGCAAGGATCACAAGGCAAAGGTCGTCATCGGCAAGGACACCCGCCGTTCGAGCTATATGTTTGAATCGGCGCTCTGCGCGGGTCTCACCGCATCCGGCGCGGACGCGTACCTGCTGCACGTAACGACTACGCCCAGCGTATCCTACGTCGCGCGCGCGGACGATTTCGACTGCGGCATTATGATATCCGCAAGCCATAACCCCTATCACGACAACGGCATCAAGCTCCTCAACGGCGAGGGCGAAAAGATGGACGACACCGTGCTTGACGGCATTGAGGCGTATCTGGACAGCAGCGAGGAGCTGCCGTACGCGACGCTGGACGCCATCGGCCGCACGGTCGACTACGCCGCCGGCCGCAACCGCTACATCGGCTATCTCATCTCACTGGCGACGCGCTCCTATAAGGGCAAGAAGGTCGGCCTTGACTGCGCCAACGGCAGCACATGGATGATGGCGAAGAGCGTTTTTGACGCACTGGGCGCCGATACCTTCGTTATAAACAATCATCCCGACGGGCTGAACATCAACGTCGACTGCGGCTCCACGCATATCGAGCATCTACAGAAATACGTTCTTGACAACGGCCTTGACGTTGGCTTCGCCTTTGACGGCGACGCGGATCGCTGCCTCGCGGTTGACGAAAAGGGCAACGTCGTCAACGGTGATCACATTCTCTACGTATGCGCAAAGTACATGCAGGAGCGCGGAATATTCGGAAACTCCAAGGTCGTTACGACCATCATGTCGAATATGGGGCTTTACAAGGCGCTCGACGCGCTGGGCATCGGCTATGAAAAGACCGCCGTCGGCGACAAGTACGTTGCCGAGAACATGCGCCAGAACGGGCACCTCATCGGCGGCGAGCAGTCCGGCCACATAATATTCGGCCGCCTTGCCAACACCGGCGACGGCATACTTACTGCCATCAAGGTCATGGAAGCCATGTGCGAGACGAAGCAGCCGCTTTCCGTACTCGCAAGCGGAATGAAGATGTACCCGCAGAAGCTCAAGAACGTCGTCGTGACTGACAAGGACGAAACGCTCAACTGCGAGGAGGTCAAGGCCGCCGTGGAGCAGGTCGAGGCGGAGCTTGGTGAGAACGGGCGCGTCGTCCTGCGCAAGAGCGGCACCGAGCCGCTGCTGCGCGTGATGGTGGAGGCCACGAGCGACGAGCTGTGCGAGGAGAAGGTCGATTATATAATCGACGCGATGCGTAAGTGCGGAAAGCTGATACGGGTGAAATGATATGTACGAGATAAAGGAACTGCTTGACCTTGATAAAACCATCGCCGCGAAGCTGTTTGAGGGCAAAACCTATCCGTGGGAAGCGCTGGACGGCATAAAGAGCTTCATTCTGGAGCTTGGCGCGACCCTGAGCGCGGACGAATATGACCATCCGGAAGACGGAGTCTGGATTGCGAAGGACGCGAAGATATTCCCCTCGGCATACATCGGCGCGCCCTGCATAATAGACCACGGCGCAGAGGTTCGTCACTGCGCGTTTATCCGCGGCAACGCCATAGTCGGCAAGAACGCCGTCGTCGGCAACTCTACGGAGCTGAAAAACGTCGTGCTGTTCGATAACGTGCAGGTTCCGCATTATAACTATGTCGGCGATTCAATCCTTGGCTACAAGGCGCACATGGGCGCGGGTTCGATAACCAGCAATGTGAAGAGCGACAAGACGCTTGTGACCGTGCACATCCCCGACGCCCCCATTGAGACGGGGCGCAAGAAGTTCGGCGCGATACTCGGCGATAACGTTGAGGTAGGCTGCAACAGCGTCCTCAATCCGGGAACGGTCATTGGCCGCTGCTCGAATATATATCCGGTGTCCTGTGTCCGCGGCGTCGTCCCGGCGAACAGCATCTATAAAGCGAAAGACAATATAGTCGCTAAAAAGTAAAGAAAACAGCATGGAGAACGAAACTCCATGCTGTTTTTATATATTTTTGTTATTCCGGAAGCTTGCAGACGTCTATCCATTCAAGTGCGTTTGAATATTTGAACAGCTCGTCCAGATTCAGCTCTATCGCGCTGTTTGCGCTGCCGACGGCGGGGAACACCGTCTCAAAGCGCTTGAGGCTCACATCCAGATACACCGGGATACCGTCGTTTATCCCGAACGGGCACACGCCGCCGACCGGATGGCCGACCAGCTCCAGCACCTCGTCTGCCGAGAGCATCTTGGCCTTGAAGTGGAATTTATCCTTGAATTTGTGGTTGTCTATGCGTGCATCACCGGCTGCGAGAATGAGCATGCAGCCGTTTTCCGTTTTGAATGACAGCGTCTTGGCTATCCTTGCGCCGTCAACGCCGAGCGCGAGCGCGGCGAGTTCAACTGTTGCCGAGGACACGGTGAACTCCTGAACCCGATCCTCCATGCCTAATGCGCGAAAGTACGCGCGTCCTTTTTCTATTGACATTTCTGTATCTCCAAATATTTTAAATGCTTATCTTCTGCCGCCGCCACCGCCGGAGAATCCTCCTCCGCCGTGACCGCTGCCTCCGCCGAAGCCGCCTCCGCGTCCGCCGCCGCCAAATCCGCCGAAACCACCGCCGCCCCGGCCGCTTCCGCCGCCGAAGCCACCGCCGCCGCGCGGCGGCCAGTGATCGTCGTCATCCCAGCCGCGTCCGCGAGAGCCTTGTGACATGTTGTTAAACAGGCACAGCCACGGCAGCCACGAGCCGCCGCCGCGCCGTCCGCGCCGCCCGCCGAAGGGATTGAGCAGGACGAATATTATGAGCAAAATTATAATTGTCCGCAAGGCGCTTCCGGAACTTCTGCCCGATGACTGACCGGCGTTATAGCCGTCATTATAGCCGCTGCTGTAAGCTCCGCCGTAATTGCCGCCGGAGCTGCTTCCGGCCTGCTCCACGGCGCTACCGTAGTTATTGTCATACCATGAGAGCAGCGCGTCGAACAGGGAATTGACCGCATCGTCGTATTTCCCGTTGTCAAAATCCTGCCAGAAATACTCATCGAGCATATTATCGACCTTATCGCTCGACAATACGGAGTTGAGCCCAAGACCGTAGGCGAGCCACGCCTTGTTTTCCTGCACCGCGAGCAGCAGGAGCATACCGTTATTGTACTGCGCCGAGCCTACGCCCCAGTTATTAAAAAGCTCGTAGGCATAATCGTCGCAATACATCCCGTCAAGGTAGTCCACCGTGACGACGACTATCTGCGCGCCATTGCACTGCTGTTCGAGCGCGCCGTTATAGTCGCATATGCGCTGCTCGGTATCCGCAGAGAGGACGTTTGCATAGTCGGCGACATAGAAGCTGTCGCTTTTATCGACCACGGCGTAGGCGCTGATGCCAAGCGAAAGCACAAGGGCAAGCGCCATGAGAAATGTAAAAAACTTTTTCATTAATTAATCCTTATAAATCAGGCTCTGGCAAACAGCTCCGGCGCGTCCACACCGGCAAGCTTTGCAAGGATGGAGCCGGGGAAACGGTCGAGGTAGCTGCGCTTGAACTGCTGCACGGAATCGTTATACCCTGCGCTGCTGATGACCTCGGAAGCGCTGCTCACCGTTGAGAAATACTGTTCCGCGCCGGAAGCGTCCCGCTCCGAAAGCTGAACCGATACAAGCTCCAGCTTCAGGGCTTCTATGCAGTCAAGCAGCTCTCTGTACTTTGCATAGACCGCCGTATACGTGCCCGTGCGCTGGTTAAGCATATCCTTGAGGTCAGTGGAGTGCTGCCTGAGCGCGACGACGTCCACATCATAGGAGGCAACGACGGAAGCCAGACCGTCCGCCGCGCCGCAGATATTATTGAGCTGATCCGAGATGGCCGGGTGCTTGTACCCGTCATAGGTCACGCCCTTATAAAACCTGTCGCTCACGTTGTCGGCCTCGCGGCCAAGCTTCACATTCGTGGACAGCAGTGTCGACGCTATTACAACGAGGATGCACAGCAGCACCGCAACAACGCGGTTTTTCAAAATCTTCATAGTCCGCTCCCGATTTATCAGCCGCGCATGTCAAGCAGCTTCTGCTTCAGCTCGCCCTCGATACGGCCAAGCTCTTCTTCGGCCTGAATACGCTTTGCGCGCCCGTCGTCCTGAATCTGGCGCACCTCGTCGAGCGTGGAGATAAGCTCCTGATTGGTTTTCTTCAGCGTCTCGATATCGACTATGCCGCGCTCGGTCTCCTTTGCGATGGCAACGCTGCCCTGATGCAGCGCCTGAGCGTTCTTGGTGAGGAGCTGATTCGTCACGTCCGTGACCTCGCGCTGTGCCTTCATGGCCTGATCGGAGTGGTACAGCGACAGCGCAAGAACCATCTGGCTCTTCCAGAGGGGGATGGTGTTGACGATGGAGGAGCGGATCTTCTCTGCCATCAGGCTGTCGTTATTCTGGATCATGCGTATCTGCGGGGACATCTGGATGGATATCGTGCGGGTAAGCTCAAGGTCGTGTATCTTCTTCTCGAAGCGGCCTATCATGTTGGCAAAGTCGTTTGCGGCCTGCGCGTCTTCGGGGAGGCCGGATTCCTGCGCCTTCTGCTGATACTTCGGCAGTTCCTCATTGCGGAGCTGCTCTATCTTCAGTTTTCCAGCGATGATATACATGGTCAGTTCCTTCATGTATTCGAGGTTTCTCTCATACATCTTGTCCATCATGCTGATGTCCTTCATCAGGACGACCTCATGCTTTTCAAGGGACTCGACTATCTTGTCGACGTTGACCTCGGCCTTGTCATACTGCGCCTTGAGCGACGCAATGTTCTGGGAGGTTTTTTTGAACAGGCCAAGGAAGCCTTTCTTTTCTTCGGGGTCGAAGTTCAGCCCCTGAAGCTCGACGACCAGATCGCCCAGCATACCGCCGACCTCGCCCAGATCCTTCGTGCGGACGCTGCTCAGCGCGGCCTCGGAGAACTCGGAAATGTTCTTCTGCGCGTTGGAGCCGTAATTCATAACCTGCTCGGTGTTGAGAACGTCTATCTTCTCCGCAAAAGCCTTGACAGCAGCCTGCTCGGCGGGGGAGAGCTTCTCAAGCTCCGGGCGCTCTATGGGGATATCCTTCTTGACTTCCTCTTCGGCCGGTGCGGCGGCCTCCGCCACAGCTTCTGCGGTAGGCTCAAGGGTAAGAGTGGGAATATAGCTTTTCTCTTCGTTCATGTTATTCTGTCCTTTCCTAATGTATATCAGATATCAAAATCCTTGCCGCCTGCGAGACCTTCTCTGGCGAGCATCTTGTTCATAACGTCTATATCCGTCTCAATGTCCAGCGCCTGATTTGCAAACAGCGAGTCGAGCAGGTTTTTGTACGCCTCTATCGCCGTGTCGAGCATTTCGGTTATGCTCTTCATTGTTTTGTCCAGATTCTCGCCCTGAATACCCTGCGCGCTCATACGGTCGTACGCATTCAGGAGCTTGATCGTCGTCGGGATGTAGTAGCTCTGGAACTTTTTGATCTGCGGGATATCCGAAGGATCGGCGATCGCGTCCTGCGTTATCTTGTCCGTGATGCGCATGATCTCGTTTATCTTCTGCCTGATCTCCGGATCCTTGATGGACATGTACAGCCGCCCCATCTCGCTGAGAGCACGGTTGCCCTCTTCGATTACGGGGTCAATCTCAGGCCCGTAGCTCTTCTTTTCGGAGACAGCCTGCGCGGACTTGGCCTTCTCTGTCTCTTCCGCCGCCGCGGTCTCGTTTGCCGCTTTCTTGCCTGCTCTGCGTCCGGCAAGATACGCGCCCGCGCCCGCTATGACCACGGCCACAATCAGCCAGCCAAGCTTGAATACCGGCGTGACCGTGCACATGATGAGCCACAGTATGGCGAAGGTGTATATCGGCGCGGTTGACGGCTGTTTTTTCTTTCTTCTGGACATGTGGGCACTCCTCGCTACTATAATATCAATCTATTTTATATCGAAATATTGTTTCAGTCAAGAGTATTGCAAAATACATATGCGTTGTAGTATAATATAAATTGTATTTATAGTGCTTTTTGGAATCCCGCGTTATAAGGTTTATCTCAAAAGGAGAACTTAAAATGATAAAAATAGCTCCTTCTATTCTCTCCGCCGATTTTGCGAAGCTCGGCGCCGAGGTTGATGAAATCTGCGCGGCAGGTGCGGATTACGTGCATTTTGACGTTATGGACGGAATTTTCGTCCCAAATATATCTATTGGCATCCCGGTCTTGAAATCATTAAGAAAAGCGACGGACATGTTCATCGACGTGCACCTTATGATAGACCGCCCCGTCAGATATGCGGAGCAGTTCTGCAAGGCGGGCGCCGATCTTGTGAACTTCCATGTCGAGGCGGACACGGAGGAGAACATCGTCAAGGCTATTGAGATCGCAAAGTCGCTCGGTAAGAAGACGGGCGTCACACTCAAGCCCAAAACTCCGGCAGAAGCGGTGAAGCCGTATATCGGCATGGTAGATCTCGTGCTCATTATGACGGTCGAGCCCGGCTTCGGCGGGCAGAGCTTCATGCACGACCAGCTGCCGAAGATAGCGGCGGTGCGGAAAATGCTTGACGAAGCGCAGCTTCCGTGCGAGCTGGAGGTTGACGGCGGCATAGATATGAACACTGCCGCGCTTGTGAAGGCCGCCGGGGCAAACGTCCTTGTCGCGGGCAGCGCCGTATTCGGCAAGAGTGACCGCGCGGCCGCGATAAAGGCCATACGCGAAGCCTGACCCATCATTTCCATTGCCGCAGATGCCCTGCGGCGGAACGGAGAAAAAATGTCCTTCTTTCCTGCATCTCTTGAAAACCTTATTGATAAGTTTGCGTCCCTCCCCGGCATAGGCCGGAAAAGCGCGCAGCGGCTCGCGTTCCATGTGCTCTCTCTGCCTGAGAGCGAGGCGAACGCTTTCGCCGCCGCCATAACCGACGCGAAGAAAAGCGTGCATTGCTGCCGCATATGTCAGAACCTCACCGAGGGCGACGTGTGCTCCATATGCGCGAGCGACCGCCGCGACAAGGGGACTATCTGCGTTGTGTCGGAGCCGAGAGACGTGCTGTCAATAGAGCGCGGCAGGGAATATAATGGGACGTATCACGTGCTGCACGGCGTTCTGTCGCCGATGAATCACGTTGGGCCGGACGATATCCGCATAAAGGAGCTTCTTCAGCGCGTCGCGGACGAGGATGTCGAGGAGGTCATCATGGCCACAAATCCCGACACCGAAGGCGAGGCGACGGCGATGTACATCTCACGCCTGCTCAAGCCCTTCAGCATAAAGGTGACGCGGCTTGCATACGGCATTCCTGTCGGTTCAAACCTTGAGTTTGCGGACGACGCAACGCTCAACCGCGCCATAGAGGGGCGCACCGAGATGTGAGACGTCGACAGAACGGCGGGTTAATCCACATTACATTTGGGCAATATTAAACCGGAGCATATACATACAATGCCGAAGGCTCGATATATTCAGCCGCGGTAAATTCTTGACAGATTGGAGAAATTAAAGAAAAGATGATATCTAAACTGAAGATCATTCCGCTGGGCGGACTTGGCGAGATAGGAAAGAACATGACTGCCTTTGAGTTCGGCGGCGATATAATCGTCGTTGACTGCGGCATGGGCTTCCCGGACGAGGATATGTACGGCGTCGACATGGTTCTGCCGGACATCAGCTATCTCAAGGCCAACGCCTCCCGCGTCCGCGGAATCATAATCACGCACGGACATGAGGATCATATCGGTGCTGTGCCGTACGTTCTCAAGGAGCTGGACGTGCCTATCTACACGATGCCGCTCACCGCGGCGCTCATCGAGCTGAAGCTTGAAGAGCACGATCTGCTATACAATACGCAGATATTCACCAAGAAGGTCGGCTCGTCCTTCCGTCTCGGCGCGTTTACGATCGAATTCATAAACGTGAACCACAGCATCCCCGACGCCGTTGCGCTCGCAATCGGCACCCCGCTCGGAACCGTCATCCACACTGGCGACTTCAAGATCGACGTCACCCCGATACAGGGCAGCATGATGGATCTCGCGCGCCTCGGCCAGCTTGGCAACGAGGGCGTGCTGGCGCTGCTCAGCGACTCTACGAACGTTGAAAAGCCCGGCTATTCCGCGTCCGAACGCAAGGTCGGCGCGAGCTTTAATAAGCTCTTCATGGGCTGCGACAAGCGCATAATCATCACCACCTTCGCCTCGAACGTACACCGTCTCCAGCAGATAATTGACGTCGCGGCGAAATACGGGCGCAAGGTCGCCATAACTGGGCGCAGTATGGAAAACGTTCTGCACGTCGCTTCCGTACTCGGCTATGTGAAGATACCCGAAAACGTTATGGTCGACCTCGAAAAGGTCAACTCCCTGCCGCACGAAAAGACGGTCATTATCTCCACCGGCAGTCAGGGCGAGGCAATGTCCGCGCTCTACCGCATGGCCTTCTCCGAGCATAAGCAGATAAAGGTCGATGCAGGAGACCGCGTGATAATCTCCGCCTCGGCCATTCCCGGCAACGAGACAATGATAAGCCGCGTCATTGACGAGCTGTTCCACAAGGGCGCAGAGGTCATATACGACAAGAATACCGATCTGCACGTCTCCGGCCACGCCTCGCAGGAGGAGCAGAAGATGGTGCTTGCGCTCACGAAGCCTAAGTATTTCATCCCGGTTCACGGCGAGTATCGTATGCTCGTCAAGCACGCCGAACTTGGCCGCATGATGGGCGTCAAGCCCCAGAACATCGTCATCGCCGAGAACGGCAAGGTGATAGAGATAAGCAAGAAGGGCATCCGCTGTGAGGAAACCGTGCAGGCCGGCGCCGTCATGCTCGACGGCAGCGGCACGAGCGAGGTCGGCAGCGTCGTCATGCGCGACAGGCACCGTCTTGCGGAGGACGGTATGATAGTCGTAGTTCTGCCGTATTCGTCGGACGACCGGAAGCTCCTCTCCGAGCCTGAGATCATCACCCGCGGCTTCATTTACGTAAAGGAGGCCGAAGCCATGATGGATGAGCTTAAACGCGTCACGCTCGAATCCGTCGCCGCCTGCGAGGAGCAGCGCGTGACCGATTGGACGGCGATAAAGAACCGCGTCAAGAGTAATCTTTCCGGCTACCTCTACAAGACGACCCGCCGCAGCCCGATGATTCTCCCGGTCATTTCCGAGATATAATGAATATACAGATATACGGCAAAGCTAAATGCTTTGACACGAAGAAGGCGGAGCGCTATTTCAAGGAGCGCCGCATAAAGTATCAGTTCATAGACGTCATAAAATATGGCATGAGCAGGGGAGAGCTGAACTCCGTGAAAAACGCCGTCGGGCTTGACGCAATGGTCAACACCGGCGACGAGGACTATCCGCTGTATCAGTATCTTGCCTCGAACGACGTGAAGCTTGAGAAGCTATATGAGGTTCCGTATCTTATAAAGACCCCGATCGTGCGCAACGGCAGGCAGGCGACTGTGGGCTACTGCCCGGAGGTCTGGAAAGGCTGGGAATAATGCTGAAGAGAAACGTCAAGAGCAACATACTGAGTCTGTGCATATACGCGGCCATGCTGCTGTTTGTCGTCGGCATTTTATACTTTGGGTACCTCATGGTCATGCGCGCCCAGTGGAAGGGGCTTAAAAACGACATCGCGGACGCGATAAACGCCGCGAGCTGTTCATCTCCGACGCTCAGCATCGGAAACGAGGCCTTACCCTTTGACGCACAGGACGAGCTGTATTTCAGCAAATTCATCTCCGATCCGTACCTGCTTCCGATGAAGTCCGGATGCATGGAGCGCGGCGCACGTTCTATTGTGATAAGCCTGAACGGCAGCGAGCTTGTGTTCACACCGGGCGAGGATGACAGCATAATCAATATTCGGCTCGACTCGCCGGACGGCTCAAAGGGCTTCTACGCGCGAAGTCCGGTAGGCTTTGATTACTTGGAACGCTATTTTCTAATGCGCAGTAAATATGCGGAATCATAAAAAACACACCTCAGGGAAAGCTATCCTTGAGGTGTGTTTTTATGGATGAAATAAAAGAAATGGGCACGAGCCGCGGCAGCGGCATACAGTGTCTTACCATTGTAGGGCAGATAGAAGGACACCAATTACAGCCGGACGACGTGAAAACGACGAAGTATGAGCATGTGCTGCCGCTGATTGCGGCGATTGAAGAAACGCCGGAGATTGAAGCGCTGCTGATACTTCTGAATACCATGGGCGGCGACGTGGAAGCCGGGCTTGCCATAGCGGAGATGATATCCGGGATGAAGAAGCCGACTGTGTCACTCGTACTCGGCGGGGGACACTCGATAGGCGTCCCGCTCGCCGTTGCGGCGAAGCGGAGCATGATCGTCCCCTCCGCCGCGATGACCATACACCCCGTACGCCTGAACGGCGTCGTGATCGGCGTACCGCAGACCTATAATTATTTCTCTCGCATACAGGAGCGGATAGTCGGCTTTGTCACGAAGCATTCGCGCATCCCGCGCGAGGAATACATGCGCCTGATGACGAATACTGACGAGCTCGCAAACGACGTCGGCAGCGTGATATACGGCGAGGAAGCGGTGCATTACGGCCTCATCGACCAGATTGGCACCCTTGCCGACGCGCTTGATTATCTGCACGGCCAGATCGGGCGGTAACGTCAGCCGATCCCGAAATACTGCATCTTCTGCTCCGCGCTCGCTCCGAGCATTGAGCACAGCTTGTTCGCGCTGTAATTTGCGTAGTCGTTGTTGGTGATGAAGCTGCGCAGTTCATCGAGCCGGTAGTGCCATCCGTCGACGTCCGAGCCCCATCTGCTGCGCTCGCGCGGCACCTCAGGCTCCAGCAGCGCCTGAAGCTCGTCGATTTTCGCCAGTACATGCTCGTTTGACAGTGTCGTGCTGACAAGCTCCGAATAGCGCGACAGCAGCTGTTCGCGGAAGCGCGCGTTTGTCATCAGGCGATTGATGAGCTGCGACACCTGAACCGCACGGCTGGAGTCGGTTATGTTCGTGAAGCAGTTGCTTGCATAATTGAATGTCCAGTCCAGATCATAGAACGCGATCTGCCATTTTCCGCCGTCGTTGACCTTGAAGTAGCGCATGTTGCCGTTGACGTCGGAGTTTGCGGTGTAACCCTCGATGAGGAACCAATCGACGACGTTGTCTATATCGAGCACGGAGCAGATGTAATCGTAATTCTCGTCCAGAGTCATGTCGTTATCGCGGCAGAACTGGTATACTTCCTGATATACCGCAGAGCTGAGGGCGACAGGGGATTTCAGCATCGTAACGTCGCTCTTATTTACGCCTTTGTGGGAGGCGTAATACTGCTTTGAGAAGTCCTCTTTAAGGCAGTAAATGCCATAATAGTTCCCGTTGATGTACAAGATGCAGTATTTGCTGTTCTGAGTCGGCACATTGTCGCCCATCTCAAGGCACAGCTCCTGAAACAGCTCGTTTCGGATAATTGC
Source organism: uncultured Eubacteriales bacterium (assembly GCA_900549645.1). Lineage (GTDB taxonomy): Bacteria > Bacillota > Clostridia > Oscillospirales > Oscillospiraceae > Limivicinus. The sequence goes on from URPD01000001.1 coordinate 26,856, forward strand.
CAGCGGGTAATCCTGCCCGGCGCGGATAGAGAGGGAGCTGAACTCGGTGACGTCGGAGCCGAATATGTCATAATCCAGCATATCGTCGCCGTAGCAGCCGCGGAAGCTGACGCCCATGCTCTTCTTCGGGTTTTCAAGGCTTGTCCAGCCCTTCATCTTCAAGCCGCAGTCAATGTTGAACGAACCGCCGTCCTCAAAATAGGATATGTTCGCCGGTATCTCATAGTATTTACGCTTGTTGTAATATATCCCGGAGAAGGTGGAAGGGGAGTCCGTTGACAGACTCAGCACCGGCAGAGTGTGATTTTCGTTTATTATGTAGCTCAGGGTTATCGCGCGGGACGGAGCCGCTCCGTCCTGAACGTTTATCGCACGGACGACGGTCGTCTTGTCGAGCGTCAGGGGTTCGGTGTACTCGGCGCTGTTTTCATCGGGGCGGGAACCGTCGGTCGTGTAGAATATGCTGCCGCTGCCCTCAAGCTCAACGCTCACGCTCGTCACGTCGTTATATACTCCGTCTTCGCCGAGCGATACGGGCTGATCGGATATGTACCGGTACGCGTTCCCGCGGTTGCCGCTCCACGGAGTCGGAGATGAGAGGTAGAAGAAACCGTTCTGGCCGTCTATCCGTCCGACAGACCAGTCCTTGAAAATGTCGTGCAGCCACACGTAATCGGTCACGCGCTGCTGTGCGGCGCTTGTGAGATACAGCCGCTCGCTGGTGGAATTCAGCGAGAAGTTGCTGTGTACGGTGTCGCTTGTGCTGAGGTCGCTGTTGCCGGAGCAGTGGACGACGAGCAGCGCGCCAGGATCGAGATATCTTTCTGGCAGCCGCCAGAGCATTGGGTTGTCCTTATCGTCGGAGAGGTAGTACTCCGCGAGCATTATCGGCTCTTCGGAAACATTCTTCAGCTCCACCCAGTCATAATATTCGCCGTCTGGCTGGCGGTTGTATGAGTCGTTGTAGACCATTACCTCGTTTATGACAAGGGGAGAGGACGCGGTGTGCGCGGCGCAGAAAAGCTCATAGCCGTCCGCGTCGTTTGAATACCCCGGCGTCGGCCAGATGCAGTCCTCAAAGCTGCCGTCAGCGCGGCGGATGCTTGAGTGGTCGGCCATGGTCGATACGTTCGGAGCGCTGTCGGCCAGATAGTTTTCGGGTGCGTAAAGATACAGCGTCTCGTCCTCGGAAAGGGAAAAGCTTGCATGAAGCTCAGTCCCCGTACTCTCCTTGGAGGAGGCGAACACCAGCAGATAACCGCCCGCGTCTATCGTCACGTCGGGGAAGCTCCATCCGGACTTGTCCTCACCGTCGGAAACGCGCCATCCGGCGAGAGATACAGGAGAATCCGAGGTATTGACCAGCTCGAACCAGTCGGAAAATTCTCCGTCGGAGTCAAGCAGGGTAGCGTTGTTTTTGACCATAAGCTCCGATATTTTGATCTTGTCCGCGTCCGGGCTGATATACGGCGTCGGCTCCGGAGTGGGCTGAGGCGTAGGAGCCGCGGTCGGAACCGGCGTGGCGGCCGGTGCGGGCTGGCTCTTGCCGCAGGCAGCAAGGATCAGGCAGAGCAATACTATAACCAATATAGAGAGCAGCTTATTCCTTTTCAATTCGACACCTCCATATTTGCAGGTAGTATTATTATAACATAGCACCGCGCTTTTTCAACAAAAAAGTGCCTGCGGAAGTATAAATCCCGCAGGCATTTGCATTTATTTCATTTTCTCTTGCGCGGCTTGGGCAGCGGCGTGAAGGCTTCGAGGATCGGTATCACGGCGGAAAGCAGCTCGGAATCCTCGATATCGAGAATGTAGTGCAGCTTCGCGCCCTCATATGGGAAACCGCGCTCCGCATCGTCCAGATGCTCGCCAAGCTCCGGGAGCATTTTGACGAATACGGTGTTGTCGCACACGCTGATTATCGGTTTATCGTTGAGATAGACCATATATTCGCCGAACATTTTTCTGCTGCGCACGGCTCCAAACGGTTCGAGTCTCTCGCAGACAAATTCGTTATATTCCGGTGTGGTAGCCATTACTTCTCCTTAAAGCTCCGCAAATATTGCCGCGCCGCGCTTCTTCAGCCAGATGCAGAGCAGCGCGTCGATGCATACCGTCACCGCGAGCGCGACGGAGAGATATGCGGCAGACGACATGACCGCATCAGCAGCCATAAGATAGACCGCAATAATGACAATAGCATATATCCAGCCGCCGAAGAGCGATATCGTGACAGACGCGCCCTGCTTTATCGGCGCGGTCTCGTTCGTCCACGCGAGATTCGGACGCTTGAGGTCTATGAGCATTCCGATACCGGCCATCATAAAAATATAGGCGAGGGGCAGCAGAATCATAAGCACGGCGTTCAGCGCGTCAAGGCGCAGTACAATAGACGCACACACGCTGCACAGCAGTGACGCTGCGCCCGCCAGCAGCAGATGCATTGTGAGCTTCGCGCGGAGCACGTACCACGCGGGCACGGGGAGCGACTGCACTACCCATATGTGTTTGCCCTCAAGCGAAACCGACGGAGCCGCCATATCGTTCATCGCGCCCATCACGCAGATACCGCCCGCCAGCAGCACGGCGGAAATGTCAGCAGAGTTGAACACATCCATCAGCAGCGCGCTTATATCCGCGCCCTTAATAAGCAACAGTACGGCCGCAATCGGCATGATGAACAGGCCGAGTCCGCAGTTGAGCATGTAGTTCGGGCTGGAGCCGAAGCGCGCAAGCTCTTTCCCAAGCAGCGCCCGCGGGGCGGAATGAAGCTTTGCCGCCTTTTCGCGGTATATGACCTTGGCTGTGCCGCCGGTAGAGGTTGCGATTTTCAGAAAGCTTCGGGACAGCAGCACCCAAGTAAGCGCAAACAGCGCCAGAACAACGGCGGAGACAATGAGCGTATCGGCCCAGCTGCCGGATGCAGCGCGCCCGAACATGTACAGCGGATACGCTGCCGACATCACATTCGCGCCCACCGCGCCGAGATCTGCAAGCATGGCCTGAAGCATGTACGACGCGCGGAAGCAGACGAAATAATACACCGCGAAGAGCACGAGCGACACGAGCACCGTGATGATGCTCTTATTTTTCAGTTTGAGGCTGATTTTGGCGACAAGCCAGCCGAGCGCGCAGGACAGCACCAGCACAAATATTGAGATCATCAGCAGCGCGATGATCGAGCAGACGACGGCGGAGACTGTGACAGGCGCTACGATCCAGTAGACTATCATCGCCGGAACGAATATGACCGCTGCGTACATCAAGCCCATGAGGTACACGCTCATAAGACGCGAACCCATGATTATCTTCACCGGGATGGGCATCGACAGCAGGAAGTCGTTATCCTTGGCGATGTACAGGCTGGAATAGGTGTTGAAAACGCTGCCGAACGCGCCGAGGAATATGGCCATCAGCCCCATGAGCGCGAAGTACAGCCAGTCCATGCCGACAGAAGTCATTGCATCGCACAGGGTGATGGACAGAAACGTGAAGATACCGCCCAGCAGCCCCACCATTATCAGCACAAAAAGCACTATGAACAACGCGGTTGAGAGCGTGGAGCGCTTCTGATTCTTCTTCGCATCGTAGAAGTAGCTCCGGAATATCTCCATGAGCTGTTTTTTTACAAGCGTTTTCAGCATGACGTATCCTCCAGCTCAAGGAAGACCTCTTCAAGACTGTCGTCGCCCTTGACCTCTTCCATGGTTCCAGCGCGGATGAGCTTGCCGGACTTGATTATGGCTACCTTGTCGCAGAGCTTTTCCGCTACCTCGAGAACATGGGTCGAGAAGAAAATCGCCCCGCCGTTATCGCATACCTCGCGCATCATGCCCTTGAGCAGGTGCGCGGCCTTCGGGTCGAGGCCGACAAACGGCTCGTCCATGATTATGAGCTTCGGGTCGTGCAGCCACGCGGAAATTATCGCGAGCTTCTGCTTCATGCCGTGCGAGTACGCAGCAATGGGCTGTGCGAGATCGTCGGTCAGCTCGAAGATGTCGGCGTATCTGCGAATGTGCTCCTGACGCGCGTCGGCACTGACGCCGAATATGTCGGCCACAAAGTTGAGGTACTTTATGCCGCTCATGTAGTCGTAAAGGTCGGGGTTATCCGGTATGTAGGCAAGCTGCTTCTTGCAGGCGAGCGGGTCAAGCTTTATGGACACGCCGCCGATGTATATCTCGCCGGAATCAAACTGCTGAATACCGACGACGGATTTCAGCGTCGTGGTCTTGCCCGCGCCGTTATGGCCTATGAAGCCGTATATTTCCCCCGGAGCTATGTGAAGCGAAAGATCGTCCACCGCTTTTTTCTCCCCGAATGTTTTTGTGAGATGCTCTATACGTAACATTTTTTCTCCTCCCAGCATTGGACTTATAAAAATGCGCCGGACATTTCAGAAAATGTCCGGCGAGGCTTCTTCCATGCGAAATACTTATATAGCAATTGTCGTAATATGTCAAGACGAATCACGGGATTTTTACAAACATGAAGATTAATTAAGATTCAAAAAAACAGCTTTATAAGTATCAGCAGTATTACGCCCGGAACGCCGAGGCATCCGGTGATAAGGGCGTTGACCCAGTTTATGCCGAGCGTGAAGCCGACGAAATCGCCGAAGAAATTGAACACAAAGAGAATGATGAAGCCGAAAAGGGCGTTGAGCAGCAGCTTGAACGCGAGCTTCATCGGCGCGGCGATGATTTTGAGCAGGAGTATGATGACCGCGATCACGGCGGCGGCCATGAGTATGCTTGATAAGGTTTCCATATGTAACGTCCTTTCTACGACATTATGTTCCGGATATCGTGAAGTATGGAGTCGCGGCGTGAACGCAGGGCGTTTATCTCATAGATGCACGCGTCCATGACCACGGGATCGGATACGGAGTTAAAATTGCGGTAGCTCGCCGTGAGCGCGGCGTTGAGCTGGCCAAGCTCTGTAAGACTCTGCTTGACGGCGGCCTTTCTAAGCTTCATTTCCTTGCGCTTGCTTATCATATACTGCTCCTCCTTTAAAATTGCCCGGCGGCGGATACACAGTATATTCTGCTCATGCCGCGGCGATTTTAACCGGCAAAAAATGCATGAGTATTTTTCCTGATATAGCGCAAAATAAGCTCAGACAGTTACCCCGGCCGGAGACAGAAAGACAGGCCGGATGACAAAACATATATCCCTTGTGATATATGGATGCATCCACACGGGGGAAATTGTCCAGCGACGGAGTTTTCCCAATTCGGGAAGATATCTGCGCGGGGAGGGGCAGACGCCCCTCCTTTTATTTAGTTTACTTCCTCATAGTATATGCTCATTATTATATCGGTAAGCGCGTTTTTGTCAACGATGTATTCAACATAGTTGTCTTCGCTGAGCATGACCTCGCCGGGTACATTCTGAATATCGCCCGAAATGTCCATATTTACCGCTTTGCTCGCAAGATACAGGATATCGCCGACGGAGAGATCGGTTATAACATCGTCCTTCACGGCGTCATAGACCTCCAGCACCTTGGTGTAATCCTGACGCACTATCGACAGCACCTGTGACAGCAGCGCTTTGAAATACTGCTTCTGGCGCTCCATGCGCTTGAGGTTGCCTTCGGTGGTGTGTTCGCGCGTTCTGATATAGCGCTCCGCCATGTCGGCGTTTAGCGTGACCTCTTCACCGAGCTGCATTGAGGAATAGCCGTAGCGCAGATCCTCAAGCACCGTGACCGTCACGCCGCCCACTGCGTCATTCAGCGGCCCCAGCCCCTTGAGATACAGCGCGGAGCAGGAGTAGATCGGCAGGTCGAAAAGGAGCTGGGATACTGCGTTCTTGGTCATTTCACAGCTGGTTTTGCCGCCGTCACCATAGGAGAAGGTGAGCGCAAGCTGGCCGTTCACGTTCACAGTTCCGCCTGTCTCAGTATCCGGTATGGTGAAGTCGCACATCGTATCGCGGGAGATGGTGTAGAACGACACCTTGTTGTTCTTCATATCTATCGCCGCAAGCAGGACAACGTCCGCGTAAACGTCGGAATCCAAGGAGCCTTCCGTGACGTTCGGCGTATCACGATCAACGCCGAGGAGCAGCAGCGTCACTATCTGGTCGTTGTATCTGTAAAGCTTGTCGTTATAGCGCACCGTGTAGCTGTCAAGCACCTTGGAGTCACGCTCGGCAGGTTCAGCGTCTGCAATCGTCGGCGTCTGCTCAGGCGTCATATCGCCTATGCTGAGATAGATTGCGAGAGCCGAGCCGCCGAGGATAATGGTGATAATGATCAGAATGATGAGCAGAACCACCGGCCAGCGGCGTTTCTTTTCAGCCTTTGGGGTTTCGTCCTTTTTCAGATGTTCCATCAGTTGCCCTCAGCAGAGTCCGTGGGATTGAATACCGCTTTCATTTCATCGACCAGCACCGCCTGAACAATGTAGCGCTGGCGGTTATTACGGTTAAAGCAGGTGGACAGGGTCAGCACTCTGTCCTCAGCCGCCGGCATATATTCATCGTTGAAGTTGCTGTACACGTCGTCGGTCTCACGTATCGACTTGAAATACTCGTCGAAAACGACCGCGTCAGTGAAGTCGCGGTATGCGAGGATGTGTTCGTTGCTATGTACGTATGCAGCAAAGACGCGGTATTCGAGTACGCTGTTCGGCGTGTAGATATATATGGTATCGTGCGCGTCGAAGAAATCCGCGTCGGCGTAGTTATTGAGCATTGCGAACATATTCTCCATGCCGTAGACGAGGTTGTGGCCGTAGAGGACCGTCACCGGCTCGTGAAAATCACGGCCGTTATAGCTAACCTGAGAGAAGATGGAGCCATATGGGCTGTATTTTCCGTCTGCCCCGTGGTCGTTATAATACTCGTCCTTTGTCGGGTGCTGGAGCACAGGGTAGTTTATGGTAGTGCCCGGAATCTCGACCCACGCGTATATATCGGGATTTATCTCCTCCAGCGCCGCGAAATCAACGGGGAGGTCGACCACCGGCTCCTCGGTCACTTCCGGGAGCTGCACGCTGTCCTCAGGCTGTGATTTATCCTTCAGCGCCGAAAAGCTGGACTTGACCTGACTCACAAGCGCCTCGTGATCGGACAGCCCTTTTTTATACTGCCATATGAATATGATGCTGACGGCACACACAATAACGCAGACAGCCGCGACTAATATCAGGAAAATTTTCAGAAGTTTTTTAGACATATTTTTACCTCGGTTCGAGTGTAGGCCGGACATGAAAAAAGCCCCAAAATCAGATTTGGGGCTTTTTCATTTATGGACTTGTACCCCAGCTCAGGCAGATATCTTCTTGAGCAGAGCTGCATCAGCAACGCAAACGGTGAGCGCCAGCGCGCCGATGAGGTAGAGATTGCCGCCGATACCGGTCTGCGGAGAGACGACAGGCTTGTCAACGGGAGCGGGCTTGACATCGTCTTCCGGGCTCTTGACTTCGCCTTCGGCAAAAGCAACTGCGGACATGAAGCTGAGCGCAAAGATGAGAACGAGCAGCAGCGCAATATACTTCTTCATGGTAAAACCTCCATCCTTTACAGGTAATTGCATTATATACGATTTGCCGCCAGCTGTCAATAGGAAGCAAAAGGAAAATAAGTAATATTAATAATTGGCTGCGGTTTTTAGCGAATTTGGGTTGACAACGCAAATTCGGCAATATATCATTCAGATATGCTATACTTCTATATATAAGGAGAATTGTATGGTAAACGATCGTGAAGAGCGTCTTGAACAGATACTCGCCGAGTTCAAGGACAGTGGGAACGCCGCTGCGGATACCGTTGATACCGCGGTACCGGTGCCGCCGGATGACGCTGTCGAACAGACGGATACTGCGGATGAAACTGCGCCGGAAAGCGGAGCCGGGAACGAAGCGCCGATAGAGCCGGTTCCCGTGCAGCGCCGCAGTCGGCATGCTGAGACAAACGACGGCGAGCGTGAAAAGCCCAAGTTCTCCGGCATGAGACTTCTGCTTCTCGCGGTAGGCCTCATTCTGCTGATAGCCGCGCTGTTTCTGCCGAAGGACGGCTGGATAAGAATCGCCCTGTCTGCGGCGGCATTTCTCCTCGCAGGCTACGACGTGCTTGTAGATGCCGTGAAAAGCGCGATACACGGGCAGATACTCGACGAGAGGCTGCTAATGACGCTCGCTTCGATACTCGGCTTCTGCATCGGTGAATTTCCGGGAGCCGCCGCTGTGATGCTCTGCTTCCGCACCGGAGAATTGCTTCAGGAGGCCGCTGAAGAGCGCAGTACCAAGACCGCCGCCGCGCTTGAAGAAGCCCTTCCGCGCATGGCGCGCGTACAGCGTGACGGCGAGATTACGGAGATAGCACCGGACGAGGTGCAGATTGGCGACACTATCATCGTCGAGTCGGGCGAGGTCATCCCGCTTGACGGCGAGGTGCTTGAAGATATGAGCGCCGTCGACGTTTCCCCGCTGACCGGTAAAGCTGGAACGCGCACAATAAATGCGGGCGGCGCGGCAATGTCCGGCTGCATAAATCTCACGCGGACGATAAGAATAAAAGTCACGCGCGAGTTTAAGGACTCAACCGCGCGGCGTCTCTGCGATATCGCCGCAAGCACCGCGAACATCCGTTCAGGTCAGGAACGCTTTACCGCGCGCTTTGCGCGGATATATGCGCCCGCGGCCGCGATATTCGCGCTTGTTATCGCCGTTCTGCCGCCGCTTTTTGGTGGGGAGTGGGTTAAATGGATAGGCCGGGCGCTGACCGTGCTCGTCCTGTCGAGTCCGTGCGCCATGGCGGTATCCGTTCCGCTCGCATATTCGGCGGGCATCCGCCGCGCGGCACGCAGCGGGATGTACGCCAAGGCGGCGCAGGACATTGAATCCTTTGCGAAAACCAATACCATCGTCTTTGACAAGACCGGAACCGTGACGGAAGGGCGCTTCGCGGTCACGGAGGTTTTCCCCGAAAACATGAGCGAGCAGGAGCTACTCAACATCGCGGCCACCGCCGAGAGCTGTTCACGCCACCCGATAGCGCGTTCGCTCCGCGAGGCGGGCAATATCAAGCCGTCCGATGGCGAAGTCCTTGAGATCGAGGATATTCCGGGGCGCGGCGTAAGCGCATTTATCGACGGGCACCACGTATACGTCGGCAACGCGGCGCTGCTTGAGGAGCACGGCGTAAGCTTCTCCGTGCCGAGCCGTCCGGGAGCCGCGATCCACGTCGCGGTGGATAACGTGTATGCCGGACACATAATGATTGCGGACAGGATAAAGGACGGCGCTTTCGACGCGCTTGAAGAGCTGCGCGCGCAGGGCGTGAAGTCGCTCGTCATGCTCACCGGCGACGTGCGTTCAGCGGCGAAGACCGTCGCGTCCTCGCTGAACTTCGATATGGTAAAAGCGGAACTTACGCTTGACGGCAAGATAACGGCGGTCGAATATATGCTCAGCAAGAAAGCCCCCGACTCCTGCCTAGCCTTTGTCGGGGACGGCGTGGGCGACGCGCCGGTCATGTCGCATTCCGATATTGGGATAGCGCTCGGCGCGATAAACGATTATTCGGCCATTGACACCGCGGACGTGGTGCTGATGGATGAGGACATCCGCGCGCTGCCTGAGGCGCGGGGGCTGTGCCGCAGCGTGACCGATACAGCGGAACAGAACATTCTGCTTTCCCTCGCCGCAAAAGCGATACTGGTCGTGCTTGGTGTTTTCGGCGTGATAAATATCTGGATTGCGGCGCTCGCGGAGATGTGCGTTCTTGCCGCTGCGATCGCAAACGCAGGAAAAAATGATATAAAATATGAAAAGGAGAATACCGATGAACGAAGCATACAATAATCTGCTGACCCGCCGCAGCATAAGGAAATACCGCCCTGAGCAAATCAGCCGCGCGGAACTGGACGCCGTGCTTGAAGCGGGCAAATGCGCGCCGTCAGGCCGCAATATGCAGTCCGCTATAATGATAGTCGTGCAGGATCCGGAAACCGTCGCGCTGCTCTCAAAGCTCAACGCGGCCGCATGGGGAAACGGCTATGCCGGTGATCCGTTTTACGGCGCTCCCACGGTGATCGTCGTTCTCGCCAAGGCGGACAGCCGCTTTATCAAAGAGGATGGCAGTCTTGTCATGGGCAACCTTATGAACGCCGCACACGCGCTCGGTCTCGGCTCCTGCTGGATACACCGCGCACGCGAGGTTTTTGAAAGCGACGAGGGTAAAGCGTTGCTGAAGAAGTGGGGCGTTGAGGGCGATTACGTCGGCGTCGGCAACTGCATTCTCGGCTACGCGGCTGAGGAGCCCGCCATGAGACCGCGCAAGGATGATTTTGTGTACTACGTTTTGTAAGATATGAACGCCTACGATTTTGACCAGACGATTTTTTACCCGGACAGCTCATATTGCTTTGTGAAATACTGCCTGAAGAAGTATCCCAAGGCTGTCCTTCCGGCGGTTCCGGGTTCCATCAAAGAGCTCATCATCTATCTTCGCCGCCGTCATGGCGCGAAGAACCTGAAGCAGAAGATGTTCTCGTTTTTGCCGCGGCTTGGCGATGTTGACGCCGTCATACGCGACTTCTGGGATGAATACCGCGGCAACCTTGAGCCTTGGTATCTCGCGCAGAAAAGGCCGGACGACATTATTATTTCCGCTTCGCCCGAATTTCTGCTCCGCCCGATATGCGCCGAGCTTGGCGTGACTCTCATCGGCACAAGGATGGCCAAGGAAACCGGACTTATTGACGGCGAGAACTGCCACGATGCGGAGAAGGTGCGCCGCTTCAATGCGGAATTCCCCGGCGCGCATATCGACAGATTCTATTCGGATTCCCTCGCGGATACTCCGATGGCCAAGCTTGCCGACAAAGCGTTCCTCGTAAAGCGCGGCGAACTCAGCCCATGGCCTGATAAATAAAATAACAAAAAATCACACCGCCCCACATGTCATACGGCATGTGGGGCGGTGTGATTTTGAACTTCGCTTTACTTATTGAATTCCGGGATAAAATCAGCGCTGACGCGCATCTCGTGCAGGCGCTTTTTCATCTGACTCGGCTTTTTATTGCACATTGCTGTGCGCAGCTCGTCATCCGGCACAAAGCGGTAATACGCGCCGCAGAAACTGTCAAACATGTTCCGGTTCTTCGGAGAGAGACGGCCTATGTACATGCACAGCGCGACAAGTGCGCCGACGAAGAAGCATATCATAAGATAGGTCTTGCACAGCAGCACGACTATCGCCGCAATGACAACGGACACGAAAGCGCAGAGTCCAACGGACACCGTAGTGTAGCGCTTCGCGTTGGGTGAGATAAGCTCCGCATCCGCGGCGATCATCTGTTTTATAAGCGGATACGCCGTCATAAAATTAAACAGGAACTGTCTCACAAAAAGATAGAACCACAGCCATCCGCCAAGCATTATTGCGCCGCCAAATAAGACCTTCATTTCCATTTGATCGTTCCTCCCGCGTTTTTGTCGGTTTTTAGAATTTAGTGAAATTATAGCACAGTGTTTTTTCACTTGCAAGAATAATTGGTGATTCCTCACATAGATTGTCCATAGGGAGTGATGTGATGGACGGCTATCAAGAGGCGCTGGGACTTCTGCCGCCTGAAATTGCGGATGCGTTCCGCACATACCGCGGTCAGGCCGAGGAGCTTCGCCTGCGCCGCGGACAAGCGCCGCGTATATACGACGGCTGCCGCGAACTTGCGCTTGACCATAGGCCGCTGACGGAGCTTGACCTGCGCCGGGTGCTTGAGCGCGCGACGGGTGCATCTCTGCACACGGCAGCGACAGCTCTGCGCCGCGGCTACATATGCTCCCGCGGGCTGAGAATAGGCGTGTGCGGCAGCGCGATAATCCGCGGCGGCGAAATGGAGGGCTTCCGCGAATTCTCGTCGATCGCCATACGTATTCCGCGGGAGTGCCGGGGAATATGCGCCGACGCTGTGGACACGCTGTGCGGCAGGCCGCGGTTTGGCTGCATAATTCTGGGCGCGCCGGGCAGCGGCAAGACCACAGCGCTGCGCGATATGATACGGCTTTTTTCGGAGCGCGGCTATCGCGTCGGCGTCGCGGATGAGCGCGGCGAGATATCTGGGGACGGAGAATTCGACCTTGGCTCGTGCTCCGATGTGATCACCGGCCTCGGCAAGGCCGAGAGCGCGATGCTCCTGCTGCGCGGCATGAACCCGCAGATCATCGCCATGGACGAGATAACGCAGGGCGCCGACGCGGATGCGATACGCGAGATATGCTGCTGCGGCGTCGAGCTGCTGGCTACGGCGCACGCGCGGAACGCGGACGAGCTTCGCCGCCGGAGCGTATTCGCGGAGCTGCTCGACACTGGCACATTTAAATACGCGCTGAACATCCGCGGCGCGGGTTCGGCGCGGAGCTACGAGCTGGAGGAGCTGCATGTATAAATACGCCGGTATTTTTATGATATCCGCAGCCTGCGCATCCTTTGGCGTGACATCCGCTGTCGGCATGAAGCGCCATATCGAGCTGCTTGCCGCGCTTTGCGGCTCGCTGCGCTATATTTCCGCTGAGATCGGGACAAGACTTCGCCCGCTCCCGGAGCTTATTGCGGAGCTTGCGGGCAGGGGAGGCGCGGCAGGGGAGTTCTATACGCGTCTCGCCGAAAAGCTTGATTCTATAGGCAAAGTTGATTTTTCCGCGCTGTGGGCGTCATCGCTTGAATGTCTGACTCCGCTGAACCGTGATGAGCTTTCCGCGATGCTCGCACTCGGAGATGTGCTTGGCCGCTACGAGCTTAATGAACAGCTTGAGAGTATCGACATCTGCCTTGATTCGCTGAGCCGCAGTCTGCGCGGACTTCAGGCGCAGTACCCCGAACGGCGCAGGCTCGTGCTGGGCTTATCCGCCGCGGCGGGAATTCTGGTTCTGATTGTACTTATATAACACTTTTTGCGCGATAAAACCGCATGGAGGATTGGTATGGACGTTGACCTCATCTTCAAGATAGCAGCCGTGGGCATCCTTGTCGCCGTGCTGAATATCCTGCTTCAGCGCTCAGGGCGCGAGGAGCAGGCGCTGATGACGACGATAACCGCGCTTGTCGTTGTGCTGATGATCGTTGTGCAGAAAATAAGCGAGCTTTTTACCATGATAAAAAGCCTGTTCGGATTATAAACGATGGAGCTTCTGATAAAAGCCTCCGCGGTCGGGATAGCGGCGGGGATGATATGCCTTGTCATAAAAAAGAGCAATCCGGAGCTTTCGGCGGTGCTCGGCGCGGCGGCGGCAGTTGCGATATGCTTTGCGGCGGTGAGCTTTGCAGCGCCGCTGAAAGAGCTTGCGTCGCTGATAAAGAACATGACAAGTTCAGGCGAACTGTTCATCGCGCCGGTTATGAAGTGCGCGGCGATTGCGATAGTCACGAAGCTCGCCTCGGAGCTGTGCCGCGATTCGTCACAGAGCGCGGTTGCCTCGTCGGTCGAGCTTGCAGGGAGCATATGCGCGCTGAGCGTCGCAATGCCGCTTATCATAAGTATGCTCAAGACGATAGGAGCCATGGCATGAAAAGGCTGATATTCATCATAATTCTCCTGCCCGTCTTTATCATCGGCGCGAACGCCGATCTTGACTCGGCGGCGCGCGACGCGGGTATATACAGGGTCGAGGATTCGCTGGCGGACGACGCGCGGGATATCAGCGGGAAGCTGGATATAAACGGCGGCTACGATACCGGCTCCGCCTTGGGACGGCTGTGGCGGCGCTTCCTCGATTATCTGGTAGAGCAGCTGCGCGGCAGCGTCGGCGATATAGTGGGGCTTACGGCGATATCCGTTTTTTGTGCCATGGCGGCCTCGCTCGTGACGGACAAGCGTCTGCCGGAATACATAAACATGGCCGCCTGTTGTGCTGCTGGTGTTCTCATCTGTGGGAGCTTCGGCGGCTTCGTGACTCAGACGGCGGACGCCATAACCAGACTCTCGGACTATTCCCGCGCCGCGATGCCCGCCGTGTTCACGGCGGCCGCCGCCTGCGGCGCAGTCACATCCTCCACGGCAAAATATGCCGCCGCCTGTCTTGCGATGGACGTGATGATAAGCGCGGCGAATAAATTCATAATCCCGCTCATATATGCCTTTCTGGCTGTGAATTTCAGCTGTGCGCTATTTGAAAATCCGATGCTGCGCGCCCTGAGCAAGCTCATCAAATGGCTCGCTACAACGCTTATGACCTGGCTTACTCTCGCGTTTACGGCGTACATCTCGTTTACCGCAGTCGTCAGCGGCAGCGCAGACGCAGTCGCGGTCAAAACGGCAAAGACCGTTATCTCAAGCACACTCCCCGTCGTCGGCGGGATAATGTCAGACGCGGCGTCGACCGTTCTCGCCGCTGCCGCCATGATACGAAACTCCGCCGGAGTGTTCAGCCTCATCGCCGTCGGCGCGATGTGCATCGGCCCGTTCGCGCTGCTGTCCGTAAAGATGACGCTTTTTAAAGCGGCGGGAACCGTCGCGGACATGATGCCGAATTCGCGCCTGTCGTCCATGCTGCGCGACACGGGTACCGCTGTCGCCATGCTCCTCGGTCTGCTGGGCTGCTGTGCGGCGATGCTCTTCGTGTCGTTCACGGCGGCAATAAAGGCGGTGTCGCCATGAGCGCCGCAATACGCGAGCTGTGCCTGCTCGCCATTCTCTGCGCGGCAGTCACGTCGATATGCCCTGAGGGCAATGTCAAAAGGATTTGCAGCCTGACATGCAGCGTAGTTATGATAACGGCGGCGCTCAAGCCGCTGGCTGGCTTCGACTTCAACGAGTACGCCGTCCAGCTTGCGCATTACCGCGAAATGAGTGCTGCGCTCACCGAAAGCTCGCAGGAGCTTGACAACAGGCTGAACAGACTTGTCATAGAGGAGGAATGTTCGGCATATATTTGGGACAAAGCCCGTGAATATGGTGTTGAGCTTACGGAGGTCAGTATCACGGCTGCTTGGAGCACGGGCGGCTTCTGGTATCCCGAAGGCGCGGTGATAACATGTCATGACCCGGCCGCCGCAAGTCAGACGCTGGGCGGAGTGATAGAACGCGACCTCGGAATACTGGAGAGCGCACAGGAATGGCGCGGCGGATGAAAGCTATGGACGAACTGAGAAAACGATTTGAAAAGTATAAATATCCGCTGCTGGTGCTGATCGTCGGCGCGGTGCTGATGCTACTGCCGTCAGGCAGCAGCGCGAAGGAGCAGCCCACTCCGGATGAGAGTCTGGCACAGCTTCTGGAGAGCGTGGAGGGTGTCGGCGAGCTGAGGGTGGTCATCTCCGAGACGGGCGTCGTCGTCGCTTGCAGGGGAGCGAATAACGCGAAGGTACGTATGGATATTATTAACGCGATACGCTCATATACTGGTTTTGGTTCCGATAAAATAACCGTGTTGAAAATGGCAGATGCAAATTAAAATGGGAGGAGCAGCAGGCATATGAAGAACAAGAAAAGGAACATTACGATGATAGCGGTGCTGGTATTCGTCTGCGCCGCTGTTGCGCTCAACTGGTCGTACAACAACAGATGGGGACATCCGGACTCCGAGATGGTGTCCGCCGAGGACAGCGCGATGCTAGACGCGGCGGCAGCAGACGCGGATGCCGCGCCCGCGGAAGAGAGCACCGCGAGCGGATATTTCGCCGAGGCAAGACTGACGCGGCAGGTCTCGCGCGATGAGGCGCTTGAACTGCTTCAGACGGCTGCCGCCGCGGAAACCGCCTCGCAGGAGACTATCGACAGCGCCATCAACGCGATATCCGCGATGGCGACCTGCTCGATGAAGGAGGCGCAGATAGAAAACCTGCTGCTTGCAAAGGATTTCTCCGAGTGCGTGGTCTACATCAGCAATGACAGCATAACCGTCGCTGTGCCCGCCCCGGCGGAGGGACTGAGCGAGGAAGCCGTCGCGCGCATAACGGACGTGATCTGCACCGAGACGGAGTACGACGCGTCGCAGTTGAGCATAATAGAGGTAAAAGCATGAATATTATCCGGCGCATTTTTACATGCGCCGGTTTTTTTATAGACATACGTAAAAAATAAATATTAAAATGAATAATTCATCATTTTTTTATAAATAGGCTTTATTTTTTGCCCGTAACGTGTTAGAATATTCTGAATTAAATTTTGGAGGAACGTTATGGGCGAAAATTATATCACCTGCCGCGAAGAGAACGGCAGTATCAATATTTCTGAGGACGTTATCACCAGCCTTGTGCGCAGTGCCATCTCCGAAGTTGACGGCGTTGCCGGCCTTTCCAACACCGCAGGCGCGGAGTTTGCGGAGCTTCTCGGCCTCAAGACCGTTTCCCGCGGCGTAAAGGTGCAGTTTGTGGATGGCTCGAAGATCATAGTTGACGCTATCATCACGGTGCTTTACGGCTGCAATATCGTCGCCGTCGCGCGCAGTGTGCAGGAAAAGCTGATGACGCTTGTTCAGTCCACCACCGGTATCGACAACGCCGAGATAAACGTTCACGTTTCCGGCGTGGCCTTTGAAAAATAATTATCCGGAGGGAAAGACATGAACAGAAGCACCGCCCGCGAAATAGCGATACAGCTATGCTTTGCCGGGGCGAACGGCAAGCTGAGCGCAGACGAGCTGCTTGACAGCTTCTTTGCCGAAGAGCACTATGCATCTCTCGCCGCCGAGGACGAGCTGTACAGCGAGTACCCGGATGATAAGCAGATGGACTATATCCGCCGTCTCGTCAAGCTCATTGACGAGAACCGCAATGAGTTCGACGGCTTTATAGAGCGCTACTCTCACGGCTGGAAAGTGGAGCGCATTTCCAAAACGGCGCTCGCAGTCCTGCGCTGCGCCCTGTGTGAGATAATCTATATGGATGATATCCCAGACTCCGCCGCAATTAACGAAGCGGTGGAGCTTGACAAGGGCTATGACGAGCCGGACACAGTTGCCTTCGTGAACGGCGTTCTCGGCGGCTTCATGCGCGGAGAAAAGAGCGCCGCTGAGGCGGAAGCCGTCACCGACGCCGAGTAAGCCATGGAAAAGCCCGTGTTGACGGTAAGCGAGCTTAACGAGCGCATAAAAAATCTCATCGAGTCCGATCCGATGCTCGGCGAGGTCTGCGTTCGCGGCGAGCTGTCCAACTACAAGATATACCCCTCAGGGCACCATTATTTCACGCTCAAGGACAGTGAGAGCAGTCTGCGCTGCGTCATGTTCAAAAGCAGCGCTTCAAAGCTGCGCTTCCGCCCGGAGAGCGGCATGGGCGTTACGGCGTACGGACGTATCGCCGTATATCCGCGCGACGGCGCATATCAGCTCTACTGCACCGGTCTGATGCCTGAGGGCATGGGCGACCTTCAGGTTGCCTATGAGCAGCTGAAAGCCAAGCTCAGCGCTGAGGGACTGTTTGACCGCGCGCATAAAAAGCCGCTGCCGCAGTTTCCGGACAAGA
Source organism: uncultured Eubacteriales bacterium (assembly GCA_900549645.1). Classification (GTDB taxonomy): domain Bacteria; phylum Bacillota; class Clostridia; order Oscillospirales; family Oscillospiraceae; genus Limivicinus. Next base: position 44,279 of record URPD01000001.1, read on the forward strand.
TAGCGATCATAACCTCTTCCGCGGGCGCCGCGGTGCACGATATGATACGTATTCTCGGCCACCGCTGGCCGATGACGAAGGTCGTGCTGCTGCCGGTGCGTGTGCAGGGAGTTGAGGCTCCGGCCGAGATAGCCGGGGCTATCAGGTACGCAAACGAATTTAAGGTCGCAGACCTTATAATCACAGGCCGCGGTGGCGGCTCGATAGAGGATCTATGGGCGTTCAACGACGAGAGGGTAGCGCGGGCTATCTACGCGTCTGAGCTGCCGGTGATATCCGCCGTCGGGCATGAGCCGGACGTCACGATATCCGACTATGTCGCGGATCTGCGCGCGTCCACGCCGTCAAACGCGGCGGAGCTTGCAGTTCCCGATATGCGCGAGGTTGCAGAGCAGCTTCAGGGCATGGAGATACGCAGTGCGCAGTCCATGGCGAAGCGGCTGATGCAGTTGCGTGAGCGGCTTTCGGGCTATGCGTCGAAGCGCGTGATGACAGACCCGTCCGTGTTGATTGATAACCGCCGCATGGAGCTTGATATGAGCCGCGAACGGCTCGTATCCGTCATGGAGCGCGGCATTACCGCGAGGCGGCACGGCTATGTCCGGCTCGCCTCAGCGCTGGACGCCATGAGTCCGCTCCGCGTCCTTACGCGCGGCTACGCTATCGCAAGCGACGAGATGGGCGCAGTCGTCAAGAGCGCCGCTCAGCTCAGACCGGGCGACGGCGTGACGCTTCGCGTCGCGGACGGCAGCATCGGCTGCACGGTGAACACCGTTACGCCCGATAAGAATTTGGAGGATTAAAATGGCCGGAAAAAAGCTCAGCTTTGAACAGTCCATGGCGCGGCTCGATGAGATAGTGCGCCATCTTGAGAAGGGCGACATGCCGCTCAACGACTCTCTTGCGCTTTTCGAGGAGGGGACGGCGCTTATCCGTTCCTGCGAAAAGCAGCTCGACGAGGCGGAACAGAAAGTGGTAAAACTCAGAAAGGGTCCCGACAGGCAGCCGGAAACGCTTCCGTTTGAGGACGAAAACTAAAGATGAATACTAAGGAATATAAAGCGCTGGTCGAGTCCGCGCTGGAGCGGAGCTTCGCCGGTGCGGCGGGTATGCCGCTTGAGGGGCTTGCCGAAGCGATGAAATACAGCCTTCTTGCCGGCGGCAAGAGGATCAGGCCGATACTCGTGCTTGAGTTCTGCCGCATCTCCGGCGGAGACATAGATGTGGCGCTTCCCGTCGCCTGCGCGATAGAGATGCTGCATACTTACAGCCTTATACATGACGACCTGCCCTGCATGGATAACGACGATCTGCGCCGCGGCAAGCCGACGAATCACGTCGTCTACGGCGAATGCACGGCGACCCTCGCCGGTGACGCGCTTCAGGCGGAAGCCTTCGGCACGATCCTGAGAAGCAGTCTGCCCGCGGAGCGCCGCGCCGCCTGCGCAGAAATTCTCGCCAACGCCGTCGGCCTTGACGGCATGTGCGGCGGGCAGTATCTCGACATGCTCGGCGAGGGCAAGCCGCTCACTGCCGGGGATTTGGACGAAATAAACTCTCGCAAGACGGGCGCGTTGCTTATCGCCGCCTGCCAGATGGGCGTCGCCGCTGCTGGCGGAAACGAAAAGATGCTTGAAGCCGCCGCGCGGTTCGGCGCGTCGATAGGCATGGCCTTCCAGATACGCGACGACATGCTCGACGTTCTCAGCACCGCCGAAGAGCTGGGTAAGCCCATCGGCTCCGACGCCGAGGAGCACAAAAACACCTATATGGCGCTGCTTGGCGAAAAGAAGTGCATGGAGCTTGTCGTGCACCTCACGGAGCAGGCCAAGTCCGCTCTCGGCGAAGCGTTCACGGATACGGCGTTTCTCTGCGAGCTTGCCGATTCCATGGTCAGTAGGCTTAAATGAGCTAATATATAAATAACTTTCGAGGTTTGTTTTGAGTATTTTAGAGAGAATAAATTCCTCAAATGATATAAAAAAGCTGCCTGAGGAAGCGCTCAAGCCTCTGTGTCAGGAGCTGCGGGATTATATGATAAGCAGCATATCCCGCACGGGCGGGCATCTCGCGTCGAATCTCGGCGCCGTTGAGCTTACCGTCGCGCTGCATCGCGTGTATGATACCTCGCGCGACCGGGTGGTCTTCGACGTCGGCCATCAGAGCTATGTCCACAAAATCATAACCGGCAGACGCGACAGCTTCGGTACGCTTCGCCAGCACGGCGGTCTTTCCGGTTTCCCGAAGCCGTATGAGAGTGACGACGACGCTTTCATCGCGGGTCACGCGTCAAACTCCGTGTCCGTAGCGCTCGGTATGGCAAGAGCCAGAACACTGAGCCACGCGGATTATGACGTTGCCGCGATAATAGGGGACGGCGCGCTCAGCGGCGGACTTGCGTACGAGGGGCTTGCGAACGCCGCGGCGAGCGGCGAACCGCTTGTTGTCATCCTTAACGACAACAACATGTCCATAAACGAGAACGTCGGCGGGACGGCGAGGCTGCTTGAGGGGCTTCGCGTCAGGCCCGGATATATCAGCTTCAAGCGCTGGTACCGCGACGTGTTCACGAAGCTTCCGGGACTTTATAAATTCAATCACGCAATAAAAGAATGGCTGAAAAAGCGTCTGCTTCCCGGCAATGTTTTCAGCGGTATGGGCATGTATTATCTCGGCCCCGTCGACGGGCACGATATAAGCAAGCTCGAAACCGTGATACACTGGGCGCGCGAGTTGGGAAAACCCGTGCTCGTCCATGTCGTCACGAAGAAGGGCAAGGGCTACAAATACGCCGAGGAGCACCCGGAGAAGTTCCACGGGGTGGGACGCTTTGATATTGAGACCGGCGAGCTGCACGACTCCGGAGACTGCTTTTCCGCGAAGATGGGCGAGTCTCTGAGCAAGCTTGCCGACAGCGACGGACGCATAATCGGAATTACGGCGGCGATGTCCTCCGGAACGGGAATGGACGTCTTTTCCGCGGCGCACCCCGACAGGTTCTTTGACGTCGGCATTGCGGAGGGGCACGCCGTTTCTATGGCCGGCGGCATGGCGAAGCAAGGGATGGTGCCCGTTTTCGCCGTGTATTCAAGCTTCCTCCAGCGCGGCTATGATATGCTCATTCACGATGTCGCGCTGCAAAATCTGCATGTTGTATTCTGCGTTGACAGAGCCGGACTTGTCGGCAGCGACGGGGAAACTCATCACGGCGTATTTGACGTCAGCTATCTCAGCTCGGTTCCCGATATGACCGTGCTGTGTCCCGCGAGCTACGCAGAGCTTGAAGCGATGCTGCACGCGGCAATATATGATATCACCGGCTCCGTGGCGATACGTTATCCCCGCGGCGGCGAGGGCGTATACACCGCATGTAATACCGCGCCCGAAACGCTCCTGCGCGAGGGCGGCGACGTCACGCTGGTCTGCTACGGCATAATGACAAACGAGGCTCTTGAAGCGGCGGAACGTCTGGCCGCCGCGGGAGTCAGCGCTGAGGTAATAAAGCTCAGCATGATTAAGCCGCCGGATTTTGACCTCATCATGCGTTCACTGCGCAAAACAGGGAAATTGCTCATCTCCGAGGATGTGTGCGAGGCCGGCTGTGTCGGCTCGCGCATACTTGAGGAGGCGGCAATAAATGAGATCGACGTCCGCGCCGCGAAGCTTCTGAATCTGGGCGAAGGCATCGTTCCGCACGGCACCGTTGCGGAGCTGCTGCACGACTTTGGCCTTGACGCGGACGGTATCGCCGGTGCGGCCACGGAAATGATGGATAAGGACTTGAAATAAGGCATGAAAAAAGTCAGACTGGATCAGCGCGTATATGAGCTTGGCCTCACAGAAAGCCGCGAGCGGGCGAAAACTACCGTTATGAGCGGCATTGTGTTCGTCAACGGGCAGCGCGCGGACAAGCCGGGGATGCCAGTCGATCCGGACGCCGACATCGAGGTGCGCGGAGTCGCGCTGCCGTTTGTAAGCCGCGGCGGCTTCAAGCTCGATAAGGCGCTAAAGGTTTTCCCGGTCGACCCAGCGGGCAAGACATGTATTGACTGCGGCGCTTCGACCGGCGGTTTCACGGACGTCCTTTTGCAGCACGGCGCGGCGAAGGTCTACGCCGTTGACGTCGGCTATGGCCAGCTTGCGTGGAAGCTCAGGAATGACGAGCGCGTCATAAATCTTGAGCGCACGAACCTACGCTATGTGACGGAGGAGCAGATTCCGGAGCTTCTCGACATCGCCGTGATGGATGTGTCCTTCATCTCCGTAAAGCTCGTTCTTCCCGCAGTCCAGCGCCTTCTCAAGCCGGAGGCGGATATTGTCTGCCTTATAAAGCCGCAGTTTGAGGCCGGGCGCGAGGAAGTCGGCAAAAATGGCGTCGTGCGCGACAGCGCGGTGCATAAAGAGGTCATCCACAGCGTTCTCGACTTTGCGCCGGGAATAGGACTGACTCCCGTAGGGCTTGACTTCTCCCCGATAAAGGGGCCTGAAGGAAATATTGAATATATCTGTCACATGAAAAACGGCAACTTCGCCGCGCTGCAGTTGGATGTTGACGCGGTCGTTGCAGCGTCGCACGAGACGCTTTGAGGATAGCTTATGATAGCGATATGCCCGAATCCTTTTCGTGATTCAGAATTGAAATATACCCGGCAGGCGGCAGAAATGCTTCACGCCGCAGGGTATGAAACGGCAATATGCCCGGTTTTTGCCGAGGATGTGCCGCAGGTGATACCCAAAGATATTGAAACAACAACGCTTGACTCCGTCCGGAGCAGGTGTTCCCTTGTCGTCGTCATCGGCGGCGACGGGACGATCCTTGCCGCCGCGCGGCAGCTGCACAATGCCGATATTCCAATTCTCGGCGTTAACCTCGGCTCAAAGGGCTTTATGGCGGCTCTGGAGCCGGAGCATATGCAGCTCATCGTCAAGGCCGCGGCGGGGGAGTATACAGTCAGCCGCAGGATGATGCTCGACATCGAGCTTGAGCGCGGCGGCGAGATCATATACCGCGACAAGGCTCTGAACGACGTCGTTCTGCACGGATACGGCGACTGTATCAGGCTTACCGCGTGGTGCGCGGGCAACAGGATAACAAGCTTTTCCGGAGACGGGATAATTCTCTCGACGCCGACCGGTTCTACCGGCTACTCCATGTCCGCGGGCGGCCCGATCGTCGAACCGGAGGCGTCCGCTATAATTGTAAGTCCCATATGCGCGCACATGATGAGCGCGCGGAGCTACGTGCTCGGCGCTTCGCATGACGTAACGGTTCTGGCCGAAAAGCTCCACGGCCGCAGGGCGTATATCTCCGTCGACGGCAACTCCGTAATGGATCTTGCAAACGGCGACCTGCTCCGCGTACACCGCTCAGAGCGATGCATCCTTATGGCCGATATGGGGCTGAAAAGCTTCTTTGACCTTGCTTTTGAAAAACTCACCTGATTTGAAAAACAGGAGGAAAACATATGAAACCCGGCAGACAGAACGCGATACTTGAAATAATCAGCGAAAAGGATATCGAAACTCAGAACCAGCTCATGCAGGAGCTGGCGGCCCGCGGCGTGAAGAGCACTCAGGCCACGCTGTCGAGAGACATCAAGGACATGCGCCTTGTCAAGGAGCTTGGCCCCAGCGGCAATTACCGCTATGTCGTCGCGGCCAAGACCGAAACCGCCGATCTCGATGTGCGCCTGAAAAAGATTTTGCGCGAGAGTCTGGTGTCATACGACGTTGCCCAGAATCTGCTCATAATCCGTACTCTGCCGGGACTGGCATCGGCGGCCTGCTCGACGTTTGACAGTATGGAGATAGAAAACCTTGTCGGCACCCTCGCGGGGGACGACACCGCGTTTCTCGCAATGCGTGACAAGGAGTCCGCAGTCAAGCTTTATCACGAGATAGAAACCATTTATTGACCGCGTTTCCCGCGGCAGAGGTGCCATATGCTTAATGAGCTTCACATTGAGAATATAGCCGTTATCGAAAGGGCGGACATCACGTTTACCGCCGGACTCAACGTTCTGACCGGCGAGACCGGCGCCGGTAAATCCATAGTCATCGACTCCATCGGAGCCGTCCTCGGAGAGCGCGTCAGCCGCGAGCTTGTCAGGCACGGCGCGGAAAAAGGCGTCGTGACCGCCGTATTCAGCGTGGACGGCTGTGAGCAGTGGCTGGCCGATAACGAGATCGACACGGACGACGAGCTGATTTTGCAGCGCCGCATAACGGCCGACGGCAAAACCAGCTGCCGCATCTGCGGCGTCCCCGCGACAGCGGCTCAGATGAAGGAGCTTGCCGCGCGTCTTGTCGATATTCACGGCCAGAACGACGGCAGGCAGCTTATGGATGAGCGGCGGCACCTTGAATATCTTGACCTGTTCGGAAATCTCAGCGCGGAGCTTACGGCGTATTCACAGGAATACGGTAAATATACCGCGATAAAAAAAGAGATATCGCGCCTGAGCATGGACGAGATTGAAAAGGCCCGCCTGAGCGACAGTCTGCGCTATCAGATAGAGGAGCTTGAGCGCGCACAGCTGAAGCCGGGGGAGTATGATAGTGTCATCGCCCGGCGCGACCTGCTGCGCAACTCCGAAAAGCTCACCGAGGCGCTTGACGAGGCGTATAACGCCCTGAACGGCGGAGACGAGAGCGCCGTCACCTTCGCGCAGAACGCCGCTTATTACGCGGGACGCGCGGCGGCCATCGCGCCGGAGCTTGAAAAGCCGCTTGCCGGGATAAACGACGCGCTCTTCGCTCTGAACGACGCAGCGGAGCTTCTGCGTGATTTCCGCGAAAGCCTTGATTTCTCGCCGGAGGAATATGACCAGCTTGAAAGCCGTGCGGCAGAGCTGAGCAAGCTCCAGCGCAAATATTCCCGCGATGAGGACGGGCTGATAGCCCTGCTTGACGAAAACCGCAAAAAGCTTGACGGCATCGAATACGCCGACGACCGCATAGCCAAGCTCAAAAGAGAGCTTGAAGCGCAGGAGAAGCAGACCCGCAAAGCCGCCGAAGTTCTGAGCAAGGCGCGGCGCGCCGCCGCAGAGGAGCTTCAGCGCCGCATAGTCGCAGAACTGCGCGGCCTTAGTATGCCGTCCGTGCGCTTCGCTGTCGAGTTTACGCCGATAGAAAATGACTGCGGCTTTGACCGCAGCGGCTGTGACCAGATACGCTTCACAATGTCGGCGAACGCCGGCGAGGAGCTTGGCCGCATCAGCCGCATTGCATCCGGCGGCGAGCTGAGCCGCATAATGCTGGCGATGAAAAACGTGTTTGCGGAGAATGACCCGGTTCAGACCATGATCTTCGACGAGATCGACACCGGCGTTTCCGGCGTCGCGGCACAGCGTGTCGGTGAAAAGCTGTTTCAGGTCTCACTCGGCAAGCAGGTCATGTGCGTAACGCATCTTCCCCAAATCGCGGCCATGGCGGACAGCCATTATGTCATCAAAAAGGAAGAGCGCTCCGGCAGAACCTATACCGACGTTCTGCCGCTTGATAAGGAAGGCCGCCTGCGCGAGCTTGCGCGACTCCACGGCGGCGACAATATCACTGAGCTTACCCTCGCCAGCGCCGCAGAACAGCTTGAAAACGCCGCGAAATTCAAGGAAACGGTCAAAAATCGGCCTTGACATTATCGTTTCGGTGTTGTATAATCCCACAAAGACAACGCGATGAAGGACAGGAGTAGTTCGTTTTCATCCCGCGCAGAGAAGCCCCGGTTGGTGTGAGGGGCGGGGGAGGGGCGAATGAATACAGTCCGGAGCGGCTGGCTGAAAGCGCAAGCGATTAGGCCGTGACGGGTGCGCCCGATACAGCGCTGAGTGTCAGCACTCACTGAGGTTCAGGCCGCGAGGTCTGAGTATGCAGAGGTGGTACCGCATTTTATGCCCTCTGTCCGTCCGGACAGGGGGCTTTATTTTTGCTCAGGAGGGAATCATATTGGGTATAGGGCAGGACGCCTTGATGCTGCATATGGACGGCTACAATTGTGCTCAGGCCGTTCTCGCATCTGCCGGAAAGCTCACCGGGCTGGACGAGGCTGAAGCGCTTGCGATAGCCGCCGGGTTCGGCGGCGGACTTCGCTGCGGAGAGGTCTGCGGTGCGGTTTCGGGTGCGGTGATGACGCTGGGGAAATGCTTTCCGTATAACGACAGCAGCGATATTGAGGCGAAAGCAAAGATAGCGGAACTTGCGCGCAATTTCTGCGCGGAGTTCAAAGCCCGCTTCGGCGATCTGCGCTGTGACGACATCGTCGGCGACAGGAGCCATTGTAACGAATACATCTGCGCAGCGGCAGAGATGCTTGAAAAAACAATAATAGGGAACAGAGGAGAATGAAAATGGGAATCTACGAAGAACTTGTGGCGCGCGGCCTTATTGCTCAGGTCACGAATGAAGACGAGATACGCGAAATGATAAACACCGGCAAGGCCAAGTTTTACATTGGCTTTGACTGCACGGCCGACAGCCTGACCGCAGGCCACTTCATGGCGCTGACGCTGATGAAGCGCCTTCAGATGGCGGGCAACAAGCCCGTCGCGCTTATCGGCGGCGGCACCACCATGATAGGCGACCCCTCCGGCCGCACCGACATGCGCAAAATGCTTACCCGCGAGGACATCGAGCACAACGCCGAGTGCTTCAAGCGCCAGATGGAGCGCTTTATCGAGTTCGGCGAGGACAAGGCCCTCATGGTAAATAACGCCGACTGGCTGCTGAACCTCAACTACGTTGACCTCCTGCGCGAGGTCGGCGCATGCTTCTCCGTCAATAACATGCTCCGCGCCGAGTGCTACAAGCAGCGCATGGAGAAGGGACTCAGCTTCCTTGAGTTCAACTACATGATAATGCAGAGCTACGATTTTTACTACCTGTTTCAGCACTACGACTGCAACATGCAGTTCGGCGGCGACGACCAATGGAGCAATATGCTCGGCGGCACGGAGCTTATCCGCCGCAAGCTCGGCAAGGACGCCCACGCCATGACCATCACCCTGCTTACCGACTCTCAGGGTCACAAGATGGGCAAGACCGCAGGCAACGCCGTCTGGCTCGACCCGAACAAGACCAGCCCCTACGAGTTCTACCAGTACTGGCGCAACGTCGGCGACGGCGACGTGCTCAAGTGCATCCGTATGCTGACCTTCCTGCCGCTTGAGCAGATAGACGAGATGTCCAACTGGGAGGGCAGCCAGCTCAACCGCGCGAAGGAAATTCTTGCCTACGAGCTGACAAGCCTCGTCCACGGCGAGGAAGAAGCCAAGAAGGCGGAAGACTCCGCGAAGGCGCTGTTCGCGGGCGGCGGCAGCATCGAAACCATGCCGACCACTGAAATTGCCGAATCCGAGCTTTCCGACGGCGCAATGGACATTATGACCGTCCTTGTCCGCTCCGGTCTCTGCGCCTCCAAGTCCGAAGCGCGCCGCAATATCCAGCAGGGCGGCGTCACCGTCGATGATGAAAAGATTACCGACATATCTAAGAGTTATAGCGCGGACGAGCTGAAGAAGGGCATCGTCGTCCGCCGCGGCAAGAAGAACTACAACAAGGTCATTCTTGCGTAACAGAATTTATTGCAAGCAAAAACGAGCCGCTGTATGCGGCTCGTTTTTGCTTAAACAAGACTCCTGTAATCGGTGCAGTCCTCGCCGCTGTCTGGAGGGAAGAACTCCTCGACCGGGAATCGTATCTTCCCGAACAGTGCGCAGGGGTCGTCGTCGGAAGTGCCGGGGCACTCCTTGTCGGGCATACAATAATCGTACGCGGGGATCAGGAGCTGAGTTCCGCGCTCCAGACGGATTATGGAGAACTGGCCTATCGTGACGTACCATCTCCGCGCCGTGTCCGTAGTGACCAGCGTCTCAGGGAATGCCGCGTTGATGAACTCCGGAACGCTCCGCTGCTCAAGCTCGGTCGTCAGCAGGCACTCGGAGTCAACAAGCTTCATGTGCAGCGCTATCGGGTCGACGGACTCCACGACGCCGGTCGGGAGATCATCCGCCCACGATATCGGCGATACTGTATCGGAAGAAAAGCTCTTGACGCGCCCGCTCCCGCCGAAGAGCATAACGCGCTTGTCGAATATCGCAAGCCCGGTTATACTCTGCGCGTTGGGGAAGGTCTCGCCGGTGATCTTGTAGAAATAGGTGCAGTCAACCGTGTAGTAGCCTCTGTTGAATGTGATAGGCTCCACATTTACCTGAACGTACAGCAGCTCGGCGGCTTTCGCGCGCACACTTAGAGCATTCTCTATGTAGGACTGCGAGGTGACGGTAGGGAACACCCTGAGGTCGTCAACACAATCCTTGTCGCGGCAGCTGTCAAATATCTTACTGGTATTAATGCATACGGCTTCGCGGATGCATGCCGAGCTCTCTACCGGCCCCGGCACAACTCTGTCGGCCATAGATAAGACCTCCTGTTTACTGGATTGAAGCAAACTTCAGTACAGTCTATGCTAAGATGATGCATAAGTGTGAATTTACTCTTGAAAAAATACACCGGAGCGTTATATAATACTTTTGTTAATTAAATCATGGAGTGACGATATGGACAGATTTGGATTCATACACGAAAAGCTTGATATAAAGATTTTGATTTTGTTTATTCTTCGCCGTCTGCCGGGCGTGGTCGACCGCGAAACGCTGGGCGAGCTGTGCCAGTGCGATAACGGAATAGGCTACTTCGATTATTCCGACTGCCTGAGCGAGCTTACCGAGAACGGCAACGTCGTCGAAACGCCGGAGGGCTATCAGATAACCGAGAAGGGCGCCCGCAACGCCGACGCCGTGGAGTCGAGCCTGCCGTATTCCGTGCGCACCAAGGCGCTCAAGCTCATCTCCCCCGTGGAGGAGCGTATGCGCCGCGCCGCGATGATAACCGCCGAGCACAGCGTGACCGAGGATGGCTGCACTGTGCATCTTGCAATGTCAGACGGAAAGGGCAAGATAATCGACCTCAGCTTTCTGTGCGCGGGCGAGGAGCAGGCAGCCGAGATTGAAAAGCACTTCCGCCGCAGTGCGGAGGATTACTACCAGCGCATAGCGCAGATGTTTACAGAATGAGGTATAAAAGATGAAAACCATTATCCCCGAAGGCTACAAAAGCATACTCAGTATTTATGATACGCAGAAGGCCATCAGCCTGCTCAAGCGTCTGTTTGAGGACAGGCTCGGTGCGCTTCTCAATCTCTATCGCGTGTCCGCGCCGCTCTTTGTCGAGGAAAGCTCCGGCCTGAACGACAACCTCAACGGCGTAGAGCGCCCAGTCGGCTTTGATATTCTGCGTTCCGATAAGCATGCCGAGGTCGTGCAGTCGCTTGCGAAGTGGAAGCGCCTCGCGCTCAAACGCTACGGCTTTTATCCCGGCAAGGGGCTGTATACCGACATGAACGCCATCCGCCGCGACGAGGACGAGCTGGATAATCTGCACTCGGTCTATGTCGACCAGTGGGACTGGGAGAAGGTCATCCTTCCCGAAAACCGCAATCTTGATTACCTCAAGTCTACGGTCATGGACATAGTTGAAGCCATATGTGACACGCAGGACACCATGCAGGCCATATATCCCCAGCTTCAGAGTCTCGGCAAGCTTGAGCGCCGCGTCTCGTTTGTGACGAGCCAGCAGCTTGAGGACGCGTACCCGGAGCTTACGCCGAAGCAGCGTGAAAACGCATACCTGAAGGAGCATAAGACCGCGTTCATCATCGGTATCGGCGGCGCACTCAAGTCCGGTCAGAAGCATGACGGCCGCGCCCCCGACTATGACGATTGGGATCTGAACGGCGATATAATGTTCTGGGACGATGTTCTCGGCTGCGCGCTGGAGGTGTCATCCATGGGCATCCGCGTCGATCCCGCGTCGCTCGACCGCCAGCTCAGCATCTCCGGATGCGACGAGCGCCGTGAGCTGCCGTATCACAAAATGCTTCTCGCCGGGGAGCTTCCGCTGACCATCGGCGGCGGCATCGGCCAATCGCGGCTTTCAATGCTGCTGCTCGGCAAGGCGCACATCGGCGAGGTTCAGGCATCGATCTGGGACGAGCACACCGAAAAGGTGTGCAGCGAGACGGGAGTTACTCTGCTGTAATCAGATAAATAATACCGCCGCAGGAAAATCCTGCGGCGGCTCTGCGCTCGGCAGGCGGAAGCCGACGTCGTGCCGACGGCGCGGCGACGTCAGCCTCCTGTCGGTACATAGAACAGAACAGAGAAGAATAGAACAGAATAGAGAAGAATAGAGAAGAGTAGAGTAGAATAGAAAAGATAATAATATATATAAATATTCTGGTGGTGATGGTGACGCGCGCGCGGAAAGCGAGAATTTTTTTGTTGGGGCGGGGAAGCGCCCGCCATGCCCTGCGGAGCGCCGTAACGGCAGTGTGCGGATACGGGAAAGAAAAATCCCGCAGCCGGATGGCTGCGGGATCGAGAAATGGAGCGGATGATGGGAGTCGAACCCACCTTATCGGCTTGGGAAGCCGGAGTTCTACCGATGAACTACATCCGCAAATATTCAGCTTTTGTATTATAGCACCCATTGCAGGAAATTTCAACAAGAACTTTTCAACCCGCTTCGGCAAAATAATCAGCCAGGCGGGGATATTCTTATCCCGTCCGGGCAAATGGAGAGTCACCGCGGCGCGCGGCGGGAGTCCACCGGCTGCCCTGACACCCCGGCGCAATATCCGCCGGCATAGACGACGCCGCGCAGGCTTTTCACCTGCGCGGTGATTTTTAAGACATGAACTTGTCTATCGCGTCGTACAGCGCTTCAAGCTCGTCGGAGTTTTCATCCCCGGCGGCGTCCGCGATGCAGTGCTCAAGGTGATCCTTGAGTATGACTTTCGCAGTGTTATTGAGCGCGGAGCGCACAGCCGCAAGCTGCATTAGAACCTCGCTGCAATCGCGCCCGCTCTCGACCATGCGCTTGACGGACTCAAGATGCCCGATGGCGCGCGAAAGGCGGTTTATCACTGACTTTGTCTGCGTGTGCGTATGGGCGTGGGTGTGCGCGTGAACGGTGCCGTCGGCATGGGTGTGATAATGTATTTCTTCTTCGGGAATATGCATACTATCAATCCTTATTTTAAAATGCGAGCAGGTCTGTAAGCCGGGTTCTGTCGTGAACGACCATCTATCTAGGCCGTGCGTTGCCGCGCGGCTCAAGCCACCTCCTGAGAACGGCCGGGCAGGCCATATGTTCTCCCACGGTGTTGCTCCGGATAGAGTTTACAGCGCCGGCATGTTTCCATGCGGCGGGTGAGCTCTTACCTCGCCTTTCCACCCTTACCCCGTTTCCGGGGCGGTATATCTCTGTTGCACTTGTCCGAGGGTCACCCCTGGCGGGCGTTACCCGTTATCCTTGCCCTGTGGAGCCCGGACTTTCCTCATACGCAGGCTTTCGCCTTGCGTCCGCGGTCGTTTGACCTGCTCACTTCGGATATTTTAATCATTTTCCGGGCACAAGTCAATAATTTTCTTGTATTTGCGCAGTAAAAGTTTTATAATTATATTTCAATCCGGCGATTGAAATATAATTTTTAAGAATAGGGGAGCGTTATGACTCTTTCGGAATACATAGGCTCGGTTAAAAGCAAGAGCATTGCCGTGATCGGCATCGGCGTGAGCAACACCCCGCTCATAAAGCTGCTCGCCCGGAACGGCTGTGACGTCACCGCCTGCGATAAGCGCAGTCTTGACGCGCTGGAGGGTGAAGGGGAGAAGCTGCTCGAAATGGGCGTGAAGCTCCGCCTCGGGGAGACGTACCTTGACGATATGCATCAGGACATCATTTTCCGCACGCCGGGACTCATGCCGTTTGACCCGCATCTTGAGGCGGCAAAAGCCCGCGGCAGCGTCATCACCTCCGAAATGGAGCTGTTTTTCGCGCTCTGCCCGTGCAAAATCATCGCCGTGACCGGCAGCGACGGCAAGACCACGACGACGACCATCATCTCGGAACTGCTGAAAGCAGAAGGGAAGCGCGTCCATCTCGGCGGCAATATCGGCCATCCGCTCCTGTGCGAAACGCCGGACATACTGCCGGATGATTTCGCCGTGCTGGAGCTAAGCAGCTTCCAGCTGCACAGCATGGACTGCCGTCCAGACGTTGCGGTCATCACGAATATCTCGCCGAACCACCTTGATAAGCACAAGGACTATCAGGACTATATAGACGCCAAGAGCGCGATTTTCGCAAAGCAGACTCCCGGCGACAGGCTCGTGTTGAACCTCGGCGACGGGCATACGCCGTATTACGAGTCGCTGGCGCACTCCTCGATATATTTTTTTACCGACGATAAGCTAATCGAAAACGGCTCCTGCTGTGTCGACGGCGAAATTTACCGCTTCGGCCGCCGCCTCATGCACGAGGATGAAATAAAACTCCCCGGCAAGCACAATGTTCAGAACTATCTGGCCGCATTCACGGCGGTCGAGGGGCTGGTTTCGGATGAAAACTGCCGCAGGGTTGCGACGAGCTTCGGCGGCGTGGAGCATAGGCTGGAGCTTGTACGCGAGCTTCGCGGCGTGAAGTATATAAACGACTCCATCGGCACAAGCCCGACCCGTACCGCCGCCGGACTTCACTCGCTCAAGACCAAGCCCATCGTCATCGCCGGCGGATATGATAAGCACATTCCGTTTGATGGTTTGGGAGACGAGCTGTGCTTGTATTCAAAACGAGTTTATCTCACAGGCGATACCGCCGAGAAGATACGCGACTCTATTTTCGCTTCGAAATTCTATAAGCCAGGCGTCCCCGACGTGCAGCTTATCGACGATTTCACCGAAGCGGTACTTACCGCCGCAGGCTCCGCCGAGGCGGGAGACATAGTTCTTCTGTCCCCGGCCTGCGCCGCGTTCGACAGGTTCAAGAACTTCGCCCAGCGCGGAGAATATTTCAAAAAACTGATCATGGAGTTAGAATAAATGAAAGTTACAGATATAAAGCCCGAAGTTTTTGATATGGCGCGGCGCGTTCAGGCCAAATTGGTGGAACGCTTCGCGGAGATAGACGCCGTGGCCGAGGAGAACACCCGCCACGTAATGACGGCGTTTCAGGATAACCGCGTTTCCGACGCCTGCTTTGCCGGAACGACCGGCTACGGCTATGACGATCTCGGCCGCGAAACGCTTGATAAGATCTACGCCCAGATATTCGGCGCGGAGGACGCGCTTGTCCGCATCGGCTTTGTCAACGGCACCCATGCACTGACCGCGGCGATGTTCGCACTGGTGAAACCGGGCGATACCATCCTTGCCGTCACCGGTATGCCGTATGATACGCTCAGAAGCGCAATCGGCATCAGCGGCGACTGCCACGGCTCGCTCAAATTCTACGGTATAAACTATGCGCAGGTCGATCTGAACGCCGACGGCGATCCGGATATTCCCGCGATAAAGGCGGCAGCAGCGGACAAGAACGTAACTGCGGTGATGATACAGCGCTCCCGCGGATATGCCGAGAGAAAGGCTCTGACCGTGCAGGAGATAGGCGAGATAATCAAGGCCGTCAAGGAAGTGAACCCCGCCGCAAACGTGATGGTCGATAACTGCTACGGCGAATTCACCGACGTTATAGAGCCGACTCATGTCGGTGCAGACATCATCGCAGGCTCGCTGATAAAGAATCCCGGCGGCGGCATCGCGCCGACCGGCGGCTACGTTGCCGGTAAGGCGGAGCTTGTGGAGCGCGCCGCGATGCGGCTCACAACGCCCGGCATCGGCGGCGAATGCGGCTCGACGCTTGGGAACAACCGTCTGCTGTTTCAGGGGCTTTTCATGGCTCCGCACATCGTCGCGCAGGCGCTCAAAACCGCTGTGTTCTGCGCGGGAATGATGGAGGAGATTGGCATCGAGTCCTCCCCGTCGGTGTTTGAGAAGCGCTCCGACATTATCCAGATGGTCAAGCTCGGCAACGAGCAGAACATGCAGCGCTTCTGCATCGGCATTCAGGCCGGCGCTCCCGTGGATTCCTACGTTACCCCGGAGCCTTGGTCAATGCCCGGATATGACTGCCCGGTCATAATGGCGGCCGGTTCCTTTATCCAAGGCTCGTCCATCGAGCTTTCTGCGGACGGGCCGATTCGCCCGCCGTATATGATATACATGCAGGGCGGCCTGACCTATGAATCCGGCAAGCTCGGCATTATGATGGCCGTGAGCGCGATGCTCGATAAATAAAGCGGGCATATAAGCGCATATAATGCATGGGGAGGTGACTCCATGTATTATCGGCGTGCTTTCAGGCGCAAGCCCCGCTATACATATCACGAAGGAACCGTCAGCCCGCACAGCACCCCGCCGCGCAAGCCCAGAAGGGTAGGCGGAATAAGCCTTATCCTGTTTTTATGCTGCATTTTGATATTCCTCGCGTGCGCGCTCGCCTTTCTGAAGGATCTGTCCACTCAGATCGCAGTCTCCGACGCAAGCGATAT
This sequence comes from uncultured Eubacteriales bacterium, assembly GCA_900549645.1. Lineage (GTDB taxonomy): Bacteria > Bacillota > Clostridia > Oscillospirales > Oscillospiraceae > Limivicinus. The sequence continues at coordinate 60,723 of URPD01000001.1, forward strand.
CGTGATCTCGCAGGTCAATACGTCCATCGCAGAGATAATGAAGGACGAGGACTATACGGGCGACTACTTCGTGAATTTTGAAAAGACGGATGCCGGGGATATATCCGCGATAAGCAGCAATATGGCGCGGATAAACGCGCTGTCGGCAAAAATACTCGATACCGTCATAAACGTGACCGAAAATCAGACAATAACCGTAGAGATCCCGATAGGGAACCTGACGGGCGTGAGCCTGCTGATGGGGCGCGGCCCCAAGGTTCCGGTACAGATAATAGTGCTCACCTCGTCAAAGGTGGAATTCAACAACAGCATTATCACCGCCGGGATAAACCAGACGAAGCATCAGGTGAACCTTGAGGTCATCGTCGATATAGACGTGCTCATCCCGTGGGATACCGCAAGCACTCAGGTGAAAACCGAGGTACTGATAGCCGACACGGTCATAGTCGGCAAAGTTCCGGATACTTATATGAACGTACAATAGGAGAACGCCATGGATGTACAAAACGAGATAAAGGAGCTTCGCCGCAAGATACGGCATCACAGCAGGCTTTACTATGTCTACGACAAGCCGGAGATATCGGATTATGATTTTGACATGCTCATGCAGCGGCTCAAGGCGCTGGAAGCGCTGCACCCGGAGCTGATAACTCCCGACTCGCCGACTCAGCGCGTCGGAGACGTCACGCTGCCGCAGTTTGAGCAGGTGCACCATCAGGTGCCGCTGGAAAGTCTGACCGACGTTTTCTCATACGAGGAGCTGTTCGCGTTCGGCAAGCGCATGGACGAGATGATTGCGGAGCCGCATGATTACTCCGTCGAGCCGAAAATCGACGGGCTTTCCATGTCGCTTGAATACGAAAACGGCGTGTTCGTCCGCGGAGCAACCCGCGGCGACGGGCAGGTCGGCGAAAATGTGACAGAGAATCTGCGCACGGTGCGCTCGTTGCCGCTGCATATCGAGAACGCGCCGGAGCGGCTCATCGTCCGCGGTGAGGTCTACATGTCCAAGGCCGTGTTCGAGCAGCTGAACGCCGAGCGTGAAATAAAGGGGGAGCAGCTTCTGGCCAATCCCCGCAACGCTGCCGCTGGCTCCATGCGCCAGCTTGACCCGAAGGTCGCGGCATCCAGAAAGCTGGACATCATCTGCTTCAACCTCCAGTACACCTCCGGCCCCGCGTATAAAAATCACACCGAGACGCTGGACGCGATGCGCGAAATGGGCTTCCCGGTCGTATCGTATTCGCATTTCAGCAACATTCAGGACTGCGTGAAGCAGATAGAATGGCTGGGTGAAAACCGCGACACACTGCCATATGACATGGACGGCGCGGTCATAAAAATAAACTCCCTGTCTCAGCGCGAGGCGCTGGGCAGTACGGCGAAAGCTCCCCGCTGGGCGGTTGCATTCAAGTACCCGCCCGAACGGAAGGAAAGCAAGGTGCTCGACGTGGTCGTGCAGGTCGGGCGCACCGGAGTTCTGACGCCGAAGGTCATCGTTGAGCCGATACGCCTCGCGGGGACGACTGTTTCCGCCGCGACGCTGCACAACCAGGACAATATTGACAGGCTTGACCTGCGGATAGGGGATACCGTTGTTCTCCAGAAGGCGGGGGAGATAATCCCCGAAGTGCTTGAGGTCAACAAGAGCAAGCGCCCCGCGGATTCCGTGCCATTCAAAATGCCGGAGCTTTGCCCGGAGTGCGGCGCTCCGGTAGTCCGCGACGAGGACGGCGCGGCGCTCCGCTGCACAAATCCGGAGTGTCCCGCACAGCTGCTCAGAACGGTTGCGCATTTCGCGTCGCGCGAGGCGATGGATATCGACGGTCTGGGCATCTCCGTGTGCGAGAGTCTGATAAACAACGGCCTTATAAAAACTGCCGCGGAGCTATATTATCTCAATGCCGAACAGCTTGTTGAGCTTGACCGCATGGGCGAGAAGTCTGCCGCAAATCTGATAGCGGCCATTGAGAAGAGCAAGGAAGCCGGGCTTTCGCGGCTCGTCTGCGCATTCGGCATCCGTCAGGTGGGGCAGAAAGCGGCAAAGGTCCTCGCCGCGCACTTCGCGGATCTGGATGAGCTTATGGCCGCCAGTGCCGACGAACTGACACTGATACCGGATATCGGCGCGATAACCGCAAACTTCATAACGGAATGGTTCACAAAGCCGCAGTCACAGCATCAGATAAAGCTCCTGCGCGAAGCCGGAGTCGATTTCTCCAGCAAGGAGGAGCGCAAGGACAATCGCTTCGCCGGACTCACCTTCGTCCTCACCGGTACGCTCAGCAGATACACCCGCGACGAGGCCAGCGCCATCATCGAAAGCTACGGCGGCAAAGCCTCCGGCTCGGTGTCGAAGAAAACGAGCTACGTCCTCGCGGGCGAAAACGCCGGCAGCAAGCTTACCAAGGCCGAAGCCCTCGGTATCAGCATCATCTCCGAAGACGATTTTGCCGCGATGATAACCTGACCGCGACGGACAATGTATAATAACCTCCTCGTTTGAGAGCGCATATTATAATATGAACTCTTGAATGAGGAGGAATATTTTTGGCTAAAAACAGAACGGACGGCGGCTGGCGCTATGGCGAGCTGCCAGACACGGCACCGCTGGCAATGGCTTATGTGCCGCTTCAGAAGTCGGTCTCTCCGGCATACGAGTCAATGGAGGCGCTCTCCCGCGGGACGCTGTTCCCCGGTCTCGACCTGCCGTTTATGGGCATGGTCAACAAGACACAGGATGTAACGCCGCTCACGGAGATGATGGCGCTGTGCTTTGTGGCGCACGAGCTGGCGCTGTATCTCGACACGCATCAGGATGACGCCGAGGCTTTCGCCATGTATCAGAGCTTTCTCGCGCTGAAGAAGGAGGCGCGGGAGCGCTATGTGAAGCAGTGCGGCCCCGTCACGCATGAGGATATGCTGGGCATGGAGCGCTATGCGTGGCTCGACGACCCGTGGCCGTGGGACTATGAGCGGCAAAGGGAGGGCTGACGCATGTTTGTATATGAGAAGAAATTGCAGTATCCGGTGCGGATCAAAAACACGAATCCCGCTCTTGCGAAATTCATAATCACCCAGTACGGCGGCCCGGACGGCGAGCTCGGCGCGTCGCTGAGATATCTGAGCCAGCGCTACGCCATGCCGTACCCTGAGCTGAAAGGTCTTTTGACCGATATCGGCACGGAAGAGCTTGGTCATCTTGAGATGATAGGCGCCATCGTGCACCAGCTAACCCGCTCGATGAGCATCGACGAGATCAAGAAGGCCGGGTTCGACGCGTATTTCGTAGATCACACGGCGGGAGTCTACCCGACGGCGGCTTCGGGCTTCCCGTGGGACGCCGCGTCGATGGCGGTCAAGGGCGACGTGATAACCGACCTCTCCGAGGACATGGCAGCAGAGCAGAAGGCGCGCACGACCTATGACAACATTCTGCGGCTCAGCGACGATCCTGATGTCAACGACGTTATAAAGTTCCTGCGGGAGAGGGAAGTCGTCCATTATCAGCGCTTCGGCGAGGGACTTCGCCGCGCTATCGAGAAAATGGATCAGAAGAATTTCTATTCTACCAACCCGGCTTTTGATAAATAAATCCCGGCGCATATGTGCATTTATGTCATATGCGCCGATTTTTTACACATTTTGAAAAAGATGATGACATGTGAAAAAATAGGTGTTATAATATTTTGAAATCTTTTTGGCCGAAACGGTCGAAACAGGGATGGATTTGTCTTGGTTTTCAGTTCCGCAATATTTTTGTTCGCCTTTCTTCCGGCGGTTTTTATAATATACAGGCTGCTTCCGGGCATTCTCTCGCGTAACGTATTCCTCGCATTCAGCAGTCTTGTGTTCTACGCGTTCGGGCAGCTTGTCTACCTGCCGCTGTTTCTCGCGTCTATACTTATCAATTACATATCCGGGCTGCTTCTCTCAGGTAAATTCAGACGCAGCCGCCTGATACTTGCGCTTGCCGTCATTCTGAATCTAGGCATACTCTGCGTTTTCAAGTACACGGATTTTCTCATTGTCAACATTAACTCCCTGCTCGGAACTGCTATCCCGCTCACTAGGATCGTCCTGCCCATCGGCATATCATTTTTCACGTTTCAGGGGCTGTCGTATACGATAGACGTCTACCGCGAGCCGGAATGCAGCACGCGCGATTTCACAAAGCTGCTGCTTTATATATCCTTCTTCCCACAGCTCATCGCGGGGCCGATCGTCAAATATCACGACGTCGCCGCGCAGATAGACAGCCGCTGCTGCACAAGGGACGAGACGGAGGCCGGTATACGCCGCTTCGTCGTCGGCCTTGCGAAAAAGGTGCTGATATCAAACGCCGCGGGCTACGTCGTGGACAAGGTATTTTCCGAATGCCTGTACGCCGCGGGCGGGCTTGACTGGCGGCTGGCATGGCTTGCCGGAATATGCTACACGCTCCAGATATACTTCGATTTCAGCGGGTACAGCGACATGGCCATCGGACTGGGGCACATGTTCGGCTTTACCTTCAAGGAAAACTTCAACTTCCCGTACACCTCGTCGAGCATGACGGAATTCTGGCGGCGCTGGCACATATCGCTTTCGACTTGGTTCAAAGAGTATCTGTATATTCCTCTCGGCGGGAACCGCCGCGGCCGCTGGCGCACCGCACTCAACCGCCTTATCGTGTTCTTCTGCACGGGCATATGGCACGGCGCAAACTGGACATTTGTGGTCTGGGGTCTGTGCCATGGCGCACTGACAAGCCTTGAAAATCTTGGCGTGATCCCCGTGAAGCGGCTTCAGGAAAGCCGCGCGGGGCGGCTCGTGTGCAGGGCGTATACGCTGCTCTCCGTAATGCTGCTGTTCGTGGTGTTCCGGGCGGCGTCGCTGGGGGAGGCAGCGCGTGTCATCGGCGCGATGTTCTCCGGTGTGCAGACCGCCGATGGCAGCTACATGCTGCACTATCTTCTGACGCCGCTGTGCTGTGTGACGCTTTTCGCCGCGATACTCTTCTCAGGCAGCTTCATACCGCGCCTGCGCGCGAAGATCAGCGAGCCGGTCTCTGCCGTCCGCGTTATATCCGCGGAGCTGCTGTGCCTGCTGCTGTTCGTGCTGTCGGTATTCAGCCTTGCGCGCGGCGGCTTCAACCCGTTTATCTACTTCCAGTTCTGAGAGATCAATCATATGAAAAAAGCCAAGCTTATATTCATATCAATATTTATTGTGCTGTGCCTCATCCCGTCGGTCGGTATGCTGATATTTGGCGAGGCACAGCCCGCCGCGAACGAAGTGCTCACAGGCAGGCCGAGCGTGACAACGCGGAGCGGGGAACTCAACCTGAGCTTTCTCTCGGACGTCAGTGACTACATTGCCGACCGATTCGCGTTCCGGCAGGAGCTGGCCACCGCATGGGCGGGCGTCAACGCGAAGCTTCTCGGAACCTCCGTCGAAGAGCAGGTGATCCTCGGCAGTGACGGCTGGCTCTATTTCTCGGATACGCTCCCGGACTACATGGGGCAGGGGATGAGCGACACCGAACTGCGGTATCTTGCAAACGATCTGGCGCTGATGCAGGAATATATTGTAAGTCAGGGAAAGCATTTTATCTTCACAATCGCGCCCAACAAGAACAGTATCTATTCTGAGCACATGCCGGAGTATATTGAAAACCGGCACAGCGAGTCAAACGCCGCCCGCGTGAGCGCGTATCTTGACGCGGCTGGGGTAAATTACCTCGATCTATTAGATATTCTCGGCAATGAGGAAAACCTATATTATAAAACGGACACGCACTGGAATTCCCGCGGCGCGGCCTTGGCTGCCGACGGGCTGCTGAACATGCTTGACCGCGGCGGCGATTATTCCACAGCAAGCTTTGCCGTGTCGGAAGAGCACAGGGGAGACCTGTATGAAATGCTCTATCCCGCGGGGCGCGCCACGGAAACCGCGACGGTCTACGGCGGCGAATTCTCATATGTATGCGAATCCGACCCGAACGGCGGCAACGCAATAACCATCAAAACCTCCTGCGACGGCGGCAGCGGCGGGCTCATGTGCTGGCGCGACTCATTCGGAATCGCGCTGTACCCGTACCTCGCGCAGAGCTTCGTGGCGGCGACCTTCTCCCGCAGTGCAGACTATAACCTCACGCTTGCAGATTCCGCCGACACCGTCATAATAGAGCTGGTGGAGCGGAACCTGAGCAACATCCTCAGCCGCGAGCCGACATTTCCGGCTCCTGTGCGCGAACTATCAGCAACGGCAAACGTTGGGACAATAGCCGTCGACTACGACGAGGCGAAGAGCGGCGTTATGTCGGGCTATGTCCGCGTGTCAGGGGAGCTTGGGGCGGATATGCTCGATCCAGGCGGGCACGTATATATCGCGGCCGGGGACACGGCATATGAGGCGTACGTCTGCGTGTCAAGCGGTTCCGATTCTCTGCGCTTCTTCGCATGGATACCCGCGGGCAATGCCGCGCATCAAGTCATAACAACTCTCAATTCTGAATATACGGCATATCAGATCAGTTAAGATATGCGGAATGGAGGCCAACAATGAAAAAACTCATCTCAATCGTTCTTCTGTGCGCAACGGCTGTGCTGCTCTGCGCCTGCGGCTCCGCGGCTCCGGACAAATCCGCCTCAGACGGCAGCGCCGTACCGCCGATGCAGACCGCTTCCGGCAGCGATACTCAGCCTGCCGCCGACGAACCTGAAGAGCAGGCCGCGGAGAACGAGCAGAAGACCGTCGCCGAGAGCTATATCGGCAAAGAGGTCAGCGAGCTGTATGACGCGATAGGCGAGCCGGAGTCGGCCAGCTACGCTTCCAGCTGCCTCGGCAGCGGCGAGGACGGCGAGCTTGTATATGACGGCTTCACGGTGTACACATATAAGGAAGGCGACTCCGAGGTAGTCCAGAACGTGCAATGACAAAGACCGACACAAAAAAGCGGCTTAGAGTATGTATAATTGTAGCCGTAATACTTGTAATGCTTGCGGGCGTGGCCGCGTTCGTTTGGTACCGCTTCGGCTCCGTGCGGGTGTCCTGCACGCTTGACGACGGCAGTGTTACCGAAACGCTGCTCTCCTGCGGTGATACCTTCGTTTTCCCGGAAACCGCCGATTACGACGGATATACCTTCGTCTACTGGATGGACGCAAAGGGCGCGCATTACTGCGGTGACAGCGTCGAGCTTTATGAGAACAAGAGCTTTTCGCCGGTGTATACCGTCGCGCTCGAAACCGAAGAGCATAATCCGTATCTGTTTCCGGACGAGAACGGGTTCTATCATCCGTACGACAAGCTGACCCGCGGCGAGGTGGCGCGCATGTTATATGCGCTGCTGGCACAGCCCGTTGAAGCTACCGGGAATTATATCGACGTTGACAGGAAAGCCGATTATGCGCGAGCAACTGCCGCACTGTGGCAGCTGAAGGTGACAGGGGAGAGCAAGTTCCACCCTGACGAGGTCATCACGCGCGGGGAACTGTTGTCTCTGCTGTGCAGCTTCTACCGTGCATCCGAGCAGGACTACGCTTTCGCCGATGTCGACAGCGACAGCTATTACTATCGGGAGCTGTGCACAGCGGCGGACTATAGCTGGATAGACAGCGGCGAGGATGTGAAAGCGCTGCCCGACGAGGAGCTTACGAGGATAGACGCGGTACGCCTGATAAACAAGGTTCTCAACCGCGAAAAGGCGGGGAAGGTGTCCGCAAAGCTTCTCGGCGCGGTGCCAGATGCAAGCCCGCAGCTCTCGGACTACGCGGAGCTGCTTGAGGCCGCGCTGGGACACGAATACGAGACCGTCGACGGCGTCGAGCGCTGGACAAAGAACGACGAATTCACGCGCCATGCCTCAGGCTTCGTCACGATTGGGACGCACCTGTACTACTTCGACAAGACCGGCACTGTCGCGCGCAATACCGATGTCGGCACAATGCATTTTGACGAGTATGGCCGCTACACCTCCGGTATGCCAGAGCTTGACGAGCTGATCCAGCAGGTCATTGCCGAGAACACGGACGACTCGATGACGCAGGAGGAGAAGCTGAAAGTCCTCTACGAATACACCGTCACTTCCTTCAGCTATCTCCGCCGCAACTATTACGCCATCGGCGAGACCGGCTGGCAGAACAAAGAAGCCTACACCATGCTCTCCACCGGTATGGGCAACTGCTACTGCTATGCGGCAACCTTCGGCGAGCTTGCGCGTGCCATAGGCTATGACGCGCAGGTTTGCAGCGGTACGGTCGGCATGAACCGCGCGAAGCACGGCTGGGTCGAGATTGAAATCGACGGTGTAAACTACATATTTGATTCCGAGCTGGAAATGGCCGGGCGTAAGAAGAACGTGTACAGAGACATGTACATGATGTCTCCCAAAGTAGCCAGAACTTGGAATTACAAGAGATAAGGCGAAATGAAAACGAAAAAAATCCTTTTAATTTTAATGTTGGCGCTCTCGCTGCTGCTTCTGACGGCCTGCGATATCGACTCCGTTATCAGCGCGGCAGGGCTTGAACCGCCGTCGCGCCAGACGGAGCAGCCCGCTGCATCGGAATCTCCCGATGCAGCTGTGCAGCCGGAAGCGACTGCCGAGGTTACACCGGAGCCTGAGCCGGAGATATATATCGTCCGACTGCCTGAAACAGCGTTCCGCCTCGCGCCCAAGACCGAGGAAAGCAACGTAATGCGCACGCTTGACGCGGGGACGGAGATGCGCTGCCTCGGCAAGGAAAACGAATTTCTTTATGTTGAGTTGGCAGACGGCTCTCAGGGCTGGTGCAACGGCTGGTATCTCCGCGCAAAGGACGACGCGCTCGAAGCACAGCGCGAGGAGGAATACCTAAGCGAAAAGACTTCGAGCGAGACATTCGTGCCCATCGACGGCGAGCCTGTCTATACCTGCACCGCGACGCGCCTGAACTGCCGCGCGGAGCCGAACACCAAGGCAACCATTCTCCATCAGATAACCATGCTCACCGAGGTGAACGTGCTCGGCCGGGACGGGGACTTCTATCTCTGCCGTCTGGACGACGGTGGAATAGTCTACTGCTCCGTGAATTATCTCACCGAGGGCGCAACCTACGCCGAGTATGACGGTGCGGTCGACCTGCGCGTGTATCTGCCCGGCGCGAAATTTGAGCTGCTGTTCGCAAGCCCCAACAACATTACCGGCTCTGCGATGTATCCCGCCGTGCCGCTGATGGAAGAGGGAACCGCCAAAATGCTGAAGCAGGCGTATGATATTTTCCAGAACGACGGCTACACACTGAAGGTATACGATGCGTATCGCCCCAGATCCGCACAGGTAAAGCTGTATGACATCGTCCAGAACAACAAGTTCATCGCCAATCCCTATACCGGCGGCTCATGGCATCAGCGCGGCCGCGCGATAGACATGTCCCTCATCGACAACGCAACCGGCCTTGAGCTTGAGATGCCGACTCCGATGCACACATTTGACGATTCCGCGGCGCGTTACAGCAGCGCTTCGTGGACAGAGGAAGCGCGCAAAAACGTGGATTACATGACTGGCGTCATGGAATCGGTCGGTTTCGGCACTATTCAGACGGAATGGTGGCATTTTGAGAACAATTCCAACTCCGGCGGCTACCTCCCCAACGAAATTGATTTCACAAGCCTGACCTATAAGCCCGTATCTGAATATCAGGGCAGCTGATAGGTGATCCCCCATGCAGCAGCATGGGGGATTTTTGTGCCTAGAAATATATACAAAACTCGTCGGCGTAAATAAAGCGTTAAGATAATTTTTCAACAAAGTATACAGAAAGTTTTAATCTGCTTGAAATACATGGGACGATATGGTATATTCCTTTGGCAAATGAATATTCAATCTGAGAGGAGAATTCCATGAAGAATCACATGACACGCTTTCTGTCCCGTGTGCTCGTACTGCTGATGATGCTTCAGCTTGTCAGCGTCGGGCCGGTCTTCACCACTTCGGCCTTTGCCGAGAACGACGAGGCGGAGCAGGAGGAGATACTCTCAAATGACGTCGAGGTCGCCGACGTAGAGGAAGCAGTTCCCGCCGAAGAGCCTGTCGACGCGGCGCCCGTTGAAGACGAGGAACCTGTCGAGGAGCCGGTATTTGACACTCAGGCTTCGGCCGACGAGATTGTGCTCAAGGACGGCGCGGCCATCATCAAGACCAGTGACCTCAGCGAGGTAAAGGCCATTCTTGCGAAAGCCCTCATCGCGAACTACGATCCTGAGAAGGATTACAGTGAGCTTGAGTGGGAGTATGAGTGTGAAGGAAAGCGCGCCCTTTCCTCAAACACAGCTTGGGGCTCCATTGGAGGATTTACAAGCAAAAATTGGGTGGGCACAAGCTACACCCATCCCGCCCTGTGGGACAATGCTGACGGTACATACCGTGTACGTCTCGCCAGCAACACGGATGTCGTTGTAAGCTTCACCAAGGCAACCAAGCTCAATTCCGGCATTACGCTTGTGGAGAATCCCACGCTCAAGCTCTTCTATAACGACGACGGCTCCGTCAACTACGACGAAGTCCGCGCGATGGTGCTTGAGCAGATCGTTTCCACTACTCCGGAAGGACTCACCGCAGACGATCTGCATGTTACATACTTTGCATATAAAAGCGCCTCGCAGAGTGCTTGGGTCAAGCTTGAGGGTGATACTGTAAAAGGAATCATTCTCGACATCGAATACCCCGCAATGACCGCCGGTGAGCAGCAGATAAAGATCAGCTATGACGGCAATGAATCCTACTACGCCGCCGAAGTCGAGTTCACAGTTAACGTGGAAGTCGGCCGCGACGCTTCCAAGCTTGAGTTCTGCGAAAATCCCACCATCAAACTCGTTTATAGCAACGATCTCAGCGTTGACTACGCCGCCGCATATCAGGCAATTTTCGATCTGCTTGAAACCAAGGTGCCTGAAGATATCACGCTCGACGACCTGACTATCGAGTATTACACGGCCGCCGAAAGCGGCTCTATCGGTTCTCTTGGCAAAGCGTGGGTTCCTCTTGAAGGCGAAAAAGGAACCTTGACTTATCCCGGAATCAGCGAAGGTACTCAGGCCATCCGTGTTTCCTACGCCGGTAGCAAGACTTATAGTCCCGTCACCGCCACCGCAGATGTCACCGTTCTTGGCCGTCCTGAAGTCAACGTAGAAAAGAAGAACGGCCCATACAACGTCGGTTTTGTTTTTGCCGATGCGGAGAACTACGACTATGACGCAACCGCGCGCGCAATTTACGACGCAGTCGTCGCCTCCAACGATCAGGGGTTAGTCTTCGAGGACTTCACTATCACGTATAATGCGTTCACTGCATTAGCACCTGAATATAAGGAGCTTAATTACTCCGGTCCCCTCAACAAATTCACCGACGGCACTTGGACGATCCGTTTCTCTTGGGACGGCACTACCGCGTACAAGGACGGCCACTTTGATGTCGAAGTAACCGTTACCGACAGCCGCGAGGCGTCCGCCGTTGTTCTCAAGGACGGCGCGGAGATCACCTACAACATGGACGCTTCCGTCATGGAGCAGGCCATATTCGACAATGCTATCGACTGGGAAAATTCCACTCTGCCTGAGGATGCCAGCCTTGGCGATTTCACCATCGAGTATTACGCAAGCCTTGCTTCGTCCAGCTCTACCAGCAATTCCGACGAATCTTCCGATGGCAGCAGCGGTGTTTCGCTGAAGTGGTGGGTTCCCATTGAAGGCGCAACCGTAACTATCTTCGGCAAAGAGGTCGGCTTCCCCCAGATGGGTGCAGCGGACGCACAGCAGATTCGCATCACCTACAATGGCAGCGCCGAGTACCGTCCCTCCGAGACGGTCGAGGGAACCCTGAAGGTCAACAAGGCCGATGTCAAGGTCAAGGTTCACTCCGCAATCATCCGCGCAAATGAAGACGTCCCCGCAGACTTCGTCACCATTGATCCGAACGATCACAAGATCGACATTTACACCGTTTACGCCGGCATCAGCAGCTCCAACGTTGAGAACGACGTCAGCAAGCTCGGCGGGTGCATCTATCTCGACCTGCCCGACCGGTTCAATGACAGCAGCTTTATGAAGATGGCTGACGCAGCTTGTAAGATAGCATGCGGTAAAACATTGACCGAGATCATGCAGGAGGGTACCACAGTCGGCGCACTCAAGAAAGCGCTTAGCACGCAAGAGATTCTTGATCTGCTCAAGCAGCTGAATATCGACACAGGCGCTGTCGGTCAGTTGATTGAAGTCCTCAATAAGCTGCCCGGCGTGTTCGACATCACGCGCGTCGCGTTCGGTACTCCGAACCATGCGGGCGTTTACACCGCCACCGCCATCACCGATAATGCCAACTACAACACCGGTGTCGGCGTCGGTGTGCTGACCGTGCTGAAGGTCACCAAGGGCGTCAAGATCACTTGGGATGAGGATATCCCCAAGAAGCTCACTCAGGAAGAAGCCGAGGCTTTCAACTGGAACGCTTACCTGACAGTCGACGGTGTCGCAGTCGAGGATACGAGCAACATCCACTACCTGTACAGCGGCTTCACCAGCAAGTGGAAGCCGTACTCCAGTACCACCGAGCACCCGACCGAACCGGGACGCTATGTTGTGACCGTCGTCACCATCAACGGCGACTATCTTGCAGCTCCCGTGACCCGCACCTTCCAGATTACCAAGTAATCGCACAACTGAGAACCACTCTGCAGCAATAGCCGCAGAGTGGTTTTTTGCGCGAAGGGGAGGGGGCGTGAGAGAAAAAGCCCTGCGGAAAACTCCGCAGGGCTTTTGTACATATTGACGAAAAATTCCGTTGATTTACGGTTATTTAGCAAGAACCTTCTTGAGCTTCGCGTATCTCGGCAGGGAGCTTTCCAGTGGGAGCTGCGGCTCGCCTTGAATGAGGGGGAGTGCGTAGTCGATGAACTCCTTGGTCAGGCCGTTATGCTCGGCGTTGATCCACTCCATCGGAACCTTCTTCTCGAAGTTTGCAACGGAGTTGAGCGGAAGCAGCTCATATTCGCAGGTATACTTGCCGTCGACATAGACGCGCTTGAAGCCGACCATCTTGCCGGTGCAGCCGGAAACGGCCTGCTTGACCGCTTCTTCACCAGCGCCGAATGCCTCGTCGATATCGACCTTGGAGGCGAGATGCGCGCCGCAGCGCTGAAGCAGGCTAAGCTCGATGCCGCGAACCTTGACGCCGGGGAAGTGCTCTTTCACGATGGAAGCGAGCAGCGCCGCCAGACCGCCGAGCTGCGCGTGACCGAAGCCGTCGCTTGCGGAGGTCTTGGCCTCAGAGACAAAGCGGCCGTCGGCATAGTGGATTCCCTCGGACACCGCGACGAATACCTTGCCGTTGGCCTTATAAACCTTATCGATGTCGGCAAGGAACTTATCCATATCGAAATCGCATTCGGGGAGGTACACGAGATCCGGGCCGGAGCCGAAGTGAGAGGCCAGAGAAGCGCTTGCCGCAAGCCAGCCCGCGTGACGACCCATGATCTCCACGATGGTGATCATGCTGTTGTTGTAAACTCTCGCGTCCTTATTGATCTCCATGCAGCTCGTTGCGATATATTTTGCCGCGCTGCCGAAGCCGGGGCAGTGATCCGTGCCGTAAAGGTCGTTATCGATGGTCTTGGGGACGCCCATGACGCGGCACTCATAGCCGACGGACTCCATGTAACGGCTGATCTTTGCGCAGGTGTCCATAGAATCGTTGCCGCCGTTATAGAAGAAATAACGGACGTTGTACTTCTTGAATATCTCAAGGATGCGCTTATAATCGGTGTCATCATCTTCAGGAGCCGCTATTTTATACCGGCAGGAGCCAAGCTCGGAGGACGGAGTGTGGAGCAGAAGCTCAAGTTCTGCCGGCTCCTCTTCATCCATGACGAAAAGCTCGTCGTTGAGAACGCCAACTATACCGTGAGCCGCGCCGTAGACCTTGGTGATGTCCTCGGATTCAAGCGCAGTCTTGATAACGCCGTACGCGCTGGCGTTGATAACCGCAGTCGGTCCGCCCGACTGACCGAAAATGCATGCCCCTACCAATTTCCCGTTCATTTTTGCTTTCTTCCCTTCATTGAAATCTTTAGAAATTTTTTTGGGTTTTGTCAAATGTGCGACTTGATTATAACATAGTTTGAGGATATAATATAGATGTAATTTTGTATAAAAACAAAATAATCACAAATTTGGAAAGGGAGATTTCAACTATGCCTCTGGTAACTACAAAAGAAATGTTTGAAAAAGCTTACAATGGCGGATACGCTATTGGCGCTTTCAACGTAAATAATATGGAGATCGTGCAGGGCATCACCGAAGCCGCGAAGGATCTCAACGCTCCTCTGATACTTCAGGTATCCAAGGGCGCCCGCGCATACGCAAATCACACCTATCTGATGAAGCTGGTCGAGGCCGCAGTCATTGAGACCGGTCTGCCCATCGCGCTTCATCTTGACCACGGCGATACCTTCGAGCTGTGCAAGTCCTGCATTGACGGCGGCTTTACCTCCGTTATGATCGACGCTTCCTCCAAGCCCTTTGAGGACAACATCGCCATCACCCGCAAGGTCGTCGAGTACGCACATGACCACGGCGTTGTCGTTGAGGCCGAGCTTGGCACTCTCGCCGGCATTGAGGACGAGGTCAAGGTCTCCGCTGAGGACAGCTCCTACACCCACCCCGAAGAAGTCGAAGAGTTCGTCTCCCGCACCGGCTGCGACTCTCTGGCCATCGCCATCGGCACCAGCCATGGCGCATACAAGTTCAAGCCCGGCACCAAGCCCCAGCTTCGCTTTGACGTTCTTGAAGAGGTCAGCAAGCGTCTGCCCGGCTTCCCGATAGTTCTGCACGGTTCTTCCTCCGTTCCTCAGGAGTTCGTCGCCAAGATCAACCAGTACGGCGGCAACATGCCCGGCGCGATCGGCGTTCCGGAGGATCAGCTCCGTCAGGCCGCGTCCATGGCAGTCTGCAAGATTAACATCGACTCTGACCTGCGCCTCGCCATGACCGCATCCATCCGCGAGTACTTCGCGCAGCATCCGGCAGATTTCGATCCTCGTCAGTATCTCAAGCCCGCGCGTCAGGCTATCAAGGAAATGGTTGCCCACAAGATCGTTGACGTTCTCGGCTGCGACGGCAAAGCCTGATTCCCGCCGCTGAGAGAACAAAATTTCGGAGGTGGCACAATGGGGTCAAAACCTGATCATCTTAATAAAGCGACTTCTACCCCCGCAGGGGAGGTAGGCCCATTTGACACGGCAATCGTAGTCCGGCTTGTCATTGCATCTATCATCTTTGCTGTTGCGCTTATCCTCAAGCTGCTTCCGAGCTTCGTGTCTATCCTGCTGCTGTTGGCGTCCGCCGGCGCAGCGGGATACGACATAGCTATTGAGGCGGTCAACTCGGTAGAAAAAGGGGAGTACTTCGCAACTCCGCTCATCATAATCGTCGTAACAGTGCTCTCTTTTGTCATCGGCTTTGCCGCCGAGGGCGCCGCTCTGATAATCCTCTATCAGATAGGACTCATCCTTCTGGCCTACACGAAGGACAAGACCAAGAAATCCGCGCTCGACCTGCTGCATTATCAGGACAGCGAGACCGCGGAAAAGGTGGCCTCCCTCATAGAGCAGGACGAGGCTCTTGAGCTTCCCATAAGCGGCATGATGGAGCACAGTTCAGGTTCGGTTTTGAAATTTGCGATAGCGTTCGCGGTGCTGTATGCGATCGTGCTTCCGCTTTTCACGAACTTCACCTACGCCGTATCCATTCACCGCGCGCTTATGATAATCATCGTCTGTACGCCCATGTCGGTCGTCGTTGCTATGCCTGTCACGGCGCTGGTCAGTCTTTGCCGTGCCGGTCAGTTCGGCGCGATATTCACCAGTGCCTCTGTCATGGAGTCCGCGGCCGATACTACCACGGCGCTTTTCGATAAGGCCGGAATCTTCACTGCGGAGACGCCCAGACTTATCAGCGTCCAGTCCGATGTGCTGGACAGCAAGACATTTATGAATTTCGCTGCCCATGCGGTGTATTACTCCGAGCAGCCCATCGCCAAGGCGATATCCTCGATGAACGACACCGAGTACAGGCTCGACGTAATAAGCGACTTCATGGACATTCCCGGCTGCGGAGTTGACCTGAGCGTCGCTGGCACGCATGTCACTCTCGGCACCCGCGCGCTGTTTGTGAGCAGGGGAATAGACATTCCGTATGACGTCTCGGACGACAACCATCTTGTCTATTATATGACCGTGGCTGACAAATATGTCGGCAAGCTCATTTTCTCCGACGATTTCAACGAGGACACTGTCGATATCGCGGACGGGATGAGAGCCGCCGGGGTCAACAAATGCATTCTTCTCACCGATGACGGCAAGGAAGAGGCTGAACAGATTGCGGACAAGCTTGGTTTTGACGAATACATCAGCGAGTGCGACACGGCAAAGAAGCTGAGGATCATCAAGAACTTCAGTGAGGCCGAGGATCAGAAAACGCTGTATGTGTACGCCGCCGGTATTGAGGCGCACAGCGCCGCTGAGACGGACATTCGCGTGAGCCGCAAGGGCAAATACGCCGATGCGACTATCGCTCCGGAATACGCCGTGAACCTGCCGAGAGCGTTCTATACATGCGGCAGAATGCGCGAGATCGCTACCGAAAACGCACTGTTCGCGTTCATAATCAAAGCCATGCTGATTTTCCTCAGCATAACCGGATACTGCAATCTCTGGTTTGCGATGTTTATTGACATGGTAGCCGCGCTGGCGACCATGCTCAACAGCATCAGAGTCACGACTGACTCGCTTATCAAACCGTTTGATAAATAAGCTCCGGTAAATAGTTTAAAACGCATATCGGGGAAGTGTAATTTCCCCGATATGCGTGTCCATTTGCAAGTTCGCATAATATCAATTATGCGAACTTGAAGAGGCAAAATTGGAGGTATAGCCATGAATATAGATGAGATCCACGATGCGCCTGATATTTTGATGGAATTCCTTGAATATCACTCGACCGTACGTGGACACTCCGACCAGACCGTTGCCGGATATTATCTTGATCTGAAAATTCTTTTCAGGTTTCTGAAGCGACGTCGCGGACTTGTCGCGCCGTCAGTTCCGTTCAATGAGATTGACATCAGCGACGTTGACATTGATTTCATAAAAAGCACTAAAATCGAAGAGCTTTATCGCTATCAGTCCTTTTCACCGGAAATGCTTGGGACGAATCGCTCGCTGTCCGCCGCGAGCCGCTGCCGCCGCACATCGTCCGTCAAGTCGTTCTTTAACTATCTGGTTTCAAAGCGGCATTTGCTTGAAACTAATGTTTGTCAAGAACTTGACATGCCTAAAAGGCAGCTGTCTCTGCCGCGATACCTTGAAGAATCCGAATGCGAACGGCTTTTGTCCGTATGCAATGGCCCGTATGGACTGCGCGACTATTGTATACTGATGCTGTTCATGTCCTGCGGGCTTCGTGTGTCGGAGCTTGTGTCGCTGAATTTGGGCGATGTGTACGATGATCACGTCCGTGTTTTGGGCAAAGGCAACAAAGAACGCATAGTGTACTTTGCCGAGGGCTGTCGCGAAGCCATTGATGACTATCTGTGTATCCGTGATAACGGGAAGATACGTGACGAGGATAAACAGGCTCTGTTCATAAGCCGTGATAACCGGCGGATAAGCGTCCGCGGTGTTCAGAAAATGGTCGACAAGAAACTGCTTGAAGCGGGGCTTGACAGCAGCCGCTATTCGCCGCACAAGCTCCGGCACACTGCGGCGACTCTGATGCTGAAAAACGGTGTCGATACGCGGGCACTTCAAGAAGTGCTTGGCCACAGCAATCTGAATACGACCCAGATTTACACCCATCTTGACAACGCGTCTCTGCACGAGGCCGCAATGGCCAATCCAATCGGGCGGAAAACTAAGTCTGATATTGAAAACGAGCAATAAAATGCAGCACGGTCAAAAAATAATGACCGTGCTGCATTTTATTGCTCAAATATCGGTATGATGCCGCCGATATCAACGGCGGGTTCATCCGTCAAATACAATGGTTCAACTCCGTGATTGCGCAGAAAGCCTATTATCGCTCCCCTGTCCGGATGCCGGTCGATCGTTCCGGTAAACGCTAGCTCCGTTCTTGACAGCTTAAAGCAGCTCCCACCGATAAAGCCGTATGAATATCCCGGCAGTTCAAAAAAGCCCGGCTGAATTTTCAGAACGTCCAGTCCCCTGCCCTCAGCAGCGGCGGCAATTCCGGGGTCGGCTGTTATGATCGAGTTTTCGTCCACAACGCAGACGGTGCATCGGGCGTAGCCCTGTTTAAAGCCGATTACGCTTTCATTTCCAAAGCGTGACAATACCTCCAGCGCCGTAATGTCCGGATTGCACAGCAGCCATTTGCCGACAGCGCAGGCATTCAGCACACAATCCTTTGGGTAAGCACTTCCCTGCTGAACCTCGACTGCGGTTACTTTGCATCCCAGTCCTTCAAAACTTTCTGCAAAGTCGCTCCCAGCCAGATACGGCGCAATAAGCACCTCGCTGCCGCCGCAGTGGAAAACAGACAAATCGGTGTGACCGGAAAGTCCGGGGCTGACGCAGGGATTATCAGGCAGATACATCGGCGTTACGCCGATATCCACCAGCGCCGTGTGAAACCGCGCGGCGTATTTTTCGCCGAGAATGACGCCCACGGCTCTGTCCGGAAGGTTCGGAGTTTTTACAAAACTTCTCATTTATCCCGCGCCAGCACCGCCGCAATTGCTTCGCCGATGTTTTTTACACTTATAATGCGCAGTCCCTTTGGAACGTGCACATCGTCGCGCACATGCGCCGGAATGATGCAGCGCTTGAAGCCGAGTCTTGCAATTTCGGAAAGCCGCTGGTTTATCGCGCTGACACTGCGTATCTCGCCCGACAGGCCGACCTCGCCGACCGCTGCAAGCTCAGTTCCAAGCGGGCGGTCGAGATAGCTGGAGGCGATGGCGAGCACGGTTGCAAGGTCTGCCGCCGGCTCGTCAAGCGTCAAGCCGCCGATGACGTTTATATACGCGTCACAGCTCGTGACATTCATGCCACCGCGCTTTTCGAGAACCGCAAGCAGCATGGCGGTACGGTTATAGTCTATGCCGTTGCTCCTTCTGGAGGCGTTATAGTTCGACGGCGTGACCAGTGCCTGCACCTCGGCCATTATCGGACGCGTCCCCTCCATCACGCAGGCGACGCAGGTACCGGGGCTGTTTTCCGGCCGACCGGCCAGCAACATTTCGGACGGATTCTCTACACAGCGCAGGCCGTTATCGACCATCTCGAACACGCCGATCTCATTCGTCGAGCCAAAGCGGTTCTTCGCGCCGCGCAAAATGCGGAAACTGGTGCTCTGCTCGCCCTCGAAGTACAGCACACAGTCGACCATGTGCTCCAAGACCTTCGGCCCCGCGATGCTCCCCTCTTTGTTGATGTGCCCGACGACGAACACAGTATAGCCCTTCTCCTTGGTGACGCGCATAATGCGCATCGTGCACTCACGCACCTGCGTTATGCTGCCGGGCGCGGACGCGACATTCGCGTCGGACATTGTCTGGATGGAGTCGATTATTATGACGTCCGGGTCAAGCTCGTCGGCGGCGGAAATGATGCTGTCAAGATCGGTTTCAGCTAGAACATACACCTCGCCGCCGTTCACGCCGAGTCTCGTTGCGCGCAGCTTCAGCTGACGCTCACTCTCTTCACCTGTGACGTACAGAACCTTTCGGTCTTTCTCCATAGAGCCGCACATCTGAAGCAGAAGTGTTGACTTGCCAATTCCCGGCGCGCCGCCAACCAGAACCAGCGAGCCTACGACCGCGCCGCCGCCGAGCACACGGTCAAACTCCGAGATGCCGGTGCTGAAGCGTATCTCTGCCGAAGTGTCAAGCTCCGACAGCGGGCGCGGCTTTTTTACCTCATGCGCCGAGCGGTACGCCTGCTTGCCGTTTTTGGCGGCGCCGAGCTGTATCTCCTTAAACGTGTTCCACTGCCCGCAGGCAGGGCACTTCCCCGCCCAATTTGAGGTCTCATAACCACATTCGGAGCAGCAATACGTTGTCTTTTGTTTTACGGCCATACTTTTTCTCCATTCTTTATCTGACGATCGCTAAACCTTTTCGCCGGATGTGTACTGCAAAAATGACGCGAGGAGCACAGACGCGAGCGCCGTCTGATATTCTCCGTCACAGAGCTTTTCAACGTCCCCCGGATTCGACATGAACCCACATTCGACGAGTATCGCTGGGCACTTCGCGTGGGCGGTTATGTACAGTCCCTTGGAGGCCGGCTCCGCAACACGCCGGTTTGACGGGTCGAGATATGTTATCAGATTCGCGTGGCACAGCTTGCCGAGCTTTTCCCCGCCGGTGTATGCCGAGTACAGCACTTGCGCGCCGCTGGGCTGTGATGTCGGATAGCAGTTCTGGTGAATGCTCATCAGAACTCCATTTGGCGCGGAGTTGATCTCCTCCACTCTGCGCACAAGATCCTCATGCTCGCTGTACCCTTCGGCGGCCGACTTTGAGCTGTCGTCAACTCTGGTCATGTGAGTTCTTACGCCGTACAACTCCGCCAGAGAATTCAGGCGCTTTGCTATGGCAAGGTTTATTTCGCTCTCCTTGACCCCTGCGGCGGATACCGCGCCGCCGTCTATACCGCCGTGCCCCGCGTCTATCACGAGCGTCACCCGGTTATCGGCCGCGGCGGGCGCAGCGCGCGGAATGCAGATCGCCGAGGTTATCCCGACCGCAAGCGCCACCACGAGCAACAGCGCAAGCACGGCGCCGCAGCGGCTGAATTTTATAACCTTAAACACTGCGTTACCTCTGATATTATATAGTTTACCGTGTGCCAAGTCAATATTACATCTTCCGCTCTCAGAGAAGTATGCATATCAGTCCCCCGCTGCCCTCGTTGATTATGCGCTGGAGGGTCTGCCGCAGTTTGGCTTTCGCGCTGTCCGGCAGCGCTTCGATTTTTGCTGTCAGTCCCTCTTCCGCAATCGTGTCCAGCGATTTCCCGAAGATGTTCGACTGCCAGATTTGATTTACATCGCCATCGAAGCCCTGAAGCAGGAAGTTAATGATATCCTCCGACGCGGATTCGCCTCCGATGGCCGGGCTGACCTCTGTTTCGACATCCGTCATCAGCATGTGTATCACCTGGGCGCGCGCCTTGAGCTTAACCGTGTATTTCCCGCCCTGCCGCACTATCTGCGGCTCGTCGAGCTGCACCTGACTTGACAGCGGCATAACAACGCCGTAGCCACCGCTCCGCACGGCGTCAAGCGCGGAGTGCAGGGAGTCGTAATCGGTTTTTACAGCCGCCATCTCGGCGAGCATCCTTATAAGCTCGCCGTCGTTACTTATCTCCACCCCAGCTTCGTCGCTCACAATCTGATAGAATATCTCGCGCGGGAGCGCAAGCACGGCGGTCACATCACCGCTCCCCAGCTCAATTGATCTCACGTCCGCGGAGCTTATAAACTCCAGCTCTTCGATACTCTTTATCGCCGAATGGGTTTCTTTTATGCTCCTTATGCCGTCGCAGTGGGTTTTTATAGCGTCGTACAGCGCCGACTTCATCTTGTTGTCGCCTCCGATGGCGTCCAGCCAATCCGGCAGATAAAAACCGATTGACTTGACCGGAAACTCCTCAAGCACACACCGCATTATGCGGCACATGTCGTTTTCATCAAGCGTCTGACAATTCACGCGCAGGCAGCTGACGCCAAATTTCTGCTCCAGCTCCGCCGCCGCGCCGATGGCCGCGTCCGACTCCGGCTCCGCGCTATTCATAAGCACGACGAAGGGCTTATTTATCCTTTGCAGCTCCTCAATAACGCGTTGCTCCGGCTCAAGATATTTTTCTCGTTCTATCCCGCAGATGCTCCCGTCGGTCGTGACGACGATGCCGATGGTGGAGTGCTCCGCGATGACGCGGCGTGTACCCTCCTCGGCCGCAGTGGTCATGCTGACCTCCTGCTCGAACCATGGCGTCGCAACAAGGCGCTCGACGCCGTTTTCAAACTGGCCTGCCGCGCCATCTACCATGTACCCCACGCAGTCAACCAGCCGCACGGACAGCTCGCATCCGTCCAGCGACAGGCGCACGGCCTCCTCAGGGATGAATTTGGGCTCCGCCGTCATAATGGTTCTGCCTGAGCCGCTCTGCGGAAGCTCATCTCTGGCGCGCTCTCTGGTATAGGTGTTCTCTATCTCCGGAATGACCATTGTCTCCATAAACCGCTTGATAAATGTAGATTTTCCGGTTCTAACCGGCCCAACGACGCCCAGCATGAAAGCGCCATCGGTTCTTGCAGCGATATCCCTGTAAATTTTTGTGTCAATCATAAAAAAGCCTCCGCTCTCATGTTCTCGTTTGTACGAGTCTATGAACAGCGGAGGATTTTTATGACGGCATGTCAAGCGAACCGCGCCGTCTGATCGTGCCTTTGCGATACCCTAAGCTCGACGCCGGGAAACGCAAGGCTGAGTCTTTCGTGCAGCGCATATATCACGGGGTTTTCTGTGCAGAAATGGTCGCCGTCTATCAGATTTATGCACAGCTCACGAGCAGTCAGGAACTGGTCGTATTTGATATCGGACGTCAGATACGTATCACAGCCGAGCTCATACGCGCGCTCCACGCTTGAGCCGCCCGCGCCGCCCATGACGGCAAGCCGCTCTACCGGACGCCCGGCATCGTAATAGCGCAGACCGTTTGTACTTAGCGCGGCCTTGCAGAATGGCAGGAAACGCGTCATGTCCATCGACTCGCGCAGTTGTCCGACGCGGCCACAGCCGTCCTCGTCCAGCGCGGATATAAGATCAGCGCCCAGCAGCGACAGCAGTACGTCGTTCACGCCGCCATCGGCAATATCGAGATTCGTATGCATGGAGACAAGCGAAATATCGTTTTTGACGAGCTTCATCACACGCCTCTGCGTGATATCATCCGCCGTCAGGCTCTTCATCGCGTTCCATATGAGCGGGTGATGCGTGATTATCATATCCGCCCCGAAGTCTATGGCCTCATCAATGACCTCGCCGGTTGCGTCTAGCGCCAGCAGCGCCTTATCAACGCGCTGCCCGCGGTTGCCTATCAGGAACCCGGCGTTATCAAAATCCATTTGCAGTTCAAGCGGAGCTATCAGCTTCAAAAACTCAAATATCTCGCCCGCCGTCGTTTGCATCATCTGCCGCCCTCCATTTCTCTAAGCTGTGTCAGTATCTCTTCGTACAGCCTGCGCCGATTTATGATTTCAATCTCAGCGCTTTCGCTCATACCGTCCACCGCCGAAGCGAAACGGCGTTCAAGCTTTCTGCGCAGCTCCGGAAACAGCGGGTCGCTGCCGACAAGAGCGGCGCCGCCGGTAAAAAGCTCAGCGTCGTTCAGCCGCTGGTGCCCGCCGAAGCACGCGGTAATTATCTGATACAGCCGGTCGTCGCGCACAAGCTCTTCCGAGATTATCTCAAATTCATTATATACCAGCCAATAGCGCAGGATCTCACATTTCGTCATGGGCTGGAGAATCAGCGTGTACTCCCGCGCCATGCACCACTCTGCCCGGTCAAGGATGCCGCATATCGTGTCCCCGCCCATGCCGGCAATTACAATGGTGTCAACCTCAGACGGGTCACAGCCGTCAAGCCCGTCGCACAGGCGGAGCGATATCACGTCTTCGGCTCCAATGCTCTCGGCGGTGCGCTTCGCTTTGCTCAGCGGCTCGGAGTTGATATCAGCCGCGATAAGCTTACCGGTATAGCCGCGCTGAAACAGGGCTGCCGGCAAATATCCGTGGTCAGTGCCCACGTCGATAACGCCACGCCCGTTCTGCGGGATGTGCGCCATTATTGCTTCAAGTCTCTTGTTCATCTCGGCGGCTCCTCAACAAAAAATAAAAGCCGGTGAAGCACCGGCTTTATGACCCAAGCTATCCCAACTCAGAGAGTTGCAAGGTAGTTCTTAAGTCCCTCGATGAACTCGTCCGGATCGACACCGTGAGCAGAGCATGCCTGCTCAAGGTTCTCGCCGCTGGCAAGGGCGCAGCCCATGCAGTGCATTCCGATTGCCTGAAATGCAGGCATTGCCTCAGGGCAGTTCTCAAGGATCTCAGACAGCATAGTCTCTCTTGTGATTTCCATTATTTTCACCTTTCTGATAAAAACTATGAAAGGATTGGGACGGATTCCGTCCCAATCCTATGTCAGGCGCTAAAAATCAGCCCTGCTCCTTCATCTTTGCAAAGCACTCGCTGCAGTAGACGGGACGATCGGACTTCGGCTCGAACGGAACCTTTGCCTCGCCGCCGCAGGCTGCGCAGGTAGCAGTGAAGAACTCACGGGGACCACGGGCAGCGTTCTTGCGTGCGTCACGGCATGCCTTGCAGCGCTGGGGCTCGTTCTGGAAGCCGCGCTCTGCGTAGAATTCCTGCTCACCGGCAGTAAAAACGAACTCTTTACCACACTCTTTGCAAACTAAGGTCTTGTCTTCGTACATCTTGAATCCTCTCTTTTGATAAATGTGCCTATCGGCTTGTATTTGCGGTCAGCTTATGCTGATATCGCCTGAATTAAAGTTCCGCGCCAGCTTGCGCCTTATTCTCTGCACAGCGTTATCGATAGCTTTGGGTTCTTTTCCAAGGCGCTGGGCGATGTCCTTATAGGACAGGCCGTCCAGATACAGAGAGAGAACCTTTCTCTCCAGTCTCGATAACTGCTCTGCAAAGGCTGTATAAAGTTCTTCCTTGCTCTCTCTGGCCAGAACCTGATCCTCCGGCGAACGCCGAAAGCTCTGGGGAAACGCCGATAAGTTTGTGTTGGAATCCTCGGAGAGTTCTTCAAGAGACATTCCATCATTGAGCGGGAAATGCTTCAAACGCGATGCGGATTTGATTGCTGATAAAAGCCTCATTCTGACACAGTGCTCGGCAAACGTCTTAAAACTGACGCCGCAGGTGGGATCAAAGCGGCGTATCGCAGAGAGCAGCCCGAAGGTGCCTTCCTGAATCAGATCCTCACTGTCCCCTCCGGCAAGAAACAACGGCCTCGCGCATTGGCGGACGAGCTGCATATATCTGCCCGCAAGCTCTTCTTCCGCTCCGCGATCCTCCATTGTTACAAGCCTTTGCAGCTCAATATCAGATAATTTTTCGTACTCTGTCATAAATACACTTTTAATCAGCTTATTATACTGTTAGTATTATACAACAAGCTCGCCTAAAGTCAATATATTTTTTGCGCCAATTTGCAAATTTTACACTATTTTACTAAAAATCCATCTGCTGCTGACCCATGTACTCTATGCCGAGATGTTCATAAGCCTTCCTCGTCACACAGCGCCCGCGCGGCGTACGGGTCAGGAAGCCGCACTGAAGCAGGTACGGCTCATACACGTCCTCCAGCGTGACCGCTTCCTCGTTTATCGTCGCAGCAAGGGTCTCCAGCCCGACGGGGCCGCCGCCGTAGAACTCGATTATACTGCGCATCATCCTGCGATCCAGCGCGTCAAGCCCCAGCTTATCGACCTCAAGACTCGTCAATGACGCATCTGCTACCTCGCGCGTTATGACGCCGTTCGCCCTGACCTGCGCGAAATCGCGCACACGGCGCAGCAGTCTGTTCGCAATTCTGGGTGTACCGCGGGAGCGCGACGCGATCTCGTACGCGCCCGCCTCCTCTATCTCAACGCCCATTATACCGGCGGAGCGCATAACGATCTGCTTCAGCTCCTCAGGCGTGTACAGCTCCAGCCGCAAAGACACACCGAAGCGGTCGCGCAGCGGCGCTGTAAGCTGACCGGAGCGCGTAGTCGCGCCGATGAGCGTGAAATGCGGGAGATCGAGATGTATGGAGTTTGCCGAGGGGCCTTTGCCTATGATGATATCAATAGCGTAGTCCTCCATCGCGGGATATAGAATCTCCTCATAGGCGCGGTTCAGCCGGTGTATCTCGTCGACAAACAGAATGTCGCCCTCGCTGAGATTCGTCAGCATTGCGACGAGATCGCCCGGCTTCTCTATCGCGGGGCCGGACGTGATGCGCATGTTGACGCCCATCTCGTTTGCGATGACGGCAGCAAGCGTCGTCTTGCCGAGTCCCGGAGGGCCGTGCAGCAGGACGTGGTCAAGCGATTCACCGCGCATTTTGGCAGCGTTTATGAATACATAAAGGTTGTCCTTCGCCTTCTGCTGGCCGATGTATTCTCTTATTGTCTTTGGGCGCAGTGAACCCTCGTTCCTGTCCTCAGGGAGGCTGGCGGCTGTGGTTATTATTTCGTCGTTCGCCTCATCGGAAAAACTGATGCTCATATACCCTCCTTAGTTTGTCATCTTGCGGAGGACGGCCTTTATGGCCTCCTCTGTGGTAATGCCCGAAATATCAAGCTTATTCAGCACCGGCGCGATTTCCGAGCTGCTGTATCCCAGAACCGTCAGCGCCGCGACAACGTCGTTCATGGCTCCGCCCGTCTGAACCTGCGCCGTCGGTATGCTTATCTCCGAAACGCCCTTGTTTATCTTATCCTTCAGCTCAAGAATAACACGCTGTGCGATCTTCTTGCCGACTCCGGGCGCGACGGTGAGCGCCTTTTCGTTGTTATTCATTATCGCCAGCGCCAGCCCCTCCGGCGTATTCGCCGAGAGAATGGACAGCGCGGCCTTGGGGCCGAGACCGGAAACGGAGAGCAGAAGCTCGAAGCAGCGCCGCTCATTTTTATCCGCGAAGCCATAGAGATCGAACACCTCGTCGCGTATTATCTCGGAAATATACAGCTTGGCTTTATCTCCAACGCTGAGCTTGGCGAGCGTATTATGTGTCACGTTGACGGCGTAGCCCACGCCGCCGCAGTCGATGACCGCGAGATTCGGTTCCGTTTCGGCAACGATGCCGCTTAGATGGTAGAACATTCTTCCCTGCCTCCTCTGTTGAGCAAAGATGTTGAACTGCGGGCATGGCACAGAGCAAGCGCCACGGCATCCGCCGCGTCGTCCGGTCTTGGGATGGATTTCAGCCCGCATATGCGGCGCACCATGTCCATGACCTGCGATTTTTCAGCGCGGCCATAGCCGACGACCGACTGCTTGACCTGAAGCGGCGTGTACTCAAAAATTTTCACGCCCGCGTCCTCACACGCCAGCAGGATCACTCCCCTGCCGTGCGCCACGGCGATGCCCGTGGTGATATTCGTATTAAAAAACAGCTCCTCGATTGAGACCGCGTCGGGCTTAAAAAGCTCCAGAAGTTCGCCCATATCGTCGTATATCCGTTTAAGGCGGCTTGCAAGCGAGGTATGCGCCGGGGTGGTGATAACACCGCATTTCACAAGGCTTATGCGCGGCCCCGCCGTATCCACGACACCGAAGCCGATCGTCGCAATGCCGGGGTCAATGCCCAGAATACGCATGTGCACACCTCCCTGTTTATACTTCATTATATTATTTTACCATACTTTATCGCATCAGGCAACAAAAAACTCCGGCAAAACCTCTGCCGGAGTTTTTTATGTCAGGCTCTGGGATGAGCCTTGTTATACACATCCTTGAGCTGCTTTTTTATGAGCTGGGAATAAACCTGCGTCGAGGATATATCGGCGTGGCCGAGCATTTCCTGTATCGCGTGGATATCCGCTCCGTTTTCAAGCAGATGCGCGGCGAAGGAATGGCGCAGTGTATGCGGGGTGATGTCCTTGGTTATCTTCGCCTTCTTCTGATAATGCTTGATTATCTTCCAGAAGCCCTGACGCGACATGCGCTCGCCGCTGACGTTTACAAACAGCGACTGCTCATCCGGCATGGCGATCATCTGCGGGCGCACGATGGTGATATAATCCGCCAGCGCCTTTACGGCCTTGGGATACATCGGAATGAAACGCTCCTTGTCCTTGCCGCGGCAGCGGATAACACCCGCACTGAGGTTCACATCGTCAATGTTGAGGTCGATAAGCTCGGTGACTCTGATACCTGTCGCATATAGCAGCTCAAGCATCGCCTTGTCGCGGTAGCCCTTCATGTCAATGCATTCCGGCTGGTCAAGCAGGAGGTCGACTTCCTGACTCGTAAGGATCTGCGGGAGCTTCTGCGTCCCCTTGTCCGGGACAAGCTTGGTGGAGGGGTTTGTCTCAATATAGCGGTGTATGCAGAGGTAGGCGTACAGGCACTTTATCGAAGCTATGCTTCTCGATACCGTCGCAACGGATTTGCCCTTGCCGCGCAGCCACTCGATATACTCGGAAAGTTCGTCGGCGGTCACGGTCGTGAGCGTAAGCTCCGTATGCTCGTCTATGTACGTGGCAAGCTGCCGGATATCACGCATATAGGAGCTAAGGGTGTTTGCCGAGGAATGCTTTTCGTCTGTGAGATACTTTTCAAAAAGCTCTACGCATTCTTCGTTATTCAAAGCAAACTCCCCCTTTCTTTTTATCTAAAAATAAAGTATGCAGATATCAGACTGCCCGCGGCGGACAGGTAAAGAAGTATTTCAGCGCGCCTCGCGCCCGATTTGAGCTTCGGCGACGAGCGGCAGCACATCCGGACTTTGCCGGATATCTCCATGCCGGACACCGCCGCGTTGAATATCAGCGGCACGAGCAGGCACAGAACAGGTATTCGCGCCAGTCCCTCTGCCGAAATATATCTCGTAACGCAAAGCCCCGACGCGGCGCACACGGCAGGGATAAGATATACGCCTATGAGCGACGGCGCGGCCGGAAGAATAAGCGGCGCGGCGGCTATTATCGACAGAAGAAGCGCACTGCGCGGCACATCGGCTTTAAGCACAGCGGACGCGGCGCATCCGACAACAAAGGCGAAAAAAACGACCATCTCGGCCTTGCGGCGAGGTAGCGGATTCTGCCCGTTCGGCATCGTCAGACATGAAATATGTAAATCATAATTTGATTTACATAATGATTTTCTGGTAACAATATATTACAAAGTCGCAAACAAATCAAGTCCTTTTTTCAAAAAAGTTTCAAAAATTTTTTATCTTTATGTCAACCGGATTTTAATTATTACATTTTGATGTTTTCCCGCTTTTGAACACAAGATATAGTCAACGCCGCCCCACGCTGACCGTGCTCTTTTTCTTCTTCCTCCCATGCCCGCCCAACATGCTGCCCAAAACGCAGCCTGCAATAGTGAAGCTCGCGGTGCTCATTACTCCGCCCGAAGATAGCTCCCCGCCCGCGATGATGAAGCCCAACATGAGAAGCAGTATAGTTATGAACCCGCCGCAGAGCAGCCCGCACACAAGCCTCGCCCCTTGCCACGCGCTGACGCCTCTCGCCCCCGCCGCGGCCGCCGCGATGGAGCTGAGCGCCGCGCTTATATACGCAAGGCCGCTTGTGTCCACAGACAGCTTGTTTGCGATAAACGCCGCGATAAACAGCAGCGGCAGCACAGTTATTATCCACGCGGCCAGCGCCCGCAGAAGGAATCTGAAGCTGAGATTTATTTTTTTCTCCAAAGAAACACCCCCGAAGTAATATTATTGCTACATAATATTGCTTCGGGGGTGTTTTCATTCAATTAACTGCGGCAAATTATTTGCGCTTACCTTTTTTAGCCTCAGCCTCGGCAGCTTCCATCTTTGCGGTGGTGGAAATCGCCCACTTCTTGACCTGAAGGCGGACTCTGTCCTCGCCGGTCTCAAAGGTGATGGTGTCTTCGGTAATCTGCACTATCTTGCCGGTGATGCCGCCGATGGTGACGATCTCATCGCCGAGAGAAAGAGAGCTGCGCATCTCTTCGGTCTTTTTTCTCTTCTTGTTTTCGGGGCGGATTATAAAGAAGTAGAAAATAGCGAACATCAGAACCAGCATGATGATCATGCTGCTGCCGCCAGCTGCCGTGCTGGTTTCGGTAAGGAATAAGCTCATGTGGGAATTACCTCCAAAATAATGTGTGAATATATTATACATAAACTAACCGGCAATTGCAATACACTTAAATTCTTTTATCCAAAATTTCTGTGTATTTATGTCTGAACTGCTCGAAGCTTTCGTCGTCGAGACTGTCGCGTATGCGCTGGATGAGAGAGTTATAGAAGTAGAGATTGTGCATGACCGCCAGGCGCATGGCAAGCATCTCTTCGGCCTTGAACAGATGCCGGATATAGGCGCGGGAATAGCGTCTGCACACCGGGCAGCCGCACTCCGGGTCGATAGGCAGCTCGTCCGCCTGATACTTCTCGTTCTTGATATTAATTATGCCGCCCCATGTGAACAGGTGCCCGTGACGCCCGTTGCGCGCGGGCATGACGCAGTCGAAGAAATCCACGCCGCGCGCCACGCTCTCGATGATGTTCGACGGGGTGCCAACGCCCATGAGATAGCGCGGCTTGTCCTTCGGCATGTACTCCTCGACCGCTGAGACGGTGTCGTACATTTCCTGATGCGTCTCGCCGACGGCGAGGCCGCCGATCGCGTAGCCCGGCAGATCAAGCTCCGCTATCTGCTGCATGTGCTTTATGCGCACATCATGGAACACCGCGCCCTGATTTATGCCGAACAGCATCTGGCCGGGATTCACGGCGTCGTCACGGCTGTTGTAATCATCCAACGCGGCCTTGCAGCGCTTGAGCCAGCGGTAGGTGCGGTCACACGAGCGCTCGACATACTCACGCGGCGAGGGTATCTTGATGCACTCGTCAAAGGCCATGGCGATATCCGAGCCGAGATTGGACTGGATGCGCATACTCTCCTCCGGCCCCATGAATATATGCCGCCCGTCGACGTGGGAATTGAAGTTGACGCCCTCTTCGGTGATCTTGCGGAGCTTTGCAAGCGAGAATATCTGGAATCCGCCGCTGTCGGTCAGTATCGGGCCGTCCCATGTCATGAATTTATGCAGGCCGCCCATGCGCTTGACAAGCTCATCGCCGGGTCTGACGTGCAGATGATAGGTGTTCGACAGCTCCACCTGACAGTTGATCTCCTTCAGATCGCGCGCGGACAGCGCGCCCTTTATCGCGCCCTGCGTACCGACATTCATAAAAACCGGAGTCTGCACAACGCCGTGCGGGGTCTCAAATTGCCCTCTGCGGGCATGTCCTTCTTGCTTCAGCAGCTTATACACAGTCTCTTACCTCCGATTTCAATCAATAAACATAGCGTCGCCAAACGAGAAGAAGCGATACTTTTCTTCTACCGCGGTCTTATACGCGTTCAGAACATGCTCACGCCCCGCGAGCGCGGAGACCAGCATTATCAGCGTACTCTCCGGCAGGTGGAAATTCGTAACCAGTGCGTCAAGGCACTTGAATTTATAGCCGGGATAGATAAATATATCTGTCCAGCCGGACGCGGCGGGCAGCGAGCCGTCATCGTTTGCAAAGCTTTCAACCGTGCGGCACGAGGTGGTCCCGACGCAGACGATGCGGCCGCCGTTTCGCTTCGTCTCCGTGACCGTCTGCGCGGTCTCCTCCGGGATGATGCAGAACTCCGAGTGCATCTCGTGGTTCTCTATCTCGTCTTCCTTGACAGGCCTGAAAGTGCCAAGGCCGACATGCAGCGTCACATAGCAGATCTTCACGCCGCGCGCGGCGATCTCCTCCAGCAGTTCCGGCGTGAAATGCAGGCCGGCGGTAGGCGCGGCGGCGCTGCCGAGCTCCTTGGAGTACACCGTCTGATAGCGCTCCGCGTCCTCAAGCTCCGCCTTTATGTAGGGCGGCAACGGCATTTTTCCAAGGCGCTCCAGCACTTCGAGGAAAATGCCCTCATAATGGAATCGCACTATTCTGTTCCCGCCCTCGGCCACACTTTCCACCGTAGCCGTAAGCTCGCCGTTGCCGAAGGTCAGCTCCGTGCCGGGCTTCGTCTTTCTCCCCGGACGGCTCAGGCATTCCCAGCAGCCGTCCCCAAGGTCGCGCAGCAGCACCAGCTCCACGCTGCCGCCGGTGAGTCTGCTGCCGATAAGTCTCGCGGGCAGTACGCGGGAGTTATTCAGAACAAGGCAGTCCCCTTCCCTCAGCAGATCAGGGAGCTGATAAAAATGCATGTGCTCAATTTCGCCCGTAGTCTTATCCAGATGCAGAAGCCGCGAATGGTCGCGCTGCTCCAGCGGAGTCTGCGCGATCAGCTCCTCAGGCAGATCAAAATAGAAATCCGACTTTTTCATGCTATATACGCTCCTGAAAAATAAAATCTGATAATGTCCTCATAATCATAGCCGTACACGGAGGCCATCGCGTTTGCGCCCCACTGGCTCATGCCGCAGTTATGCCCCCAGCCGCTGCCATAAAACTCAAATTCGCCGTCCGACTGCGTGACGCTGAAGCGGCAGTTGTTAAGCCCGATAAACGCATAGCAGTCGCGCCCTTCAAGCCGTAGTTCGTTTCCCACGGCATCGACATACGTCATGGCTATCACGTTGCCGTTCACAGAGTATTCGGGTCTAAGCTCCGTAACTGTATCAATGCTCTGCCCGTTTCGGGCAAGCCGCCATGACAAGTCGCTCCCGCTCCTGTACGCGTACCAACTGCGCATAGAATAATCCACCGCCTGTTCAAACGGATCGGTCTTTCCCGCGAGATACGGCAGGTCAAGGCCGAATACGTTCTGCCCGTCCTCGGTTGCGCCGCCGTCCGACGCGAAATAGTATATATCGCAAATCTCGCCCTTATAGCGGACGTACTGCCCCGCCGTGGAATCCACCGCGGCGTCGGTCGTTGCGTCGGCGTCCTGTGTGCCGCGATAGACCTGACTCTCGGTGTCAGCGGTCAGGTCGAAGCCGTATTCTATATACGCGTCGCGGTTATATATGGCGTAGGTACGGGCACAGACCGACTGCGCGCGGAGCGCCTCGTAAGGCCAGTATGAGCTCATCTCATACGGTATGACACCCTTCACGTAGTCTTCTATATTAACATAGTTTATCACATTCAGCAAGCTCTCCCCCATCGGAAAAGCGCCAAAGCCGCCGCGATAGTATTTCCCCTGAAACAGCGTAAGCGCCCCGTCGCCCGCGGCGGTCACCGCCGCCGTCGTGTTGGCGTCATCTGTCAGGAAAAGGCATCTGCCGTTATTCAGATTTATCACGCTGAAGCTGCCCGCTCCGCTCCTGTAAGCCGTCCCGTGAAGCCCGTACAAGCTCATTGTATCGTTCGCGGCGTTCTCAGAATAGAAGCTGCCGTATATGACTCTGTATTCGCCGCTTATCAGCGCGACTGCGCCGCCGAAGGATGCCGCGGCGTTCCGCGCCTGTGTCAGGCCGTCGTACGAGGCGTCTATAAGAATATGCCAGCAGGCGCCGAACTGATCCGCGCGGGCAATTGCGACACTGTTGGAGCCGTTGTCCGTCACCTTGACAAACTCGCGGGTCTCGTTGTAATAGCCTATATCGAAGCCACCGCCGCTGACATTCGTCAGCTCCGCGTAATCAACGGCGCTTGTGTTGTACGCCACGCCAACCTTTACGACGTCATGCTCCGGCGACGCGTTATCGTAGACGCTGCCGTCGGTATAGGTACTGCGGTCAAGCTCCAGCGAGCGCGCAGCCACGGCCGTTTTCTGCACATTCGACGCCGGTTCTTCCGCATACGCGCCGCCGCAGAATACCGCGGTCAGGCACAGTGCAAGGCCGACAGACACGCTCAATTTTCCGAGTCCGGTCATATCTCACCAAATTTCTCTAAGTTTAAGTCGCCGCGGGTTTACTGATTTGCCCGCGCCCCCGTCGCCTTTATGACGCTCTCAACGGTTTCCTCTATTGTGCCGTTATTGTCCGCCGCATAGTCCGAAACGGCTTGATACATCGGTCTGCGCATTCTGTACATCTCGTTGAGGTCTGCTCCGGCCGACAGCGGTCTTCCGCGTGTCGGCAGCTTCGCAATGTCGCGCTGGAGCCATATGACGCACGAATTCTGGCGCAGCAAGTCGTAGTTTTCTTTCCGCGTCACCGCGCCGCCTCCGGACGCGATGACAGCGCCGCTCTCCTTCGTAAATCTTTCGAGCAGCCTGTGCTCTATTGCTCTGAACTCTTCCTCGCCGCCGCGCTTGAAGATTTCGGGAATGCTTATCCCCTCGGCCTTGACTAGCTCGTCGTCCATGTCGAAAAATCTCCGTCCGAGCCGAGCGGCCAGAGCCGTGCCTATCGTGGTCTTGCCGCTGCCCGGCATCCCAACGAGCAGAATGTTCTGCATTCCGCGCCCGATGTCCGCCAATACGGCCTCAACGCGTTTTTTTGTCTTCCCGCCCGTGAACCGCTCCGCGGCCGCGGCGGCCTGTATAACAAGCATCGCAAGCCCGCTCATCGCCGTCACGCCGAGTTTTTCCGCGTCCAGCAGCAGCTGTGTCCTCGCCGGGTTATACACAACGTCCAGCACACACTCCAGCTTCGGGAAGCGGCTCAGATCAACAAGCCGCTCACCGTTGCGCGGATACATGCCGACCGGCGTCGCGTTTACGATCAGCGCCGCGTCCGCGTGGGAATACACGTTCTCGTAGTTATTCGCCCCGGAGCGTGAGACGACAATGACGTCTGCGCCAAGCTCGCTGAGCACGCACTGAGCAGTGAGCGACGCGCCGCCGCTGCCGAGTATCAGCGCTTTCTTGCCGCCGGGAACATATCCCGCGCGGTTCACAAGGCCGAGGAAACCGTCATAATCCGTATTATATCCATGGACAAGCCCGTCAGCCTCGCGTACGACCGTATTCACACAGCCGATGCGCATCGCGCGCTCGCTTATCACGTCGCAGTATTTCATGGCGGCGCGCTTGTACGGGATCGTCACATTCACGCCTGTCCACGATTTATCCGCGAAGAACGCGTCCAGCTCGTCCGGCGCACGTTCAAAGAGCCGGTATTCGTAATCTCCCAGCTCCGCATGTATCTGCGGGGAGTAGCTGTGCCCCAGCTTTTCTCCCAAAAGTCCGCATATCATTGTTTTACCTCCACGGTCGTATTCCCGGCCAAGCAGCGTATTCTGATACGCCCGGCTGGCCGCGAGTATGGCACGGTATATCGATTCAAAGCCACCTGAGAACTCCTCGCCGGCAAGTTCTCTGATCCGCGCGAGCAGTGCGCGCTCCCGCTCAGAGTCGAGGACGGTCAGCCCGTTTGCGCCTTTAAGCGCGGCTATCTCCGCCGCGGCGGCCATGCGGCGTTTCAGGAGTGTCACAAGCTCTGCGTCAATGCCGTCTATCTCCCGGCGAAGCGCGTTCAGTTCATCGTTCATATTCATCCTCCAGCAGCGCGTCAAGCAGCGCGATAGACGCGGCGGCCTCGACCACTGGCACCGCCCGCGGCGCTATGCATGGGTCGTGTCTGCCGCCGATTTTCAGCTCGCGTTCCGTCATATCGCGCAGTGAAACGCTTCTCTGCGCCTTGGCTATCGACGGCGTCGGCTTTATCGCCGCGCGGAATACCAGCGGCATACCGTCAGAAATTCCGCCGAGTATCCCGCCTGCGTTGTTTGACGCCGTGGCAACGCGCCCGCCGCAGATAACGAACGGGTCGTTGTTTTCGCTGCCTCGCAGACGTGCCGCATCGAAGCCCACGCCGAATTCTATCCCCTTCACGGCGGGTATCGCAAAGGCAAGCGAGGCAATGCGCCCTTCAAGCCCTTCAAATAGCGGGCCGCCCAGTCCTGCCGCTACTCCGTCCGCGGCGCACTCTATGACTGCTCCAAGCGAGTCGCCCTCTGCCGCCGCGGCAAGTATGCTGCTTTTCATAAGCCCCGCCGCCTCCGGCGAGACGCATGGGAATTCGCCGCAGGCTTCCGTCGCGCCGCGCATCGGGTCATACGGCGTATCAGAAATATCGCCTATGCGCAGAATGTGCGCCGAGATGTTTATATTACGCCTTTTCAGGATTTGCAGGCACACACCGCCCGCGGCGCACAGCGGTGCCGTCATGCGTCCGGAGAAAGCCCCCCCGCCGCGCATGTCCTCCCTGCCGCCGTATTTGACCCACGCTGTATAGTCGGCGTGGCCGGGGCGCGGGCAGTCCGAAAGCTCTTTATAATCAGCCGATACGGCGTCCCTGTTCTCGATTACGATCCTTATCGTCCCGCCGTCCGTCACTCCGCCCGCGATTCCGGACGTTATCACCGGAATATCCGGCTCGCAGCGAGCCGTTGTGTATTCGCTGTACCCCGGAGCGCGGCGGCGCATGAAAGCCTGAAGCGCTGCATAGTCGATACGCTCTCTGGCGGGTATGCCGCTAAGCTCCACGCCGATCTCTTTTTCATGCGAGCGCCCGAAAATACTGATTTTCAGGCGGTTTTCCCAGCTATACGGCACTTGCCGCACCTCCAAGTTCTCTAAATACTCTCCAGAAATCAGGATATGATTTCCCTACGCACTCCGCTCCGCGTATAATGACCGGTTCGCGGCACACCGTCGCGGCAGCAGCCGCCATCATCGCAATGCGGTGATCGTTCCTGCAATCCACCGCCGCGCCGCCACAAAGCCGTGGAACACCGTTGATGATCAGTCCGTCCTCCCGTTGAACAACGTCCGCGCCCAAAGCATTGAGCACGCAGCTCACCGCGTCCAGCCGGTCGCACTCCTTGTACCTCAGCCGCGCGGCGTGCGTAATATCGCA
Source organism: uncultured Eubacteriales bacterium (assembly GCA_900549645.1). Classification (GTDB taxonomy): domain Bacteria; phylum Bacillota; class Clostridia; order Oscillospirales; family Oscillospiraceae; genus Limivicinus. The sequence goes on from URPD01000001.1 coordinate 97,305, forward strand.
GCGTCCGGGGCGCAGCGCCGCGGCCAACGCCAGCGGCGGCACGATATCCGGGCATTGGGACACATCCAGTGCAGCATCCCCTCCGCCGCGCAGGGCGTGCAGATATTCCATAAATATTCTGTCGCCTTGAACGCTGTTTTCATTCATGCCGTGTATACTAATATCATTTCCAAGCTCGCGCGCCGCAAGCCACAGCGCCGCATGCGACCAGTCGCTTTCCACAGTGCAGCCGCAACTCGCGTAGTGTTGCGAGGGGATGATGAATTCATTCTCACCCTGCGTCACGCCGACGCCATGCCGCTTCATCGAGTCGAGCGTCATGTCGATATACGGCCTCGACTGTATCGGGCTTTCGGCGCACATCCTCGATTCGCCGTCCAGCAGCGACAGTGCGAGTAGCAGCCCGCTGAAAAATTGGCTGGACACATCGCCCGGCAGTACATATTTGCCCGCCGGCAGTCTGCCGCGGACGCGCAGGCAGTTATCATTTAATTCGTATTCAATTCCGCGTTCCCTGAACAGTCTGAAATACGGCTCTATCGGCCTCGACATCAGCGAGGCCACGCCTTTGAAGACCGCTTCCCCATACAGCGCAAGCGCAACCGGCAGTAACAAACGCAATGTCGTCGCCGAAGCGCCGCAGTCGATATTCGGCGTGGTATCTGCCGTGCCACCGGTGATGCGCAGGGCATCGGCTTCGCGGATATATTTTGCGCCGAGGGCGGAAACTCCGCACAGCGTCGCGTTTATATCGTCCGAAAAATATACGTTTTCAAGCCGGCTTTCGCCTTGCGCAAGCGCCGCGCAGATTATCTCGCGGTGGCACTGGCTTTTGCTCGACGGCGGCGTGACCGTGCCGTGTAGCAGCCCCGGCGTTACCTTTATATCCATAAACTTCTCTCGTTATTCTGTCGTGGTTCACAGCAAAAAACGCTTGCCGCGGGGCAAGCGTCAAGGCATAAACTCCCTTGATATAATATTGTATTCTTCGATATTTGTCAATCGTAACGTCACGTCGGACATGCGTCCTCGCCGAGAACCTGCCGCAGCTTCTCAAGCGCTTTTTTCTCGATGCGCGATACGTATGACCGGCTTATGCCGCAGCGCTTCGCAACGTCCCTCTGCGGCATCGGCTGCCCGCCGTTAAGCCCGTATCTGAGCCGGATTATCTTCGCTTCGCGCTCGGTCAGGCATTCGTCTATGCACTTTCCGAGATTTCGGCACAGCTCATTGTTGCCGATCTGCTCCGCCATATCCTCGTCGGACGCGAGCACATCGAGGATCGATAGCCCGTCGCCGTCACTGTCCACATCCAGCGCTTCGGACAGGCTGAGGTCACACATGCTCTTCCGCTGGCTCCTAAAATGCATCAGTACTTCATTTTCAATGCATCTGCTCGCATAAGTGGCAAGGCGGACGCCTTTGTCCGGGCGGTAGGTGTTTATCCCCTTTATCAGCCCTATGGTTCCTATGGATATGAGGTCGTCGACATCGTCCGTCTGCGTAAAATATTTTTTCATAATATGCGACACAAGGCGCATATTATGTTCAACAAGTTTATTTCTCGCCTCAATGTTGCCCTCCGCCCAGAGAGCAAGATATTTTTGCTCGTCCTCGTGCGACAGTGGTCTAGCAAACGATTCCCCCGGCGCAATGCGCAGCATAAGCAGCAGGCTGTTCATAAGCAGTATCAGCGCGCTTTCCAGCATAAGCTCACCTCCTGATACAGCATATTCCGACAGCCCTTGTACAAATAACGCGAATATCTCTGCCGCCAATACTGTCAAAATACAGGTTTTAATTTAATATAGCAAAAATTGCATATCCGGCTTCCGCATATATCACCCGCATCCGCAAAAGATATGTTCGGGCAAACAAACCCGAAATGAGAGAAAAGGAGATGCAAACTATGTCTTACAATTCCAGTAATCATCTTGTCAATCCCGCAGCGCGCGACGCTATGGAGAAGTTCAAGATGGAAGCCGCTTCTGAAGTCGGCGTCAACCTGAAGAACGGTTACAACGGCGACCTCACCAGCCGTCAGGCCGGTTCCATCGGCGGCCAGATGGTCAAGAAGATGATCGAGGCCTACGAGAACGGCATGAAGTAAGCTTTGCTTACCCGCTTCATCTGCAATTAAAACCGCTGCCGGCAAACGCTGGCAGCGGTCTTTCTGTCATATCATTTTTTGTCCTTTATCTGCATAAGCGCAAAGCTTATCGCGAGGAGCACGCAGCTTATCCAAATCGAGTGCTCGCCCCAGCGGACGACGATAACGCCGCCAAGTCCCGCGCCAATTGCAAAAATTATCACGACGCCAAAATATGTGAGCGCCTTATAGAGGATATTTCGATCGTGGCTCATAAAATACGCATGCAGCGCCGTCATGCCGCTGCGCATATTACCGATGCACATAGTGCTTGCATAGGCATGCCCTCTGAGCTTATGAAAGGTCTGAAGCTGGAGCGCGCAGACGAACGAAACAAGCGCGTTCGCCGCAGCGTTTACGCTCTGCGGCATGAAGCCGACTGCGAACAGCACCACTATCTCGCAGAGAACAATGATCTGTCTCCAGTGTATCTTCTCCATGTCCTTGTACTTATAGTGTATTACCTCGGCGACATAAATACCGACGAGGAACGCCGCCAGCGGTATCAGGTATTTCAGACACAGCGACGGTTTTCCCTCAAACATATTTATGCTCATAAGGACGATGTTTCCCGTCTGTGCGTTCGCAAAAACGCCGCCGCGGCAGCAGTACGAATATGCGTCCTGATAACCGCCCGACAGGATGACAAAAACCGCCGTTATAAGCGAATCAGACATTTGCTTTCCGTTCTCGTGCAGCAGATTGTGCATTCTAATCACCAGATTCTCTATATAATTACGTAAAGCTTTACAATTATATTAACCAAAAGCCCAAACGTCAATATATGTTATATACAAATTTGCACGTAAGGAGACGAAACAAGTATCTTCTTCATACAAGCTACGATTTGTTTTTTAATTTATTACACACAAACGAAACACCTTCAAGGCCGCGCTATTCTCAATTAATAAATCCCGTTTGGCAGCATATACTGAAATGTCCGGAAAAAGTCCGGTTTACATCCAAGCCTGAAAACGCGGCCTGTCAAACGAACTATTGACGCGCGGCCTTCTGCGGGTTAAACTGAGGAAAACCGCACGGAGGTATAATATGGCTGCTTCCAAAGAAAGAGATCAGAATATACAAAAAGTAATCAAGGTTGCGCAGTCCCTCTTCATATCCGAGGGCGTCGCCGCAACGTCTATAAACCGCATTGCGCGCGAAGTCGGACTCACCCCCATGTCCGTATACCGCTACTTCGGCACGAAGGACAGCCTTGTGCTCGCCGTGTGGCGGGACGCACTGGTCGTGTTCTATGAGGGCTTTATGGCGCGCTATCAGGAGCGGGTGAAAAATCTTCACACCGGGTACGACCGCTGCCTCGCGGCAATGGCGGAGTATAACAGCACCTACATCTCCTTCCCTGAATGGTACCGCTATACGCGTGAAATGCTGAGCTACACCACCTCGCCCGAAGCCGGGGACATTGACATGAATAAAATCTTCTGGCAGTTTTACGACCGCGAGATACCTATCCCCTCCGCCAAGGCAATCGAAGAAGGCATTGCCGACGGCTCCGTCCGTCCCGACCTCAACACACGCATGTTCCTTCAGCTGATGATAAACGCCTACACCGGGGTTGACATCTTCAACGGCACGGAATACGAGGTCAGCACGTCCGAGAACCTGATGTTCTATTCCGATGTATTGGCAAGATATATAAAAGCGGACACTTGAGTCTATAGGATTTATACAAAATTTATATCGTGACTATTTATTTCGGTAGTTGCGTAACAAAAGGTGCAGAAATCCGGATAGGATTTGATAATATTCAGACAAGATCGGATGCTGATGGAACTGCACCATATTTTTTTAGGCATAGATGTTAGTGCCTATAACAGCTTATACAGAGGTGCAATATGACGAGACACGATATATCTGAGTGCCTACCTTTTTGGGACAGGCTGAGTGAAAAGAGCCGCCAGCGCCTGCGCGAAAATGCGATATTCCGCCGCTACAAGCCCGGCGAAAACGTCATCTTCAAAACCGTGAAAAAAGACGGCATCGTTTTCGTACTTGAGGGCAAGCTGCGGGTATATCTCAGCTCTGGCACCGGGCGCGAAATAACGCTTTTCAGGCTTCCGAAGGGCGAAGCGTTCAGCATTATGACCGTCGATAACGCCCGCGGAAACGACGTCGTCCCCTCGCTCCAGTCTCTTGACGACACCACTCTCGCCTACCTTCAGCGCTCCGACATGGCGCCGACCGCATATGAGGAGCCACTCATGGCGAACTTCATTTTTGATGCCTGCGCGAAAACGGCGCAGCATATTCTGAACAACATCTCATATTCTTTTTTCAACACCCTGCGAAGCTGTGTCGCCCGCGCTCTTCTCGAACGCCTCAGCGACGACGCTCCCGATTCCGCCGAAGTGCGTATAACGCACGAGGACATTGCAAACGACCTCGGCACAACGCGCGTGGTCATCAGCCGCGAGCTGGATCACATGCGCGATATGGGTCTTATCTCCACCGGCCGCGGAAAGATCTATATTCTCGACCGCGGCGGACTTGCCGCGATAGCCGGGGAATAGCCGTGATTTACTGCGCAGTGCGCAGACAAAATAAATTATTCAGGAGGAAAGAAGAATGTATTACAGCAGCGGTAACTATGAGGCATTTGCAACCCCCAAAAAGCCCGAAGGTATCGACGATAAGTCGGCGTACATAGTCGGCACCGGCCTAGCAGGTCTTGCGGCGGCCTGTTTCCTGATCCGCGACGCCCAGATGCCCGGCGAAAAGATCACCCTTTTCGAGCATCTCCCCCTCGCCGGCGGCTCCTGCGACGGTATCTATGACGCAACCAAAGGCTTCATCATGCGCGGCGGGCGCGAGATGGATAACCACTTTGAGTGCATGTGGGATCTGTTCAAGTCCATCCCCTCCATCATCAATCCCGGCGAGACCGTTTTCTCCGAATACTATCACCTGAACAAGGAAGACCCGAACTTCTCCCTCTGCCGCGTCACCGAGAAGCAGGGGCAGGACGCCCACACCGACAGAAAATACGGTCTGAACCCCTCCGCCGCAACTCAGCTGCTCAAGCTGTTCATGGCAACGAACAAGTCCCTTGAGGATAAGAAGATCGACGATGTGTTCGACGATGACTTCTACCAGACCAACTTCTGGACTTACTGGCAGACGATGTTCGCCTTCGAGAAGTGGCACTCCGCCCTTGAGATGAAGCTCTATCTTCAGCGCTACATCCACCACATCGACGGTCTGCCCGACCTGAGCGCGCTCCGCTTCACCCGCTACAACCAGTATGAATCCATGATCCTCCCGATGTGCAAATACATCACCGACCACGGCGGAAAGATCCTGTACGACACCACCGTCACCAATATTGTCTGCGACTGCACGCCCGAAAAGAAAGTCGCAAAGAAGATAGAGTTCACGCAGGGCGGCGTTGAGAAGGTCATCGACCTGACCGAGAACGACCTCGTCATCTGCACCAACGGCTGCCAAGGCGACGCCTCCGCCTACGGCGATCAAACCCACGCCCCCGTCGTCACCGTCACGAACGGCGAAGGCCCCTCCATCGAGATGTGGAAAAAGATCGCGGCGCAGGATCCCGCTTTCGGCCATCCCGAAAAGTTCTTTGCCGGCATCAAGGAGACCAGCTGGGAATCTTGGACTGTCGACACCGCCAACAAGCAGATACTTGACGCCATCCAGAAGATATGCAAGAGAGATCCCCTCTCCGGCAAGGTCGTCACTGGCGGCATCGTCACCTGCCGCGACTCCAGCTGGCTCATAAGCTGGACTATCAACCGTCAGGGGCAGTTCCAAGAGCAGCCCTCCGACCACTGCCTCATCTGGGTCTACGGTCTGAACTGCTGGGACGACAAGGGCGACTTCATAAAGAAGAATATGTGCGACTGCACCGGCATAGAGCTGTGCGCAGAGTGGCTGTATCACATCGGCATCCCTGAGGATCAGATCATGGAGCTTGCTGAGAAAGAGTGCAACACCACGCCCTGCATGATGCCCTACGTCACCACCTTCTTCATGCCCAGAGCCGAGGGCGACCGCCCCAAGGTAGTTCCCGACGGTTCCGTCAACCTTGCCTTTGTTGGTCAGTTCGCCGACACTCCGCGCGACACCGTGTTCACTACCGAGTACTCCATCCGCACCGGTATGGAAGCGGTCTACACGCTCTGCAACATTGACCGCGGCGTGCCCGAAGTCTGGGGCTCCGTGTACGATATCCGCGACCTGCTGTATGCTACCAGCAAGTTGCTCGACGGCAAGAAGCCGTTGGAGTTCCTGCTGCCCACTATTCTCCCGCTGCTCGGTCTCGTCAAGGAGCCGCTTACCAACAACGTCATCGTCGACCTGCTGAAGAAGTACAACATCGTCTGATTCAAACCTACTATTAATTATAAGGAGAACCGATATGGATTTCAGAAGCCTGACCGTAAAGGAACTGTTTGACAATCCCGCAACCGCGGCCGTCATTAAGGAGGACGCGCCCCAGCTCCTCAAATACCCCATAAAGATGTTCAACAAGAAAAAATGCGGCGAGATATTTGATAAGGTCGTCGCGGCCGGCATAGTCCCCAAGGACACCGCCGAAAAAGTTGAAGCGAAGATAAACGCTCTGCTTTAAGCTCCATATATGCTTTGTACCGGCTCAGTGTCGCAGCCGCAGTCGATGCGAAGCACCCCCCCATAGGTCAGCACCGGACTTTGTCCGGTGCTGATTTTTTCTGCGCCGCACCGCCGCGCTATTTTTCTGTTAAGATAGCCGCAATTTTTTAAACATTTTGTGTCCAATGCACATTATTATGCGAAGTTGGCTTGCCATGACATGCGGTTTCATGTTACTATTAGGAAAAGAAAAATCTCAGGGAGTGATATTATAAAACTAACTCAGCTGGAAAGAAACAGAACCGCAATCAAAGAGAAAATCGTTGAAGCCGCGCTGTCGGTGCTGCCCATCGCGGTCATAGTGCTTCTGCTGTGCCTCATGGTCACGCCGATGCGCCCCGATCTGCTGCTGTGCTTTCTGATAGGCGCGGTGATGCTGGTCGTTGGAATGGGGCTGTTTTCCCTCGGCGCAGAGCAGTCCATGACGCCCATCGGCAGCAAGATTGGCACGGCGCTGACCCGTACGAAGAATATGCCGCTGATTCTCGGTGTCAGCTTCCTGCTCGGCTTTGCCATTACTGTCGCGGAGCCTGACCTACAGGTTCTGGCTCAGACCGTGCCGCATATCAAAAGCAGCGTCCTGCTCGTGACCGTCGGCGCGGGCGTCGGGCTGTTCATGGCGATATGTATGCTCCGTATCCTCACCGGCGCGTCGCTCCGCTGGATACTCATCGTGTGCTATACGCTGATATTCGTGCTCGCCGCGTTCACGGATAGTGACTTTCTCTGCATCGCCTTTGACTCCGGCGGAGTCACCACGGGGCCGATGACCGTGCCGTTCATCCTTGCGATGGGGCTTGGTGTCTCCAAGGTCAGAAGCGACGACCGCGCCGAGGCGGACAGCTTCGGTCTTGTCGCGCTGTGCTCGATCGGGCCTATTCTCTCTGTCCTGCTGCTCGGCTTTTTCTCCAGCGGCGGCAGCGCCGTCGTTGATATCAGCGCCGCATCATATGGCGACACTGCCGAGATAGGGCGCGCGTTTCTCGCCGCAATACCCGTGTATATGAAGGAAATGGCGGTTGCCATGCTGCCGATAGTTGCGATATTTCTCGTGTTCCAGCTCGCGCTACTGCGTCTGAACCGCCGCAGTCTTGTAAAGATTCTCATCGGTATTCTTTATACATATGTCGGCCTCGTGCTGTTCCTCACCGGCGTCAACATCGGCTTCTCGGCTCTCGGCGCAGAGCTTGGAGCCGCGCTCGCTGGCAATATGAGCTGGCTGCTCATTCCCCTTGCGATGCTGCTCGGCTGGTTCATAATCTCGGCAGAGCCTGCCGTCGGAGTGCTCGAAACGCAGATAGAGGAAGTCAGTGCGGGAGCTATCCCCGGCCGCGCGATAAAGCTCAGTCTTTCGGTCGCAATCTCGCTCGCCATGGGCATCTCGATGCTCCGCGTCCTGACGGGGATATCTATACTGTGGTTCCTCATTCCGGGCTACGCGCTGGCGCTCGGCCTGTCGTTTTTCGTGCCGGATATATACACCGCCATCGCGTTTGACTCCGGCGGAGTTGCTTCCGGCCCCATGACGGCGACATTTATGCTCCAGTTTGTCATGGGCGCGAGCATCGCCGTTGGCGGGAGCGTCCTGCGCGACGCGTTCGGCGTCGTCGCAATGGTTGCCATGCTGCCGCTGCTGTCCATTCAGGCCGTCGGTTTCATATACGAACTCAAAGCGAAGCATACGGCGGCGGTCGAGACATACGGTGACTTTGATATAATAGAGCTGTGGGAGGAGACGGGAGCATGAATTACGTTATATCCATAATAAATCCCGACGCGCTTGAAGCACTGACGGAGATATGCGAAAAGCTGTCGCTTCCACTCACCGTGACGCTGCACGGGCGCGGAACGGCCATGCAGGGAATGCTCGACCTCTTGGGCATAGAGTCCAATGAAAAGCGCGTCGTTCTCACTGCTGCAAATGAAGAAAAAACCGCGCAGCTTATAGCCGCGCAGCGGCGATACCTGCACCTCGGCGTACCGGGGCACGGTTTCGTGATCGCCGTACCCATAAAAAGTGTTGGAGGAGGAAGGGCTGTGGCATACATGAACGGAGATACAAAGAACGCGAAATACACCCCGGCGATAAACTACGACTATGAGCTTATCGTCGCCATATCAAACGAGGGCAGCACCGATGCGGTAATGAACGCGGCGAGAGCCGCGGGCGCCCGCGGTGGAACAGTGCTGCACGGCAAGGGCACGGGCGCGAAGGACGCGGCAAAGTTCTATAATATCTCGATTGCCGATGAGAAAGAGGTAATCCTCATCGTCTCCACCGCCGAGCAGAAGGCGGGGATAATGCGCGCTATTCTCGAAAAGGCCGGGCCAGACAGCAGGGCAGGAAGCATAGTCTTCTCTCTCCCGACCACAGAAGTGGCCGGCTTCGGCGTGTTTGACAGCGCAGAAGTGTGATTATAAAAAGCTGCTATCAATCGATAGCAGCTTTTTGTAGTTTTGGCTCCCTCTGACGAGGGAGCTATCAGCGAAGCTGACTGAGGGAGAGATGCGTGTAGATTTGCACTCCATGAAGAATTTCCTTTGCCGCCTCCCCGATGAGGGAGGCGGCAAATTTTCTGAGTCGAGTTATTTAGTCCGCTTCAATTTCTTTCAGTATAAGCTCGCGTCCGTTCAGCGGCGTGAGCTTTTTTCCGCCGCAGCGCGGGCAGACAAGCTTCTCAATATCCGCGGTGAATTTCTCGCCGCAGTCGATGCACTGCGCGACGCCCGGCAGCGTTTCGACCGCGAACGCCGTGCTCTGATACGGCGTCCCGTCGGTCACGGCCTCCCAGCAGTCGGCGAGATACGCCGGAACAACGCCGGACAGCGAGCCAACCTCGACCGTCACCTTTATCACGCAGGCAAGCCCCTCGTCGCGCGCGATACAGTCTACCATTTTCAGCAGCGCGTCGCAAATGCCAAGCTCGTGCATTATTTCGTGACCGCCTTTTTGACAATGCCGCCGGTGCGCTTGACGAGATTCTCCGCAACCTTTATCGGCATCGCCTCGAACGGTGCCGCATGCCAGTCACGAACCTTCTTGAGATGTATCGCGTCAAACTTGCACTTCGTAGTGCACAGTCCACAGCCGATGCAGAGATAACTGTCCACCTTGGTTGCTCCGCAGCCGAGGCAGCGGGCGCACTCCTTGCGCACCTGTTCCTCGGTGAAGGTCACGCGCGCATCGGCAAAGGTCTTGGCCTTTGCGGCGTTGTAGCCCGGGGTCTGGCGGTGTTCCCTGTCGAAGCCGCCGACGCCGATCATCGCGTGCTCCTTGTCGAGCGCGCGGTACTCTCGGCGATCGCGCCCCGCAGTGAGCGTCTGGCCGGGGTGGACATAGCGGTGCAGCGAGATTGCGGCTTCCTTGCCCGCCGCGATTGCGTCTATCGCAAACTTCGGCCCGGAGTAGCAGTCGCCGCCGACAAAGATGTCGGGCTGTGCGGTCTGATAGGTCAGGCTGTCGGCCTCTGCGGTGTTCTTCTTCGTGGTCTTGAGCGCACCGACGTCAAGAGTGCCCCAGTCGACGGTCTGGCCGACCGCGCCGATGACGCTGTCTATCTCAACGATTTCAAATTCTCCGGTGCCGACGGGCTTGCGGCGTCCCTTCTCGTCCGGCTCGCCAAGCGCCATCTTCTCTATCTTTATCGCACTGACTCTGCCGTCCGCGCCGATGATCTCAACAGGCGCGCTCATGAAGCGGAACTTCACGCCCTCTTCCATCGCCTCGCGGACTTCCTCCGGATCTGCGGGCATCTCCGCTTCGGAGCGGCGGTAGAACACATAGGTCTCCTCCGCGCCGAGACGCACTGCACTGCGGCAGACGTCCATCGCAACGTTGCCGCCGCCTATAACGGCACAGCGCCTGCCGATGCCCGGCTTATTGCCGAGGTTCACTTCCCGCAGGAAGTCGACGCCGCCGAGCACGCCCTCCAGTTCTTCGCCGGGGACGTGCAGCTTTGCGGACTTCTGCGCGCCTATCGCCAGATAGAAGCCCTTGTAGCCCTCGCCGCGCAGCTGCTGAATTGTGACGTCCTTGCCGACCTCGACGCCGCACCTGAATTCGACGCCCATCTCCTTGAGAATGTCTATCTCAGCGTTGAGCACGTCCTTCTCAAGCCTGAATGACGGTATGCCGAGAGTCAGCATTCCGCCCGGAACCGGGTTGCGGTCGAACACGGTGACGGGATAGCCCTTCTGCGCCAGATAATACGCACAGCTCATACCGGCAGGCCCCGCGCCGATGACGGCGATCTTCTCGGTATACGGTCTGCCGATCTGGTTGACCATCTTCGGCACAAAACGGGTCGCCTCGTGCATGTCGTGGTCGGCTATGAAGCGCTTGACCTCGTCAATGGCGACCGCTTCGTCAACGTCGCCGCGGGTACACTCAGCCTCACAGCGCTTGTTGCAGATTCGCCCGCAGACCGCTGGGAACGGGTTCTCCGTCTTGATAAGCTCCAGCGCCTCGGTGTATCTCCCCTGCGCGGCGAGCTTGAGATAGCCCTGCACCGGGATATGGGCAGGACACGCGGCCTTACACGGCGCGGTACCGCTCGGCAGGACGTCCTCGCGGTTCTCGCGGTAGTCCTCATTGACGGCCTTGGCAAAGTTGAAGGTCTCGGTTATCTTCGTATACTTCGGCGCGGAAGTGTCGTTCGTCGCGCAGAGCTTCTGGCCGAGCTTCAGCGCGTTGCCGGGACATACCTCGACGCACTGCGCGCAGGCCACGCACTTGGCTTCGTCCACCTCGGCAACGAAGTTCGAGCGGATCGCATCACGCGCACCGAACATCATGCCGGCGCGAAGTCCGAAGCAGGCGCAGGCACAGCAGTTGCAGATAGCCGACGTCTCGCCGCTGCCCTCGATGTTCGGGATGTCGTGCATGAGGCCGTTTTCCTCAGCGCGCTTCACGATCTCATAAGCCTCTTCGCGGCTTATCTGACGCGCGCGGCCGGAACGGATGTAGTGCTCCGCGCCCTTGCCCATCTGCACGCACATGTCCTCGGCGAGATGTCCGCAGCCGTCCCCCAGCAGCGTACGCGACGCACGGCACGAACACGGCGAGACCGAAAACGTATCGTATTTATTCAAATAGTAAGACAGGCGTTCGTCGTCGGTAACGCCAGGCAGCCCCTCGATGGCGCTCTCCACAGGGATAACGCGCATAAGGCCGTAGCCGTCGGGCAGTATCGGCCCCATCGCCTGCATACGCAGACGTGTGTATTCCTCAAACGCGCGGCCGACCTCAGGATGCGCCGCCATGAGCGGCTGATTATTCACCATCATTTCGAGTATGCCGGGCGCAAATATCTGCATGAAATATGTATCCTCGCCCAGCTCTTCGCTGTACACGCGGCGGAACACGCCGTAGTACACGAGGTTATCAAGCGCTGGCTGTATCTCCGCGACGGTCTTCCCCACCTTCGCGGCGAGCCAGCCCGCAGTGCGCTCCTTGCGCAGTCCCGCGGCGATGGCGATGTCGGCCTCGTCGTCGGAGACGATGTTCTCCATGCAGTAATACTCCGGAGCGTTCTCATCTATCTTGACGAGCATACCTGAAGCGCCGCCGATTATCTTTGCGAGCTTCACTATTTTTGGTCTGAGTTGTGCCATAATACTCCTCCCCTTTATGCGCCGAGCGCACCTGAATATCATTATAATAGCCTAAAAAATAACTATTGGCAACTCAGCTTTTCAATTCCGTCATAATAGCTATTCGCCCGCACACATTTTTGTTGCATTTAACGGCAAACCGCATTGATGATACATCAATGCGGTTTGTTAGCTGTTAAGATATTTATGAAAGCAGCATCCTATCGTTATCCAGCGCCTTGCCCGTCCCGGCCTTGAACTTAGCGACCAGATCGTCAACCGTCATCCCCTCGCGTTCCTTGCCGCTTACGTCCATGACGATATGCCCGTCCGCCATCATCAGGGTGCGGTTGCCAAGCTCAAGCGCCTGCGTCATGTTGTGCGTAACCATAAGGCAGGTTATGTGACTCTCCTCGACGATGCGCTGTGTCAGCTCAAGCACCTTTTCCGCCGTCGCAGGGTCGAGTGCCGCCGTGTGCTCATCGAGCAGCAGCAGCTCAGGCGGAACCATCGTCGCCATCAGCAGCGTCAATGCCTGACGCTGGCCGCCCGACAGCAGGCCGACCGGCTGCCGCATACGATCCTCAAGCCCCATATCCAGCAGCGACAGCTGTGCGCGGAACTTTTCCTTATCGGCGCGGGATATGCGGCTGAAGGGATTTCCGTGCGAGGCGCGCAGATACGCGAGCGCGAGATTTTCTTCTATCGTCATGTGCGGCGCGGTGCCGCGGAGCGGATCCTGAAACAGCCGCCCGATAATGCGGCTTCGCTGATGCTCCGGGGTGAAGGTGATGTCACGTCCCGCAAGCGATATGCTGCCGGTGTCGGCATAGAAGCAGCCCGCTATCGCGTTGAAGAGCGTGGATTTTCCCGCGCCGTTCGAGCCGACTATCGTTGCGAAGTCGCCCCGCTCAAGATGCAGCGAGAAGTCGGTAAGCGCGCGTTTTTCATTCACGGTGCCGGGGTTGAAGGTTTTGGAGATGTTCTTTATATCAAGCATGTAAGTTCCCTCACCTTCTCTGCGCCGCGAGCTTGCGGTGCTGGAACGCCGCCCATTTTTTGATGCTCGGCGCGGCGATCGCCAGCGCGACTATGACCGCCGTCAGAAGCTTCAGGCACTCCACCGGGACAACCTTGGTGTAGAACACTATCGCATAGATGAAGCGGTACACTATCGAGCCGAGAATCACGGCGATGACGCCCTTTGTGACCGTGCGGCGGCCAAGCAGAGTTTCGCCGATAATTAGGCAGGCAAGGCCGATGACGACAATGCCCGTGCCGGAATTTATGTCCACGGTTTTCTGATACTGGCCGACTATCGCGCCGGAGAGCGCGGTCAGAGAGTTTGCGATACAGAGGCCGACGGTTATCGTAAAGTTCGGGTTTAAGGACGATGCGCGCACCATGTCCTGATTGTCGCCTGTCGCGCGGATAGATAGGCCAAGCCGCGTACCGAGGAAAAGTCTCAGCAGAACCGCGGCAAGGATAGTGATAAACGCCGCCAGCAGCAGCTCATACCAGTCGCCGCCGATACCGGTATCACGCAGGAGGGTGAATATCGTCGTGCCGCCGAGTAGACTGAAATTCGACTTCCAGCCCATGACCATGAGGTTTATCGTATAAAGCCCGGTGTTCGTGACTATACCGGCGAGTATCGATGGGACGCCGAGACGCGTCTGCAAAAACGCCGTGACGAATCCGGCGCAGGCTCCCGCGAGCATTGCGGCGGGCAGCGCGAGGAACGGATGCCCCGCGGCGGAAAGCGTGACCGAGACGGCGGCTCCGAGTACGAAGCAGCCGTCGGTCGTCATATCTGCGATATCAAGGATGCGATAGCTCAAAAAAAGCGCCATCGCCACAAGCGCGTACATGAAGCCCAGTTCCAGCGCGGTCTGGCTGATTATCAGCATGGGCGAAAACTCCTTTCAGGCCGGTTCCCCCGGCATTGCGCCGGGGGACGGTGAATATCAATATCAGTCCTTGGTGGTAGTGACCTCGACCAGCTCGCCCATGTCGGCAAACACGGAGTAATCCGCGCCGAGTGCCGCGGCGGTCTCGGTGTTGACGGTGATGATGCCGCCGTCCATGAGGTAGAAGTCATCAAGCGCTTCGCCGGATACGGCTCTGACGGCCAGCTCCGCGGTCTTGCGGCCAAGCTCGGTGTAGTTCACGCCGCAGGTAGCAAAAGCTCCGTTGCGGACGAAGGAGTCGGCGCCGGTGTAGTGCGGGATGCCGGCGTTTGCGAGATCCTCGTAAATTGCAAGCTCAGCGGCCATTATGGTGTTGTCGGTCGGGGTGAAGATCGCGTCAACTCCCGCCGCGATAAGGGCGGATGACGCGGCGACGACCTCGTCGTTGGTGTTCGCGGTCTGCTCGACGTACTCAATGTTCTTCGCGTCAAGGTATGCCTTCGCGTCGGCTATTGGGGTTGCAGAGTTCGGCTCGGACAGAGAGTACAGCAGGCCGACTTTCTTGATATCCGGGTTCTGCGCGAACATCATGTCAAGGATGAAGGAGGTGTTCAGCGCGTCGCTGGTGCCGGTGACATAGTCGATGCCGGTCAGGTTCGCGGCGGCGGGGTCGGATATTGCGGCGTAGACGACCTTGACGCCGGTGCCCTCGGCGGAGAGAGTCGCTACCTGCGCGGCGGTGGTTGCGATGGGGACGATGACGTCGACCTTATCGGCTATCGCCTGATCGCACAGCTGCTTGAGAATGGTCTGGTCGTTCTGGCCGGAGCTTATGGAATACTCGACCTTGACGTCACCTGCAGCGGTCATCTCGTCAAAGCGGGCGGCAATCGCGTTTGCGATCTCGTCGAGGGACGCGTGATCAAGCTGCTTGATTATTGCGACCTTTATCGTGCCGTCGTCATCGGCGGGGTCTTCCGACGCTGCCGGCGCGGGGCTACTGCCGCAGGCCGCGAAGGCCAGCATCATGGCGCAGGCAAGGAGCATTGCAAAGATTTTCTTGATAGTGCTGTTGGTTTTCATTGTGTTTTTCCTCCGATTTTATATGATTTTGGATGGCAGATGTTTTCCGGGCTGTGCCGGGGTCGGGAAAAGAAAAAAGCCTTCATCCCATACTCATGGGACAAAAGCCGTTCACTTCTGCGATACCACCCAAATTGACGTCATAAAACGCCCGCTCGCTTACGCATACCATCATATGCGCCCCGATGGATAACGGGTGGGATACCCGTCGGTCTCTACTAAGTCGCCCTTTCGATCCGCCCTCCGAAGTCCATTCGCCAGCCGTCCGCCGCCCCGATCACACCATCCGGGACTCTCTGAGGGTTTTCTGCACTGGTTACTTCTCTCCGTCATAGGTTTGAAGTTTTCACTTGTTGTGCGTATTATAGCACCGCGACAAAAAATGTCAAGACCCGGATGAATAAAAATTCCGGGTCTTGTGCGGCGATTTAATTGGTTAAATTGCACACCACCGGTGTCAGTGGAGCCGCGATTCATTTTTTGACGCGGAGTCTTTCGGCAAGGTTCTCGTCGCTTTCGATGATGATAGTTCTGTAATCGGTGTAAATCACCTTGCCCGGCAGCGCGCCGGAGGGCTTGCGCACGAAGCGCACCATCGTGTAGTCCACCGGGAGCTTGCCGGAGTCCCGCCCCTGCGAATAGTAGGCCGCGATGCACGCCGCCTGCTCGATGCTCCTCTGCGGCGGCTCCAGCCCGTCACAGCGCAGGATGACATGACTGCCGTGCACCTTCTGCGTGTGCAGCCAGTAGTCCGTGCGGCGGGCAAGCTTCGTCGTCAGCTCGTCGTTCTGGATATTGCTTCGCCCCACGAGGACTTCCAACCCGTCGTCGGTGACAAACCTCAGCGGCTGCTGAGGGCGCAGACGCTCCTTCTTCACTGCCTTCGCCTTGCGGTCATAGCCGGAGGCGATAAGCTCCAGCCGGATATCGGCCAGATCCTTCTCGCTCTCGGCGCACTGAAGCTCGCTCATAACGCTGTTGAGATAATCAAGCTGTGCTTCGCCCTGCGCGACAAGCACCGTCAAGTGCTCCTTCGCAGCCTTCAGCTTGTTGTATTCCTTGTACATCGCCGCCGCGTTCTGCTGAGGCGTTTTCAGCACGTCGAGCGGGATGACGATCTCCGGGCAGTCAGGCTCGTAATAATCCTCGCACCTCAGCTCCCTGTCCCCTTTTTTCATGCGGTATATGTTTGCCGTGACCAGCTCCGCCTGCTTTTTCAGCTCTTCGCGGCTGTCCGCGCGGCTCAGCTCCTCGCTCTGCGCGGCGAGCTTTCTCGCCGTGCGGTCACGCAGAGTCTTGACATAATGCGTAAGCTCGCTGCCGCGGCGGCGCTGGCGTTCAAGCCTGTCACGCCGGGCGTAGAAATTATCCAGAAGCTCCGAAAAGCTGCCGAAGCGCTCCGTCTCCGCCGCGCTTCCGTACTGACCTATCGCTATGCAGCTGTAATCAAACGGCGCGCCGCCGCGCGTGAGCATATACGGCGCGGTCTCGCCGTTGGCAAGGCTTTCAAGCAGGGCGGAAATGCAGCTGTCAAGCCGCTCATGATCTCCGCCGCAGCGATAAGCAAGCTCGCGGCACAGCAGCGGCGACAGCCCTGAGAAGGCCGACAGCAGCCATTTATCCATCGGCGCCGTTCTGTCCGCCTGCGCGATGAGCGCGCGGCGCTCGTCCTCGGCGGCGTCGAACACGGACAGCTTATTCTGCTTCGGCGGCATACGGTAAAACATGCCCGGCATCATACTGCGCTCCGCGTCCCCGGCGAAATCCATTCGGCGCATACAGTCGATAATGCGCCCGTCAGAGCCGACGAGGATAAGATTCGAACTGCGCCCGATAAGCTCAAGCACAAGCTTCTTGCGCGCGGCAAAGCCCAGCTCGTCATGCGTGTCGATCTCCAGCTCCAGCATACGCTCATGCTCCGGCTGGCTTATTGAAACGATCCTCGCGCCGATCAGATGCTTGCGCAGGAGCATACAGAACATCGGCGGCTCGGCGGGGTTTTCTATGCTCTCCGCCGTGAAATGCAGCCGCGCATTCCCCGCGCCCACCGCGATGAGCAGGCGGCGGTTCTTGCCGAGACTGCGCACCGAGAGCAGGACGGTGTCCCGCTCCGGCTGCTGCACCTTGTCGATGCGCGCGCCCTCAAGCTGTGGCCGCAGTTCGTCGCAGAGCGCGGATATTGTAATAGCGTCAAGCGGCATTTATTCAGCCTCCATTATCGCGCAGAAAAGCTCCTCCACGCGCTCCGTCCGCCCCTGCAAATACAGCCAGCCGAACAGTGCCTCAAGCCCTGTCGCGGCGTGGTACTGCCCGATATCCGCGTTGTGCGGCACGGAATTGACCTTCGCGTTCCGCCCGCGGCGGTATACCGAAGCCTCCTCGGCATCCAGCAGCGGCAGAATTTTCTCCGCCGCGCGCGCCTGCGCCGGGGCGTTAACGTATGAAACCGTCTGCTTATGAAGCTGTGCGACGGAGCTGTTCGCCCGCGTACACAGCATTGTGCGGGTAAGCAGCTCATACACCGCGTCCCCGACATGCGCCAGCGCCAGCATACTCAGCTTGTTGGCATCCAGCGCGGTCATATCCGGTCTGAAATAGTCCATTTTATCTTATTTAGTCTTCCTCATCGTCCATGGTGTCGGCCATATCCGCCGCAAGCCCTGCGCCGATGTCGCTTGCGAGTCCAAGCTGAACCTTCAGCGCGTTCCAGCCGTCGCGGTCGATGACGACACTGCGCGGCTTCGCGCCCTCGTAGGGGCCGACAACGCCCAACTCTTCCATCTGATCGACAATGCGCGCCGCTCTGGAATAGCCCAGCTTTATGCGCCGCTGGAGCATCGAGACGGAGCACTGCTTCATCTCCAGCACGACCTCGACCGCCTGCGGCAGCATCTCGTCATAGCTTCCCATGAGAGAATCCTCGTCCTTGTCGCTCTTGGAGTCCGCCGCGCCCTTCTTGTCCTCGGCGGCCTTGTCCATGAATTCCTCGATCTCGGAGTTCACCTGCGCGCCGCCGGTGCTCTCCTTGATAAACTGTATAACGTCCTCGCGCTCCTCGTCGGAGACGAACGCGCCCTGAATACGCGTGGGCTTGCCGCAGCCGACGGGAGAATACAGCATATCGCCCATGCCGACAAGCTTTTCCGCACCGGACACATCAAGGATTATGCGGCTTTCCATCGCGGACGAGACGGCAAATGCGATTCTCGACGGGATGTTCGCCTTCATAAGTCCGGTGATGACATCCGCTGACGGACGCTGAGTCGCAATGACGAGGTGCATACCGGCGGCGCGCCCCATCTGGGCGATGCGGCATATGCTTTCCTCGACCTCCTTGGAGGCGACGAGCATAAGGTCTGCAAGCTCGTCTATGACGATGACGACCTGCGGTATCGTCGCTTCGCCGATCTCGGCGCAGTGCTTATTATAATTTGCGATGTCGCGCACCCCGGCCTCGGAGAAGAGGCGGTAACGCTTCATCATCTCGACTACCGACCATTGCAGCGCGCCCGCCGCCTTCTTCGGGTCGGTGACGACCGGGACATACAGATGCGGGATGCCGTTATATACGCCAAGCTCGACCATTTTCGGGTCGATCATTATCAGGCGCACCTCGTCGGGACGCGCCTTGTACAGCAGGCTCAGTATCAGCGAATTCATGCACACGGATTTACCGGAGCCGGTCGTGCCCGCGATGAGCATATGCGGCAGCTTTGCGATGTTGCCGACTATGCACTCGCCGCCGATATCCTTGCCAAGTGCGAAGCTGAGCTTCGATTTTGCGCTTGTAAAGCGCTGTGACTCGATTATATCGCGCAGATACACGGTGCTGACTATCTTGTTCGGCACCTCGATGCCGACTGTCGCTACCATGTTCGGTATCGGCGCGACGCGGACGTTCATAACGCCGAGCGCCAGCGCCAGATCGCCGGCAAGGTTCGTGACCTTGGCAAGCTTCAGCCCCTGCTCAAGCTCGATGTCATAGCGCGTCACCGTGGGGCCGCGGGTTATATTCGTTATCGGCGAATTGACACCGAAGCTGTTGAGCGCCTTTTCAAGCCTGTCGCGGTTGACCATTATCTCGTCGCGGCAGTCGGCAACCGCGCCTGAGCCTGCGCGCAGGAGCGATGTCGGCGGGAACACATAGTCCCCGTCCGCCGTCTGGGCCGCCTGTACGGCGTTCTCCACGGCCTTCGCTTCCGCGTCGACCTCGTCGCGCTTGACCTTCTTTGTCTTCGGCGGGTCGTTTATCTCCGCGGCCATCGCAACGGGCGCGGCCTTCACCTTGCGCCTGATTGGGAACTCGCAGAAGCCGTCCTCCAGATCGTCGCTCTCAGCCGCCTTTGGCTGCTGCTCAGGGATAACAACGGGCGCGGGCTGAACATCTTCCGGCCGGTCGTCCGGGAGCTTTCTGCGCACCTTGGCCTTTTTCGCCTTTGTCTCAGGCTCGGCCGGTGTCTCGAACCGGTTGAGCGGCAGCGCCTCCTCGTCGTCCCCAAGCGGGATATCTATGGGATATACATTGCGGCGTGACACCGGAGCGATTGCCGGAGCATCGGACGCGCTCCGCGACGGCTTCCTCGCTGTGCGCTCCTGTCTTATCTCCGGCTCGTCGTACATCGCCGGGTCATACTCCGCATGGCTTCTCTCGCGGATTTTCTTGATTATATCGGATATGCTGGAATTACACGCCGTTATGAGACACAGCGCGAACAGCGCCAGCAGCAGCGGGAACGCGCCGTATACGCTGAACAGCTTTTTCAGCGCCAGCGACAGAAGTCCGCCGACCGCGCCGCCGCATTCCAGCGCCTTGCCCTGTCTGAACAGCGTGTCCGTCAGCATTTTGATTTCAGTCTCTTCAGCCGGAAAATCGTAAAACATAAGGTTGCTCATCGCGGCAAAAATTACCGGCAGCACCAGTGCACAGCATACGCGCACCGCGACAGGACGCCCCTTATGGAAGCCGAGTATGTATGCCGACAGCAAAAACGCCGGCGCAGCGAGCCAGAAGCCCCAGCCAATGAAGCCCTTTATACCGTCCGTAAAAAACGAGATGAACGCGCCGTCGGTATTGAACATGCCGACCGCCGTGAACACCGCGAGAAACAGAAAGACAAACGCGCATACCTCGCGCCGTATCGGCGGAGCCGGGGGCGCAGGAGGCGGAGTGTTGTCCTTTTCGGGCGTCTTCTTTGCCTTTGTCTGAGTTTTCGTTTTTGTTGATGTACTCTTTTTACCCTTAGTTTGTGCCATTATCGGTTCCTTTCCGGTCAGAATATCATCGAGAGGACTATCGTCAGCGCGCCCGCGACCCAGCAGTAATACGCAAAGCCGCCGAACTTGCTGTTTTTGGATATGTACTTGAGAAGGCTGATAGCGCCGATGCCGGACACCATAGCCACAGCCGTGCCGATAAGATAGGCCGGCATATACTGCATGTCGATCCCCTCGCGCGCTGCGTCAACAAGGCTGAGGATGTTAGCGCCAAGCACCGCGGGCATGGACATCAGGAACGAGAACTTCACCGCGAAGTCGCGGCGCAGGCCGGTTGCGATGCCGGCGGTTATCGTGGTTCCTGAGCGTGAGAGGCCGGGTATCGTGGCGACGCACTGGCAGAGGCCTATAATAAGCGCATCCCATACGGTCATGCTGTTTTCGTTTTTGCGGCCGGGCTTCATCTTATCCGAGACATAGAGCATCGCGCCGGTGAGTATCAGAGCCAGACCTATGAACACGTTATTATAGTATAGGCCCTCCAGCATGTCGTTTATGGGCAGAATGAGAAACAGCGGCAGCGTCGCAAGGACAATCATAAAGAAGAGCCTTGCCGCGGGATAGCGCTCCTGCCGTTCTCCGGCGCGCGGGCCGAGATTTGCAAACGCCAGCACCTCATAGAACATGTCAGCAATGTCCTGCCAATAGACGATGCAGATGGAAATCAGCGTTCCGAGATGCAGCAGCACATCGAAGAACATGTGCCCGTTTTCGGTCGTGGTCATGCCGAAGAGATTATTCAGAATGGCAAGATGGCCGGAACTTGATATCGGCAGAAATTCGGCTATTCCCTGCACCAGCCCCAGTATTATCGCGTTGATCACCGTCATCGGCACATTCCCCCATGATAATTTCTATACATCAAATTATATTACCATATTTTTCGGATAAACACAAGACTTCGCTTTGTTCAAAAATCTGTTCACAGCATAAAAGAAACGAGGCGGCACAGCGGCCGCCCCGCACTCCGTTATTCCCTGCTCTCCTCGAGCCTTGAGACAAGCTCGGTGTCTTTATATATCCGCATGTTGTCAACGCCCTGCTTCGCCGCCGCATCCTCAAGCACCGCGATCAGCAGCTCGTAATAATCGCCCTCGGCGTCGAGGTGCCGCGCAACTCTCGGCAGATCCCGCTCACAGAACTGCCGCAGGTTCTCCCCCGTTTCGAGGCTGTCGAGCAGCATATTGAGTGCTTCCCTGTCGGTCATACTGCGCTCGATGTAATAATGCTTGCCGTACAGGCCGTACAGAACCCGCTTCGCATCGAGATAGCCTATCGCTATGTCGCGCCGCGACTGCTCCGCGTCGAAATTCAGCACACCGCCGAGGTCAGCGTTTGTGGCAATATATGTAATGTTCACATCGTCCGGCATCCTGAAGCGGCGGTTATGGCCGATGCCCGGTATGCGCACGGCGATTATATCCTTGTACCCGTTTGTGACGAGCGCGTGCAGCGGCAGAGTATCGACGAAGCCGCCGTCGGTATAGAATTTCCCGCCGAGCTTTTCCAGCTTGAAAGTCGGGTGATAAGCGCTTGCAAGAAGCATATCGCATATCTGATCCTCCGGCAGGTCGTTGACCTTCACCTCAAGCGCCTTACGGTCAGTAATCGAGACAGTTGCGATATACAGCTCCACGTCCGACTCCTTTATCGCCTTCGCGTCCACCACCTCGCGCACCCACGCGCGCAGGGGCGCGACGTCAAGCCCGCGGTTTTTGATGATCTCCAGCGCTTCCGGGATGAGCCGCTGAACGTCGTCAAGCCCGATATCGCCGTTGAAAGCGTGGCTCAGGTTCTCCTCCTGCTCCTCATCAAGCTCTATCACCTTGCCGAGCTTCATATTGTTCCATGCGTCTTTTGCGCGCGGAAGATCGCGCATGGCCATAAGCCCGCCGTTGAGCGCGCCGACCGAGGTTCCGGAAACGGCGTTATACTTTATTCCCGCCTCGTCCAGAGCCTGCCACACGCCTATCTCATAGCCGCCCTTCGCTCCGCCGCCCTCAAGGGCGATGGCATAGGTTTTGCCGTTGTCGATTTTCAGCTCCATGCTATCCTCCGGTAAATTAATATTGAAATAAGAACAAAATCAGTATATCACAGCGCGGATGGACTGCGCAAGCTTGACATCATTTTCGCTGCGGGATATACTGATTTTATTATATTAGATTTTATTATATTATTGTTTGGAGTACGCCTATATGAACTGCCGTATTTTAAAAGGCGCGCCGGTCGCCGCCGAAATAGACAAAGAAACCGCCGAGCTCACAGCCAAGCTCAGCGCCAGTGGCGTCATGCCCACGCTTGCAATAGTCCGTGTCGGCGAGCGGGACAGCGATCTCGCGTATGAACGCGCGGTGGTCAGGCGATGCGGCGCACTCGGCATCTGCGTGCGGCTCGCCGCGCTGACGAGCGAGGTCGGTCAGGCAGAGCTGATGGACAGCATCCGCGCGCTGAACGACGATCACAGCGTACACGGCATCATCCTCCTGCGCCCGCTCCCGGACGGGCTTGACGCGCTGGCGGCCTGCGCCGCGATATCGCCCGAAAAGGACGTCGACGGAGTCTGCCCCAGCTCGATGGCGCGGATATACTCCGGCCGCGGGAACGGCTTTTCGCCGTGCACCGCGCAGTCCTGCATGGAGATACTCGCCCACTACGGCGTAGAGCTTGAGGGCAAGCGCGTCGCGGTGCTTGGGCGGAGTCTCGTTGTGGGAAAGCCCGCGGCCATGCTCCTCGCCGCCGCGAACGCCACCGTCACCATATTTCACAGCCGCAGCGGCGACTATACTTCCGCCGTACGCAGCGCCGATATCGTCGTTTCCGCCGTAGGCAAGCCTGAGCTTCTCGGCGCGGAGTATTTCAGTCCCGGTCAGACGGTTATCGACATCGGCTTAAGCTGGTCTGAGCGCAAAAACCGCTTCACCGGCGACGTGGACTTTGACGCGGCGGAGCCAGTCGTCGGCGCGATAACGCCCGTGCCAGGCGGCGTCGGCAGCGTTACTACCGCCGTGCTCGCGCTGCACGTCGCTCAGGCGGCGGAAAATAACACTTGAAAAAAGGCCGGTTTTAAAGTATAACTTGTATGTGCCCCGCACGTCGGGGCGCAGAATTTGAAAGTGTCAGAGTAGGGTTCGGCGCGTCAAGTGCTGCGGGATGGGAAGTTGTCCGCAGACGAAGTCATCCCGCGTTATGCCGTGATGGCGCGGTGCCGCTCCCGCGTCCGCTGCCGCTGAAGGATCAATATCTCTATGGGATAACTATCTCCTTTTGTGGCAACTGTCACGAAAGGAGAATTTTTGAGAACATGAAAAAAATGACAACCCGGCAGATGGCTGCCGACTCGATGCTCGCCGCGATGTGCGCCGTACTCGGCGCGGTTGCGCTCGACGCCGGCAACCTGAAGATCACCCTTGAAAGCGTACCGATAATCGTCGGGGCGCTGTTGTTCGGCTCGCTCGACGGCGCCGCGATTGGCTTCGTTGGGACGCTTGTGTATCAGCTCCTGCGCTACGGCGTTTCCGTCACGACGCTGCTGTGGGTACTCCCCTACGTTGTGTGCGGCCTCATTATCGGCCTGTATGCGCAGAAGCGCGGCTTCTCACTCAGCACAAAGCAGACGATAATCATCGTCGTCATCGCGGAGCTTGTTGTCACCACGCTGAACACCGGCGTAATGTATATCGACAGCAAGATATACGGCTACTACTCCGCCGTATACATCTTCGGCTCCATCGCCGTGCGCTACGCGATATGCGTCGGCAAGGCGATAGTCATCGGCGCGCTGATGCCGCCGCTGGTGCGGATACTACGTGAAAGGGTTTTCAATACTACGTGATATGGTTCGTTCATTGCACATTATAGTATTTAATTCTAAGAGGCGAATGTTCAGATGACTGCACATGATGCGATAAATTACATAGAGGGCTGCACATGGAGCCGTACAAGGCTCGGCCTTGGCCGTACGCGCGAGCTGCTTTCAAAGCTCGGCAATCCGCAGAAAAAACTGCGCTTCATCCACGTCGCCGGCACGAACGGCAAAGGCTCGACCTGCGCGATGCTTGCGTCCGTCATGCAGAAGGCCGGGTATAAAACCGCGCTCTACACCTCGCCGTACATCTGCCGCTTCAACGAGCGGATGCAGATAAACGGCGCTGAGATTCCGGACGACATGCTCGCGGAGCTTACGGAGCGCGTAAAGCCGATAGCCGAGGGCATGGCGGATCACCCAAGCCAATTCGAGCTTGTCACCGCGATAGCGATGCTCTATTTTCTGGAAGAAAAATGCGACATTGTGGTGCTTGAGGTCGGACTCGGCGGCGCGCTTGACAGCACGAACGCCATCGACTGCCCGGAATGCGCCGTGATAACGACCATCGGCCTTGAGCACACCGAGTATCTTGGGCACACGCTGCCCGAAATCGCTTCGGCCAAGGCCGGAATAATCAAGCCCGGCTGTGACGTTGTGTGCTACCGCAACGTCCCTGAGGTCGAGGAGGTTTTCGAGCGGACATGCCGCGAAAACAATGCACGGCTCGTCAAGGCGGATTTTGATTCCATCCGCCCAATATCCCACTCGCTGTCCGGTCAGAGCTTTGCATGGCGCAATTACGCTTCCCTGCGCCTGCCGCTGCTCGGTGCACATCAGCTCCGCAACGCCGCCGTCGTGCTTGAAACGCTTGAAGTCATGCGCAAAAAGGGCTGGAATATAAGCGACGAAGCCGTCGTCTCCGGTCTTGCGGAGACCAAGTGGCCGGTGCGCTTCGAGGTTCTGCGCGCGGAGCCGCCCGTCGTCATCGACGGGGCGCACAACCCAGAATGTGCCGAGGCGCTGGCCGCAAACCTGCGCGAATACCTGCCCGGTGAAAAATGCGTATTTCTGATGGGTGTGCTGGCCGATAAGGATTACCGGCAGATGCTCGCATCCCTCGCGCCGTACGCGGAGCGCTTTTTCTGCGTGACCCCGCCGAGTCCCCGCGCGCTGGCGGCGGACAAGCTGGCGGAGCTTATAAACAGCATGGGCATACCGGCGCAGAGCTGCGGTGAGGTACAGACCGCGGCGGCGCTCGCTCTCAGCTGCGGCAAGCCCGTTATCGCCTGCGGATCGCTGTATCTCGCGGGCACTGCGCGCGACGCGCTTCTATCAATAATAAGAGGAGAAAAGCAGACCAATGGATAAAAAGCTCAAAATTTTGCTTGTTAACGACGACGGAATCAGCTCCCCCGGCATTGTCCATCTCGCAGAGATGGCGATGCAGCTCGGCGAGGTATGGGTAGCCGCCCCCTCGTCGCAGTGCAGCGCCATGTCCCAGAAGCTGACGATATTCCAGCCGCTTGAGGTGGAGGAATACGATTTTCCGCTGCCCGTCGCCGGGGCTTACAGCATCGGCGGCACTCCGGCGGACTGCGTGAAAACCGCGCTGAAGGCAGTGCTGCCGATAAGGCCGGACGTAGTTTTCTCCGGCATCAACATCGGCTACAACGCGGGCTTTGACATTGCCTATTCCGGCACCGTCGCCGCCGCGATTGAGGCCGTACTCAACGGCATCCCCGCCATCGCCTTCTCTGCACAGCACGACGGCAGCTACGACGTGACTGACCGATACATACTCGACATTGCCCGCGAGCTGCTGGCCGCGCCCCTCGCCCCCGGCGAGATATGGAACGTCAATTTCCCCGGCTGTCCGCTCGACGAATTCAAAGGCATCCTGCACGAACGCACGATAGCGCCGAAGTTCATATTCGACAATACCTATTCCGCCAATCCCCGCAGCGGCGGCATGACGCTCATTCCCGACGCCGATTTCATCGCGCACGGAGACGCCCCGGCGGGCAGCGATATTGAGGCCGTTCTGCACGGATACATCTCGATAGGTAAAGTTAAAAGCATGGTTCTGTAAAATATCTGCGAAAAAGCTTGTAAAGCTAATTAGACTATGCTATATTGATTATCGGTACATGGCGCGAAAAATGTGGAATCATGGTGTTTTTTTGATTTAAATCGATGCATCTGACAACGTATGCTTCCGCCGTTTGCCATAAAATTTTGTTTGGAGGAAAAAACAAAGATGAAAAAGACCATAGCACTGTTTCTCGCACTTGTCATGGTATTTGCTCTCTGCGCCTGCGGCCAGACCAACGCTCCCGCAGCCGAAGAGTCCAAGGCTCCCGAAGCGGACGCAACCGAAGCTCCCGCTACCGAGAACCAGCACTTCGACAAGCTGACCCTTGAGTTCGTTCCTTCCAAGGACGCCGACGTTATCATTGCCGGCACCAAGAATCTGCCCGAGCTCGTTCAGGCCGAGATGTCCAAGCTTGGCTATGACATTGACGAAGTTGACATCACCGTCGGCACCAGCTACGACGCTACCGGCGAGGCTATGTCCGCAGGCTCCATCGACCTCGGCTGGCTGCCCGGCGGCACCTACGCCCTCTACTCCGACGACGTTGACGTCATCCTGACCGCAACCCGCAACGGTCTGTCCAACGACAGCACCAACCCCGCCGACTGGAACGGAGAAGCAAACGCCACCCAGAAGAACGGTCCGCAGGTCACCTACTACCGCTCCCTCATCTACGCAACTCCTTCCGAGTATGGCAAGGAACTTGCAGCCAAGGTCAACGCCGGTGAAAAGCTCACTTGGGAAGACCTCGACAAGGCAAAGTGGGCAGTCCAGAAGACTTCCTCCTCCGCCGGTTACATCTACCCCTCCATGTGGCTTATGGCCAACTACGACGGCAAGAAGATCTCCGACCTCTCCAACGTTATCCCCCTCGACTCCGGCTACGGCACCGCTTTCTCCTACGCTGCAGCTGAGCAGGTTGACATCATCGTCTGCTACGCCGACGGCCGCAACGACTACGAAGCCAGCTGGATGCTCCCGACCGATCAGCAGGATGAGACCGGTAAGCAGGGCATGGGCCGCAGTGAGTCCATCTGGAACGAGCTGAACGTCATCGGTGTCACCGACGGTATCTACAACGACACCGTTGCTGTCTCCAAGGCCAGCCCCTACTACACTCCTGAGCTCGTCGCCGCTCTGCAGGATTGCTTCATCAACATCATCAACACTCCGGAAGGTCAGGAGATATTCTCCGTTTACAGCCACACCGGTTATGCAAAGGCTGTCGACTCCGACTACGACGGCGCCCGCGCTGCTCTGAAGGCAGTCTCCGACTGATTCAGTTAAACTACATCGCATCAATTGAACAGAGCGCCCTCATATCAGGGCGCTCTGATTTCAGAACTCTGAGCGCACATGCGTCCGTTTGTTCGCAGAAAAAGCGTCCTGCGAAACAGGACGCTTTTATCCTATAATTTATATCCCTTTAAATGTTAATATGACTGGTAGTTATCCGAATTTTTTGATAGAGAAAAGAGTCGCAGCATGATAGAATTCAAAAATGTGTATAAGACTTATCCAAACGGCTTCACAGCCCTGAAAAACATTAACCTTCAGATCGAGCAGGGCGAATTTGTCGCAATCATCGGTCTGTCAGGCGCCGGTAAGTCCACGATACTGCGCTGCATCAACCGTATGCATGACATCTCCAAGGGCGAACTCACGGTTGACGGCGTTGACGTTGACTCACTGCGCGGCAAAGATCTGCGCAGATATCGCCGGAAGGTGGGTATGATATTCCAGAGCTTTAACCTTGTATCCCGCAGCACCGCCATCAAAAACGTCCTCACCGCGGACGTGCCGGATATGAACTTCTTCCGCGTTCTGTTCGGCGTGTTCACGAAGGAGCAGAAAATGCGCGCTCTCGAAAGCCTTGACAAGGTTGGCATTTTGGATAAGGCCTATACCCGCTGTGACCAGCTCTCCGGCGGCCAGCAGCAGCGCGTCGCGCTTGCGCGTACGCTGAACCAGAACCCGAAGATAATCCTTGCCGACGAGCCTGTCGCCTCACTTGACCCCATCACCGCAAAGCAGGTCATGCAGGACTTCGTGCGCATAAACAAGGAATACAAGATCTCCATACTTCTGAACATCCACCATGTTGACCTCGCGCTGAAATACTGCGACCGCGTCATCGGCATCCGCGCCGGTGAGATCGTTTTCGACGGCCCGGCCAGCACGATCACGCAGGAGCAGATCGACGCCGTCTACAACGGCGAGAAGGTTCCCACCATGGGCGAGGGCGAAAGCAGCGCGCCTGTTGCAAAGACCGAGGGCTGACCATGGATAACGAAAACGTATCTATCCTCAAGCTCACGCTTTATGACCGCATCTTCAAGCCCAAAACAATAACGCTTGCAAACGGTCACTCCGTAATGAAGCGCAGAAGCCGTGCGCCGCTGATAGTCGTTCTGCTGGCGCTGGCGATATGGCTCTCGCTGCAGATGACGGGCTTCAGCATGGCGGTCGTTATAAGCAAGTTCAGCAAGATGGTCGACCTGCTGGCAAAGATATTCCAGCCCAACTGGTCGTTCTTCCCGAAGGTCGTCTCCCCGCTTATCGACACCATAAAGATGTCCATCCTCGGCACCGTCATCGGCTGCTTTCTCGCGCTGCCCGTTGCGATCCTCTCGTCGAGCAACATCAACAAGAGCGTCGTTATCGTCAGTATTTTCAGATTCATCCTCGGCCTCATCCGCACTCTGCCGACGCTTATCATCGCGCTCGTCTGCGCGCTGATATTCTCCCTCGGCACCTTCTCCGGCACCGTCGCAATTGCGATATTCACCTTCGGCATCGTGGCGAAGATGCTTTTCGAGAGTATCGAGACCATCGACATGGGGCCGTTTGAGGCAATGGAAGCCCTCGGCGCGAACAAGTTCCAAGCCTTCTGGTCTGCCTGCGTGCCGCAGATACTGCCCGTTTATCTCAGCCACAGTCTCTACTGCTTCGAGATGAACGTCCGCGCGTCCGCGATACTCGGCTATGTCGGCGCCGGCGGCCTTGGCATCACCATTAACGAGCGCATCGGCTGGCGTGACTACAACAGCCTCGGCATGGTGTTGCTCTCGCTGTTCGTCGTCGTCGTGGCGATCGACTTCTTCAGCGAATATCTTCGCAAGAAGCTGAGCTGAAAGGAGAGCCGTGATGAAGAAAAAAATAGAAGTTTTCGAAGAGACGCTGGACAGAAAGCTGACCGCGGCGGAAATGTACGCGAACCGCCCGCGCAAATGGTTCCTGTACACGCTGATCGTCCTCATCATTGTTGTTCTCGTCGGCTGGTCGGCGCATGACATCAGATTCACCGGTCTGACCGCTACCGGCACCGAGGTCGCAAAGGGCGTTGTACACGGCGTGTTCCACCCGGACACCGCACTGATGTTCGGCACCAGCGACACCGATGTGCCGTACCTGCTGCTTCAGACCATCGCTATCGCCGTACTCGGTACGCTTATCGGCGCAATACTCGCTATCCCCTTCGCGTTCCTCGCCTCGTTCAACATCATGCCCAAGCCCGTCGCCTACGTCGTGCGCATACTCATCCTTATGATAAGGACGATACCCAGCATCGTCTGGGCGCTGATGTGGATCCGCGTCACCGGCCCCGGCGCGGCCTGCGGCGTTATCACGCAGTCGGTCTGCTCCATCGGCATGATATCCAAGATGTACATAACCGCTATCGAGGATCTTGACACCCACATCCTTGAAAGCCTTGACGCCATGGGCTGCACGCCGTTCCAGAAGATCCGCTACGGCGTTATCCCTCAGCTCACCGCGAGTTTCATTTCCACCACCATCTACCGCTTTGACATCAACCTCAAGGACGCAACGACGCTCGGTATCGTCGGCGCGGGCGGCATCGGCGCTTCGCTGGTGCAGTGCCTCAACAGCCGCCGCTGGGCGATGGTCGGCTCCTTCGTATGGGGGCTGATGGTGCTGGTGCTCATCATTGAGATCGTATCCACAAGGATACGCAGAAAGCTTGCGCACGGCGCGTAAAAGCATTTATACCCCTACGTTTTGGCGTGGGGGTATAACAATCTGAATTTCATGTTCAGAAAGGACAGTTATGCAGCGAAAACTCAGGATATATTACACAAGCGACACGCACGGCTTCTTCTCCCCCGTCGATTACGCGACCGGCGGCAGCGTTGACAGCGGCCTTGCAAACTGCATAAGCAATTTTCAGCGCGGCGGAAACACGCTCGTCATTGACGGCGGGGACACGCTTCAGGGCAGCCCCTTCACTTACTGGCTGTACAGCCAGCGCCGCGGCGGCGACTGCGTCCCGGCCAAGCTGCTGAATCTCGGCGGATACGATTTCATCACGCTTGGGAATCACGACTTCAACTACGGCAAAGCGGAAATCGAACGCTTTCTTGGCGCGCTGGGCGCAAAGTGCCTGTGCGCAAATGTTGAGGGCATACGCGGCGTTGAAAAAGCAGCCGTCATAACGCTTGAAAACGGACTGCGCGTTGGGCTGACCGGTATCGTAACGCATTATGTAAACCATTGGGAGACGCCCGATAACCTCTCCGGAATAAAAATAAGCGATGCCTTTTCCGCGGCAAAATCGGCTCTGGACGAGCTGAAGGCGCAGAATGTCGACCTGACGGTATGCATTTATCACGGCGGCTTTGAAAACGACATTGCCACGGGCAAGCTTCTCTCGGCAACGGGCGAAAATCAGGGCTGGCGCATTTGTCAGGAGCTTGATTTTGATGTTCTGCTCTGCGCGCACCAGCATATGCCTGTTGAAAATCTCTGCGTCAATGGCACATACACCTGCCAGCCGCCCGACAAGGCGCGGCAATATATCACGATGGACGTTTCCGTCGACGAAAACTGCGTGACCGCCGAATCCCGGCTGTGCGACGCGGGATGCACTCCACTGCCCACCGCGATGGAATATCTTGCGCCGCCTGAGCGTGAAACCGCGCAGTGGCTCGACACGCCGGTCGGTCATCTGGACACTCCCCTGCTGCCCAAGCCTCCGCTTGAGATGGCCGCGCACGGCTCGCTGATTGCGAACTTCTTCAATCAGGTGCAGCTCGAAGCCTCCGGAGCGGACATATCGACAACCAGTCTGGCGAATACGGTCAAGGGCTTCGCGCAGGACGTCACGGTCCGCGATGTGGTCTCGACCTACATTTTCCCGAACACGCTTGTGACGCTGCGGGTCGACCGCCGTGTTCTGAAAGCCGCGCTGGAGCGCTGCGCTGAATACTTCACACTGGGCAAAAACGGACTCGAAGTCAGTGAAACATTCCTGCACCCGATCGTGCAGCACTTCAACTACGATTATTTTGCCGGGGTCAGTGCGGTATTTGATCTGCGCCGTCCGGTCGGCGAACGCGTCGTGTCGATAAAATACCGCGGCGCGGAGCTGGCCGAGGACAAATCTCTGACGCTGTGCATGAATAATTACCGCGCGTCTGGCGCGGGCGGCTATGAGGTCTACAGCGAATGTGAGGTCGTGCGTGAGCAGCCGACCGAGATATCGGAGCTGATAATCGAGTACATCGACAGGCACCGCAGTATAACGGTCGATAAGACGAAATGGCTTGAAATAGTTTATTAAATAATATAATACAAGGAGAAATTATGGAAAACAAGGTGTTTAAAGTTGTTCTTCTTCAGGCGCTTCCCGCCTCCGGCAAGTCCGAGGTCAGGAACTTCATGGCCAATATCGAGCCGCAGCGCCTTCAGAATGAGTTCCACATCGGCGAGAATCTTCAGCTGGACGACTTTCCGTACGTCCACATGATGCGCCGCATCGACAACGAGCTTCAGGCCATTGGCGAGGCGCGCATCTTCTATCCCGGCGAGGAGCCGTTCATCGACGGCCGCGACTGGGGTACGCTCTGCGCCCTGCTCAACGAAGACTATCACGACCTTATGAACCGCAACGTCGTTAAGCCCGACTCCGCCGCACAGCTGCTGTTCGACCGCTACGACCGCGCGGGGCTTCAGGCCGGTATCAGCCCGCGCCTCGGCGTTCTCAAGGCGGAAGTCCGCGAGAAGCTGGCAAAGATACTTGAAAACGAAGCGCGCGCGATGCTCGACGAGAAGCACGCCGGTTATCCCGACAGCTTCGAGGACAAGACCATCATCATCGAGTGCGCCCGCGGCGGGCCGGACGGCTCATCCATGCCGCTGACCGGCACTTTCGGCTACCAGTACTCGCTGCCGATGTTCTGCCCGGAGATTCTTGAAAATGCCGTTATCCTCTACATCTGGGTCACTCCTGAGGAGTCCCGCCGCAAGAACGCCGACCGCGCCGACCCGAATGATCCCGGCTCCAACCTGCACCACGGCGTTCCGATGGCCGTCATGCTTGGCGACTACGGCTGTGACGATATGGAATACCTCGTGCAGCACGCCGAGGTCGAGAACACCGTGACCGTCAAGGCGCACGGCAGAACCTATAACGTCCCCATCGGCATCTTCGATAACCGCGTGGACAAGACCTCGTTCCTCCGCGCCGATCCGTCCGAGTGGGACGCCGGAAAGGTCGAGGAAGTCACCGCCGCCATCCGTCAGGCAACCGACACGATGTACGCGAATTACAATAAATAAGCATGGAACATGCCGGGCATTTTACCCGGCATGTTTTTATATGTCATAATCCTCTTCGCGCAGTAAATCAGGCGGCTTCCGATTACTTCCGAATTTTTTCGATTCGTTATAGAAATGCATCTGAAGCTTATTGAATTCCTCGATGTATCTCTTTTTTGAGCCATAATCGCCCCAGGCCGCCCATGCATACTGCCCTTCCGGATTCTTGTCTGGACTGACCACGAGGATGATGTCGAGCATTTTCCGTTCATCCCCATGCGGCGTAAATACAACTTTTATTTCCCGTTTACTTTCTTCATCAAATTTCTTCATCCATGAAAGCCCGTCTTTCACGGCTTTCGGTATCTTATATTCCGGAGCATTGTAATAATAAGCCAAGCGACCATCTATGAGGCGAATTGTTTTGAGTTCAAACGGCGTTCTCGTTCCCCGATATCCAGTTTCCAAATACAGATCCGAGAAGCTTATCTCGTCGTTTTCAACATAAGGGCCGATAAAAACACCGAAAGGCACCTCGATGCTCCGCCGACATTCGCAACTCCTACCCACGTCCATTTGCCGTCGGTACACGGACAGCTACTACCTGCACTGTGTAAAATAGATTTCGGCGGCACCCGTTCGACTGTGTCCGGCAATTTGAAGTACAGATATCTCTTCTGCACTGGAAGCTCCAGCTCGCCGAGGGTGTCATAAGAGCTTATGGCCAGCTTCTCGTTCAAGCCGGTGTATTGCGCGGTGTCCATCAGGAACTCTTCGGCAAAGGCATACTCATTCTCCGCGGCACAGCGCTTGAACGCGTCTAAACCTGTCACCTTATTTTTCCACGCATTGAAATTGCTGCGCCGTTTGATGCCATATCCCCCGCCTATTCTGGCAAACGCGTCGAGCTTCTGCTCCGGATTTATCAGGTTCATAAACATAAAGTCGCTGTCAAAGCAGGCTATGCCAAGTACATCAGTGTGCAGCCGCTCCGATATCGGCCGGGCAATGTCCTGAAACTGCTTCGGTTCGCCGAACTCGAAGAAATCCGAATATACGGATATCCACTCCGAATCCGTGCCGAGTATTGCGACTGCGGCGTCTGCCTCCGCCGCGTTCTCTGCGGGCAGGTAATTGGCGGCTGTCATCATCTCGGTCAGCGCCTAGTCAACTGCGCTCGGTTCGATATTCTCCGCCCGCCTGATATGCAGATTTGAAAATCAGCTTCCCATACTCTTCCCTCCGTTTTAATAATACTCTTTTTTACAAATTATATCATGGTGGTCTTCGCCTGTAAACACCGCTTATCCGCGGCTGTTGATTCACCCCGTTTTATTGAAAAAAATATTGTATTTATGCCAACTATCGTTTATAATATTTTGGTAGCTTTTTATAGGAGAGAGAGGGTATATGGAAGAGACAACAAGAAATTTCATCGAGGCCTTTGTTCAGGAGGATCTCTCCGAGGGGCATCGCTGCTACGGTATGCAGATTCACACCCGTTTCCCGCCCGAACCGAACGGATATCTGCACATCGGCCACTGCAAGGCGCTGACCATAGACTTCAGCACTGCCGAGCATTTCGGCGGCATCTGCAACCTGCGCATGGACGACACGAACCCCGCCAAGGAGGACACCGAATACGTCGACGCCATCAAAGAGGACATCCACTGGCTCGGCTTTGACTGGGGCGACAGGTTCTACTATGGCTCCGACTACTTTGAAAAGACCTATGAATACGCCATTGAGCTTATAAAGAAGGGGCTTGCCTATGTCTGCGAGCTTACCCCGGAGCAGTTCCGCGAATACAGGGGCGACACCTCGCATCCCGCCGTCAGCCCTTGGCGCGACAGACCGATTGAAGAGAGTCTTGACCTCTTCGAGCGCATGAAGAACGGCGAATTTGAAGAAGGCCGTTACACCCTGCGCGCAAAAATCGATCTCGCAAGCGGCAACTTCAACATGCGTGACCCGGTGCTGTACCGCATCAGATACATTGAGCATCACCGTCAGGGCACGAAGTGGTGCATCTTCCCGATGTACGACTTTGCCCACCCGATACAGGACGCGCTGGAGGGCATCACGCACTCGCTCTGCTCGCTTGAGTACGAGGCGCACCGCCCGCTGTACGACTGGGTCGTATCGAACGTGTCCATCCCCGGCATCAAGCCGCGCCAGATAGAGTTCTCGCGCCTCGGCATCAACTACACCGTCATGTCCAAGCGCAAGCTTCGCCAGCTGGTCGAGGAGCACCGCGTCTCCGGCTGGGACGATCCGCGTATGCCAACGCTCTGCGGTCTGCGCCGCCGCGGCTATACCGCGAAGTCCATCCGCAATTTCTGCGAACGCATCGGCGTGTCGAAGGTCGACTCCACAGTCGACTGGGCGCTGCTTGAAAGCTGCCTGCGCGACGATCTGAATGAGCACGCAAAGCGCGTCATGGCCGTGCTGCATCCGGTAAAGCTCATCGTCACGAACTATCCGGAAGGCAAATCCGAGCTTCTGACGGTCGAGAACAATCCCCTGCGTCCGGAAGACGGCACACGCGAGATAAGCTTCTCCCGCGAGCTGTGGATCGAAGCGGACGACTTCATGGAAGTTCCCGCGCCGAAATACAAGCGTATGCACCCCGGCTTTGAGGTTCGCCTCAAGGGCGCGTATCTGGTCACCTGCACCGGCTGCAAGAAGGACGCCGACGGCAACGTGACGGAGATTTACTGCGAGTATGACCCCGACAGCCGCGGAGGCGATCCTGCCGACGGGCGCAAGGTCAAGGGCGCGACTATCCACTGGGTCGACGCAAACACCGCGGTCGACGCCGAAGTTCGTCTCTACGACTATCTGTTCAGCGACCCTGAGCCGGACGGCCCGGACAAGAACTTCCTTGACTGCATCAATCCCGACAGTCTCAAGGTTCTCACCGGCTGCAAGGTCGAAGCCGGTCTCGGCAAGCTGGCGATGCCCGAAAAGGGTAAGGACTCCGAGGGCTTCCAGTTCATGCGTCAGGGCTACTTCTGCCTCGACAACCGCGATGCGTCTCCGGAGCATCTTGTCTTCAACCGCGCAGTCGCGCTGAAGGATAGCTTCAAGAAGTAAGTTCAACATTAAAAAGCAGCCGCAATATTGCGGCTGCTTTTTGCAGGGAGTCTGATATTATGCTTGTACATCCGTTCCCGCCGGTATACGACGCGGAATCCGAGATACTTATCCTCGGCAGCTTCCCGTCGGTGAAATCGCGGGAGATCATGTTTTATTACGGCCATCCGCAGAATCGGTTCTGGCGTGTTCTCGCCGCAGTATATAATGCTGATGTGCCGCAGAACACAGACGAGAAAACGCGGTTTCTCCTTAAGCATCACATCGCGCTGTGGGATGTGCTCGCCTCCTGCGAAATCACGGGCAGCGCGGACAGCAGCATCAAAAATGCTGTGCCGAACGACCTGAGCGTCATTTTATCCCGCGCCGACATCCGCCGCATTTACACCAACGGCAAAACGAGCGAGAAATACTACAAGCGCTTCTCCGAGGAAATAACGGGACGCGGTTCCGTCTGCCTCCCGTCCACTTCCCCCGCCAACGCAGTGTGGTCTCTCGACCGGCTCATCGGTGCATGGAAGGTCATAGCCGAGTGAGTCTCAGCGCCCGTCCCGCCGCCACTCGGCATACAGCACCGCCGCGGTCGCTATGGCGATAACCGCTGCGACGGCTATCAGTATCTGCGCCTGAACACTGCGGAGAAAGCCCATCATTGGGTTGCGGTTATCGACTATCACCAGCACCAGCAGCGAGAGCGACAGCGCTATGGATATGTTCGGCAGCACCGCTTTTAGGAATTTCACTGTGCTCAGCCCTCCGTTTCCGAGACATAGATAATATCGCCGAGATCACGGCCGCCATTGCTCTGGCGGCTGTATTTTTCATGGTTAAAGACCATCACGGCAGAACCGCCGCCATCGAGATTATACGCCTCGGTGCAGCCAAGCTCCTCGAAAATCGCGGCAAGCTCCGGGATGCGCAGGCCGTACGAATAGCCGTCCTGCCGCCCGTCCACGACCACGAAGCAGTAGTGCCCCGGCTCGTAATAGCCGATCGCGCTTCTCGGATTCGGGTAGCTGACCGTCAAGCTGACGCTGTAACTGTCCTTGACGTGCCCGTCTGCGTCCAGCAGCGCGGGGCCGAAGTTCCATATCTGAAGCGGGTCATCCTCGAGAATTTCTTCGATATTATACCCGTCCTGCGGATATGTGACCATGCGGCCATCCGAATACAGCACGCATATATCGCAATAGGTATATTCGCTGTTGAGCAGCTCGCCGTTGCGCATCAGGAAGCCGCCATATTGCAATGTGACATAGTCGCCGCTTATGGCGAGGATGGGGTTGACGTCCGAGTCCATGTCCATGATGTTCTGCGCGTCCATGTAGGCGTTGCCGCCGTGCGCGGTATATGTCCGCAGATTGTCGAGCGAGGCCACGTAAATGTCCGCGACGTGATACACGCTCGTGCGTCCGTCGATGTCGATGCTGTGGGTCTGAAGCTTGATGGCGATATTCGGGCTGGAGTAAGAATTCTCAGTCACGACTATCTCGTCGGTAAAGTGCTCCGCGAACTTCTTCTGCCACTCGGTTCGGTTGTCCACCGGCGCTTCACTTACAGTCGGAGCCTCGCTAGCAGCCGACGTTTCCTCGGCCGCAGGAGTAACGGCGACGGTCGGAGTCGGGGCAGACGGTTTTACGCTGGCTGCGCGCTTTGCGTTCATGCTTGGGATGACATGGTGAAACAGCGAAAAAGTGCACAGAATGACCCCGGCGAGAAATATATCTATAACTATAACGAGCCAAAGCGGCTTCATTTTCCGCTTCGGCGCTGTGCGCGGCGTATCCGCCACGTGCCGTCCTGATTCCATAAGAATGCCTCTTTTATGTATGATATACCGTATTATAAATCAACGCGCCCCTCATGTCAAACACGAGGTGCGCGTATCGGCTTTTTACAGCTCTTCTATGTTGATAACGTCTTCCAGATTGCTTATGGACTTGACGATCTTCTCGTCAAGCTGTTTGCGGCTGGCCTGCAATGTGAGCACCGCGCAGTAATAATGCGAGTCCCCTTCCCCGGCAACGCGGGTGATCTCCAGCCCGTTCATTGTGATGTGGTTCTCCTTGGCGATGCGTATGATAGACTCGATGCATACCGCGTGGGCGTACTCGATATAGAGGTTCACGTCGTTCACCTTATGGACGAAGCGGTACTCCACCTTTACGAGCAGCAACTCCGCCACAAGCACCATGACCGTTGCAAATATGGCGCACTCGACATATCCCGCGCCGCAGACGAGGCCGATTATTGCCGATGTCCAGAGTCCCGCCGCGGTGGTGAGTCCCTTGACGCGCTTGCGCTTCGTGACGATTATCGTGCCCGCGCCGATGAAGCCGATACCAGCTATTACCTGCGCGCCGAGACGCCCGACGTCGGTGAACATGTGCATGGTCAGGAACAGATACTGGCTGGTCAGCGTCGTCATCGCGGCGCCGAGGCAGATGAGGATATGCGTTCTGAATCCGGCGGGACGGCGCTTGTATTCGCGCTCAATGCCGATGACACCGCCGCACAGCATAGCCAGCAGCAGTCTGCACGTCACCGCAAGAAAGTCCATATCGCGGACAAAATCAAAGCAGCTCAGCATTTCAGCGTCCCTCCTTTCAGATTTCTTCTATCGTGATGATGCCGTCCAGCGTCGAAAGTTTGGCCAGTATCTCGGTGTGATTCTCTTTATGCGGCAGGTGCAGGCTGAACACGGCGTTTATCTGCGTGAGATGCTCGTGCTGCTCCTTGTCTATCTCCACGTCGTAGAGCGTGATATTCTCGGACTTGATGAGATTAACTATCGTGCCGACGTTTTCAACGCTGTCCATCTCGACATAGACGTTCATGTTCCGCGCCTTGGCCATGACCGCGCTCTCTATGAACGGCAGTATCCTCATGCAGAGGAAGATGAGCAGGAAGCCGACCAGCATACACTCATAAAAGCCCGCGCCGATGGCAAGCCCCATGCAGGCCGAAGCCCAGAGACCCGCCGCGGTGGTCAGACCCTTGACCTCCTGCCGCCCGGTGACGATTATCGTACCCGCGCCGAGGAAGCCGACTCCGTTTATGACCTGCGCGCCGAAACGGGAAACGTCGGCCTTCACGCCGATCGACGCGTTAATCTCCGCCCACGGATTATTGAGCATATAGTCAAGGTACTGGCTGAGCATGACCGTCAGCGCCGCGCCGAGGGCGACGAGCATATATGTCCTGAATCCGGCGGGGCGGCGTTTTCGCTCGCGCTCCATGCCGATAAGGCCGCCCATCAGCAACGCGAGAATTATGCGCAGCATCATGGACGTCATATTAAGCTGTCTCAAATAATCCAACCAGTTTTCCAAAGCTTCTGTCGCCTTCCGTGAAAATTTTTGGAGCGCCGAAAATGCCTTTCAGCGCTCTTTAATCTTTAGTGAGTGTTCATTATACCATCTATATT
Organism: uncultured Eubacteriales bacterium; assembly: GCA_900549645.1. Classification (GTDB taxonomy): domain Bacteria; phylum Bacillota; class Clostridia; order Oscillospirales; family Oscillospiraceae; genus Limivicinus. The sequence goes on from URPD01000001.1 coordinate 136,947, forward strand.
TTTAAATGCAATCCACAAATTTAAACAAAAATTCACGGGGTAAATTAGCGTTATTCACTAAGTTCAGATAATTTTGCCAGCAGAATGGGGAGTTTTTCAAGTGCATCTATCTCATAATCCGGAGCGGCATCCCCGGTCAATGCCTTGTGCGAGGGATTGAGCCACACACTCCTAAGTCCCGCGTTGCGCGCGCCCTTGATATCGGAGGTAAGGCTGTCCCCCACCATTATGCTGTTCTCCCGCCTGAAGTCCGGTATCTGCGCAAAGCAGGCTTCAAAATAACGCTTGTCAGGCTTATTCAGTCCCATCTCCTCGGACACAAATATCCCGTCAAAATACTTCGCTATGCCGGAGCTTGCGATGCGGCTGTCCTGTACCTTCTTGCTGCCGTTGGAGCAGATGTACAGGTGGTATTTCCCGTGCAGCGTTTCAAGCAGCGCTTCCGCGCCGGGCACGAAATAATGGCCGATGCAGAGGAAATCTTCATACATGTCCTCTGCAAGCTCCGCTTCCACCGATACGCCCAGCTCTTCGAACAACGCCGCGAAGCGGCCTACAAGCGTCTGACGGCGGTTTATCTCCCCGCGCTCAAGCTTTTCCCAGAAAATCATATTGATCTCCGAGTATCGCTTCACTATCGTGTCGGTCGGCTCGATGCCGAGTGCGCGCAGGGTCTTTGTTATCGCGGCGCGCTCGGCGGTGTCAAAGTCAAGGATCGTATTATCCAGATCGAGAAGTACGTTTTTTATCTGCATGTATTACCTCATTTTCTTTATTTCCTCTGAGATTTCCCCGAAGCGCATACTATTGGACGCCTTGACGAGCACAGCATCGCCGCGCCGGATATACGCGGGCAGAGCCGCGATCAGCTCCTCGCGCGTATCAAAATGCACTCCGCACGCCCCGGCTCCCTTCGCAATGTCCTCCGCGAGCCGCCCAGAGCACATGACAAGCCCGACGCCGTTTTCCGCCGCGTATCTGCCGGTTTCAAAATGCATCTCGCGCTCATGCTCGCCAAGCTCCAGCATGTCGCCCAGAACGCACACATGCCGTCCGGGCAGGCGCAGGAGGGAGTCAATGCCGCTCTTCATCGAGTCGGGGTTTGCGTTATAGCAGTCGTCAATCAGCGTGACAAAGCCCGTGTCGCTCACCGCGGCGCGGCGTCCTACTGTCTCGTATGCCGCGATTCCCGCCGCGATTTCGCCGTCGGTAAGCCCCAGCAGGAAGCCCACTGCCGCGCCCTCAAGCGCCGCATAGACCATGTGCTGCCCGAACGCGGGAATGACCGCGTGGACACGCCGCGCGCCGTACACGATGTCGCACTCGGTATGCTCCGCTGAGACACAGCGGATATTCTCCGCGCGGACGTCGCAGTCCTCGCCGAGGCCGAAGGTCGTTTTTTTCTGGCGGCACTTCAGCGTGCACAGCTTCTCGTCGTCTCCGTTCACGATGACAGGGGCATCGTCCGCCATGTAGTCAAGCATCTCGCCCTTGGCGCGCATCACGCCGTCCAGATCATGCAGGAACTCCAGATGCGCATGACCAATCACGGTGTACACCGCAATTGTCGGCCGCGCCATCGCCGCAAGCCTGCTCATCTCGCCGAAGCCAGATATCCCCATCTCAACGACGGCGACGTCGTTCTCCAGAGTGATGCGCGAGAGCGTCATCGGTACGCCGATCTGATTATTGAGGTTTTTGTCCGTTTTCAGCACCGACCAGCGCTGAGACAGCACCGCCGATATCATTTCCTTCGCCGAGGTCTTGCCGACGCTGCCGGTGATGCCAATCACCGGAATATCGAGCGTGGCGCGGTACCCGGCGCAAATCTTCTCCAGCGCCTCCTGCACGTCGGGAACCACTATGACTGCGCGATTCTCGCCGTCGGGCACACGCTCGGCAAGACAGCAGGCCGCGCCCTTGTCGAGCGCTGTACTTATATAGTCGTGCCCGTCTGCACGCTCGCCCTTGTAGGCGACGAACAGGTCTCCCGGCTGGACGCATCGGCTGTCGATAACGACGCTGCCCAGCTCCGCATATTCATTTATATCCTCTCCGCACAGCTTTCCGCCGCAGCACTGCGCCGCGCGAAGTACGGTCATATTTTTCATAACAATCCTCCGGATATAAGACGATTTACTCTGCAACGCGGTGATTATACCACATTTGCTCCCGGCTGCATAGGAAAATTATCAAAAAAGATAGTGCATATGCCAGAATTGTGTGTTATAATGATTTTGTTAGAATTATGCAAAGGAATTGTTGTTATGAATTATGTAGTGGTGGATCTGGAGTGGAATCAGGCAATGAGCTCCAAATCCTCCGTATTTAACAAGCTGCCTATACACCTGCGCGGCGAAATAATCGAGATCGGCGCCGTGAAGCTGAACGAGGATCTGTCCGTCGGCGAGGAATTCACGATCGACATCAAGCCCATATACTTCAAGCGTATGCACTACAAGGTGAAGAAGATAACCGGCTTCGACAAGGAGCGTCTTTCGCACGGGTACTCCTTCCCTGAGGCGATGGAGAAGTTCCGCGAGTGGTGCGGCGACGACGTGACCTTTATCACTTGGGGCTGTGACGATCAGGGCATCATGGAGCAGAACATCATCATTCACGATCTTGACTGGGACTGGATATCCGGCTGGATAAACCTTCAGCTCATATACAATCTCCAGACCGGCGGGGACAAGAACCAGAAGTCACTCGCCAGCGCGATGGAGCATTTCGGCATCGAGCAGACTCGCGTAGCGCACGACGCACTCGGCGACGCTTACAACACCGCGCTTGTCAGCACGAAGCTCGACATGCCCGAAGGACTGCGCATGTATCCGGACGCGGCGCGCATCCTCGCCTCGCGTATGCCGAACTACAAGCCCCCCGTCGAGAACGCCGGGCCAGACGCAATCGTGCACGAGAGCTATGACGGATTTGAGAGTAAGGCCGTCGCGCTCGCGGACGAGCATATCGGCAAGCTTCTGTGCCCCGTCTGCGGCAATGAGCTCAGCGGCAGCAAGTGGGTCAATCAGGGCGACCAGAGATACATGAACATCTTCCCCTGCGACGAGCACGGCACATATCTCGCCCGCGTCCGCTTCAAGAAGAACAGCGACGAGAACACATGGTCTGTCGGCAAGCTCGTATACGAGGCCGACGCCGAAATGATAGACTTCTATAAAACCAAGGCCGCACAGGCGCGCAGACGCGGCCGCGGTCACACCGCCCGCAAGAACCGCCCCGCCGGTAAGGGCTGATGAAAAATCCTCCTGATTTTATCAGGAGGATTTTTCATTTTATTTGCTTTATCCTACTACCTTCAGCAGCTTCTGCATGATACGGCCGTATACCTCTACATAATAGGCGTAGTCCGCGGCTGACAGATTGACTTCGTCTATATCTTCAAGATCACTCATCGCATCTGTATACTTGTTCAGGAAGTTCATGTACTTTGACATCATGCTCATCACGTCTCCGGAGCTTGCCGCGTTTAAGTATGTATTCATAAAATCAACGTATTCGTCGAAAAATGCTTCAAGGCTGTCCATTTTGGCCTTGAACTCCGGCGTCACCCCGTCCGCCGAGGTTTCTTCCACCGCGTCATTATTTTTCGCCGACTCTAGAATCCGCTCAAAATCTGGTATGTAATCATATTCTGTATCCGGAGTATATGCAGCCAAAACGGCTGAAATGGACTTACTATCAGGAACTATATATAATATCGTACATCCAATCAGCTCGTCTGAATAAAGCCCAGCCTTCACTGCCGTATATCCGCACAGAGTTGTTTCCTCAGGCGTTCCGGCTTTAGCACTTATTACTTCTGCCACCTTATTAACTAATTCATCTTTAGCACTTTTAAACTCATCATCTGATGGACTTGCATCAATATCTACATCCATAAAAACGATACCGCCTACAATCTCATCTGATTCTTCCACGCCAATCACACCGTTGCCATCATCATCAAATTTTTGCTTGTCATAGTATGACGGAATCTGAAATGTAAGTCCACCAAAGCTTAACTCGGTATTACTCGCCTCGTCAAATCCGTTTCTATCGGTTTTGGGAGTCGGTGTCGGGCTTGATGTAGGCTTGGGTGTGGGCTTCGGAGTCGGTGTGGCGGTCGGCGCAGGGGTCACGGCGGGAGTCGGTTCCGGCGCAGTCGTTCCCCCGCAAGCGCAGAGAAAAAGCGTCGCGGCGGCCAGAATCGCACATATGGCTTTTTTCATTTCTCTCTACCTCCAAATTTTCGCAGTAAAATACTTACACCATTATTAAAACACGCATTTTGACTTGTGTCAATAGCATTACGCTATTTTAGCAAGGTTTATATTATGTCAAAAGCCCCTAAAATATTCTCAGAAAGGGGACTTGCCGATGAAGCTGGAATATAAACCGTACTACGAAAAGTTCGGATTAAACATTGTTTACTACCGTAAGCGAAAAAAACTGACACAGCTGCAGCTTGCCGAGCTGGCTGACATAGACAGGAGCCATATCAGCGCAATAGAGCTTGGCAATGTAGGAGTGTCTTTTGACCTTATTTTTAAATTATGTGAAATTCTCGATGTTAAGCCTCGTGATCTTTTCGACTTCAGAGATTAACAAAACTCCCGCCATGGGAAATCATGGTGGGAGTTTTTGTACGCTTTATGCTTCTTTTTTCTCAGGAACTATTTTCTTGCGGCAGGCCATGAACACTATCACACCGATTACGAACGGGAAGAAATAGCTTGCGATGCGGTACAGCACCAGCACGCTCGACGCGTTGACCTCGCCGAGGAAGCCTTTAAAAACGAAGAGGAACGCGATTTCTACCGAACCGAGGCCAGAGACATTCGGCAGTACGCCGGACAGCAGCAGCATCAGCGACGCCAGCAGCTGCATCCGCACAAATTCCGGCACGTCCGCGCCCACCTCCCGCGCGCCGACATATGGCACGCAGTACAGAACAAACAGCTTTGCGAAGTTCAACCCAAGCATCGCCCACATGCGCCACTTTGTCTGTGCGAGGTGCCGCGCCTCCGAATACATAAGGCCGATATTCTCGCTCCACTTCACCTTGCGATGCGGCCATTTGCCGCTGTCGGGCAGCCTCTCTATCACCTTCAGCGCGAAGCGGCGGAGCGCATCCCATGTGCATATGAGGATAAGCGCTAGGATGATAAGCAGGCAGAAGCCGAAGCCGAGTGCGAGATATTTCCCCGCGGAGGGCAGGTTAGCGCCGAGCCAGCCGCTTTGGGTGACAAGCATTATGAGCGCGTAGAGAAAAATCGTGCCCTTGTGGAAAATATATTTCATTATCATCAGGCCGACGCTGTTTCCGACGTCAAGTCCCTGATTATACAGATACCCGCTCTGCATCGGTATCGTCGCCGCGCCGCCGCTGGTGACGAGGCCGAACACGCCCAGAAATGTGAGTTCAAAAGCCTGACGGTAGCTCAGTCCCGGTACCCGGCTGCGCACAAGCGTCATGCACATGGCGGAGTCAAGGAGCTGGTATCCTACGCCGAGCGCAAGCAGTGCAATGAGCGACGCGGCGCTTATCGACGCGATGCTGTTCATAATGGCTTCCACGTTGCCGCGCAGCACAAGCGCCATGATCCCGGCCAGTATGAGCAATGTCAGCAGCGCCGAGAGTATTGATTTAAAACGCTTTTTATTCAAGGCATTCCCCCGTCATGTTTCCGTCCGCTGGCGCAGCTTTTCAAGCCGCTTGTCAAGGTCGGCACTGATTTCCGCGCACTCCTTCAATTCGCTGTTGACCTCTTCCGGCGCGGCGGGCTTCTTATAGCGCAGCTTATGCTCCACACTCGCCCACCAGTCCATCGCCATCGTGCGGAACTGCACCTCGACGCGCATCTGCTTCTTCTGGTCATGCAGGAATATCGGTGTCTCCACTATGAGATGAAGGCTGCGGTAGCCGTTCGGCTTCGGGTTTTTGATATAGTCCTTCTCCTGCAGAAGCACTATATCATCCTGCCGCAGCAGCGCATCGCGCAGCATGTATATATCCGAGATGTACGCGCATATCACGCGGACGCCAGCGATATCGTTCAAATTATGCTCAATGCTCTCCGCCGAGAACGGCAGGCCGCGGCGGCTGAGCTTGTCCATGATGCTGTCCGGCGATTTGAGCCGCGTTTTTATCGCCTCTATCGGGTTGCGGTCATACTGAAGCGACAGCTCCTCGTCGAGGACATTGAACTTTGTGGACACCTCCATCATCGCACAGCGGTAATAGCTCATCAGCTCGCGGTACGGCGCGGCGTAGGTTTGTAGGCGCTCCTTTATTTCATTATTGCTGTATATTCTGGAAATAACATTTCCCTCGATGCTCTTGATGCCGTTCAATGCTTTCTCCTTAAATTTAAATAGGCAGTATGCAATAATACTGCCCACTTATTATACCATAATATTACGCCGGCTGCAAAACCTTTTCCTCGCAGGCTGTCACGCTGTATTCCCGCACGCCGGACACCGTTTCTCCGTCTATCTGGAGGGGTCTCGGCTCGTCAAAGCGAACCTTTATGTTTCTCCCGCTGAGAACCGCAACCATCTCTCCGTGCTTTACATGCTCGCCCTTGAATATTGACGGAAACACCACAAGACTCTTCAGCTTTCCGCAGCCGTAGTACACCATCACGGATACCTCGCCGTCGGCGTTCAGCCTGTCCTGCTCCGGAGTGGGCATCATGCCGCCGCCATAGTAGCGGCCTATCATCGTCGGCGCAAGCCAGACCTTCTCGAAGCGGTGCTCAACGCCGTCGACCGTTATTGTCGCGCCCGTCGGCTTATAGTGGAACAGGAGTCCTTTTATCGCTATCGCGGTATAGTTCACCTCACCGTCGCCCTTGCCGCGCAGTTCGTCGCCCTTTTCACAGCAGTAGCCGTCGATGCCGTAGCCGATGCCGTTTATGAAGCGGTGCACCGTGCCGTTGACGCATATCTCCGGCAGGCGCTCTATGTAGCGGTTGATGAGCACCGGAGGCTTATTGCGCTCCGCGCCGATATCGCGGGCACAGTCGTTGCCGCTGCCGCTGGGGTAATAGTAGATATCGCAGTCGGGGCGGATATCCTCGGTGTCGTTCAGGAAGCGGTTCAGCGTGCCGTCTCCGCCGCAGATGATAATCGAAGCGCCGTCCGGCATGTCGTTGAAGAAGGCTCCGTAATCCCTTATATCCAGCATATTGCTGAAATAAAGGCTATCCCCCTGCATGAGCGATTCAAGCTCCCGCATTTTGTCCTGAGCCGTACCGTTGCCCGCGAGCGGATTATAAAGCACTATGAAGTTATCCATCAAATACCTCTCTCTGTCTCTCGGTATTATTTATTTTCTATTATTCTTCTACCTCGTAATCGCCTTCGATGACGTCCGGGTACTGGTTCTTGACTATCTTGACCGTGCAGAGGGAGACGCATATGTTCAGCAGTCCCTCAACGAAAAGGCCGATGCCCGCAAGCAGCATGATGACCGCGGCGCTCTCGCCGGGGCGCAGAACAAGAACAATGCCCATGGCGACGGTGAGGATGGCCATGACCATCACGATCCACCACTTGGTGATGCCGAAGCGCTTCGCGTCGATGGATATCTGGATCTTGAACAGGCCGTCCGTGAGCACACTGATGCCAAGCACGATGCAGAAGAAGCTCATCGCGCCGTCTGGCTGGAGCAGCACGAGAACGCCGAGGGCTATAAGCAGGATGCCGAAGGCCAGATCGTACTGGAACGCAAGGCGGAACAGATCCTTGGAGAAGTACGCGGCGAGCTTCACGATGCCGAACACGATCATCGTAATGCCGAGTATCGTTCCCACAACGGTCACGCTCAGCTCCGGCACGGCCATCATCACAACGCCGAACACGCAGAGCAGCGCGGAAATTATAATATACGATATTTTTGCAGCCTTCATCGGCTTAACAGAACGCATAGGATACCTCGATTCTGCGGAAGGGTACACATGGCCTCCGCATTTTATGGAGATATATTATCATGTCCCGTTTTCGCCCGCTATGGGCATGGTTTTTTTAGTGCGCTAAAGTCAGGCATAATTTATAATCTGTCTGAAAATCATCCCGCTCCGCCCTTGCGGACAAATGCGGGGCTTGCAATCCGCCCGGAAAAATGATATTTTAATATCTATAAAGAAAAACTTTTTGGGAGGAAACGACATGGCGTCCTTTACCCGCAAGGCGATAGAAGAGGCTTTTCTCAAGCTGCTTGACGCCCGCCCCCTCAATCAGATAACCGTAAAGGATATCGTCGAGGAGTGCGGAGTCAACCGCAACACCTTTTACTATCATTTTCAGGACATACCGACGCTCATCAAGGATATATTCACCGAGCGCGCCGAGGCTCTGCTGAAGCAGCGCCCTGACTATGCTTCGCTTGAGGACGCTCTCGACGAGGCCGTGCAGATGGTCATAAAAAACAAGCGCATCGTGTACCATCTCTACCGCTCGGCCGACCGCGCGCTTGTCGAGATGTATCTGATGCGCATATGCGAGCAGGTCATCCTCTCCTATATTCACGATAACCGCGGCGATCTGCCTATCAGTCAGGAGGACAAGGCCATCATCGTCCGCTACTACAAGTGCCAGTGCTTCGGCATGATAATCGACTGGCTGAACAGCGACATGCGCTTTGACATCGCCGCCGAGGCGCGCAGGATGTACGAGCTGCGAAAGGGTATGCCGGAAGAGATCATTCGCCGCGCGAGTATGCAGAGGCCGCGGGCATGAACAAGCAAAGCGAAAGTTGCGGAATGCGGTTGCTTAACGGCGGCAAGCGCGGATTTTTCCGCATAGTGTTCAGCCGTGTGGGGCTTATCTCGCTGCTGCTTATCCTGCAGGTCGCGCTCATCTTCGCGGTGATGCTGTGGTTTTACAAGATACTGCCGCATCTGCTCGTTGTGCAGTGGCTGTTCGTCGCCGTCATGGTTCTGATACTGATAAACAGCCGGGCCGATGCGTCCTCAAAGATAACATGGCTTATCCTGATAATGTCGGCTCCGCTGTTCGGCACGCTCATGTATATGTACGTCCGCATGGACGTTGGGCACCGGCTGCTGAGAGACCGGCTGCGCGGCATCATCGGCGAGACAAAGCACCTGCTGCCGCAGGAGCCGTCCGCGCTGGAGACGCTGAAAGAGGCGCACCCTGAGGCCGCCGCGCTCGACACCTATCTCAATCAAAGCGGCGGCTTCCCTGTTTATGATAACTGCGAGGTCAAATATTTCCCCTGCGGCGAGGAGAAGTTCAAAGAGCTTCTTCTGCGGCTGGAGGAGGCAAAGGACTTTATCTTCCTCGAATACTTCATTATTGAGGAAGGCTACATGTGGGGGCGCGTGCTTGAGATACTCTGCCGCAAGGCGGCGGAGGGGGTCGACGTGCGCGTGATGTACGACGGGACAAACGAATTCGCAACCCTTCCCGCGAACTACCCGCATCTGCTGGCGGAATACGGCATCAAGTGTCGCCCATTCGCGCCGCTTACCCCGTTTGTCTCAACTCATTATAACTTCCGCGATCACAGAAAGATTCTCGTCATCGACGGCAAGGTCGCTTTCACGGGCGGCATAAATCTTTCGGACAGGTACATAAACATCGGTTCCCCTTATGGGCACTGGAAGGACACGGCCATAATGCTTCGCGGCCGCGCGGTCGACAGCTTCACGCTGCTGTTCCTTCAGATGTGGAATATGGGGCCGGACGAGGCCGAGTATCAGAAATATCTCGCAGTACCGGATTCCGAACCGCAGTCCCCTTCCCCCGGCTGGGTCATCCCCTACGGGGACAGCCCGCTGGACAGCTACCGCGTCGGCGAGATGGTGTATTCGGACATTCTCAACCGCGCGGAGCGCTATGTGCATATTATGACGCCGTACCTCATTCTCGACGGCGAGCTTGAAACGGCGCTTCGCTTCGCGGCACACCGCGGAGTTGACGTTGAGCTTATCCTCCCCGGCATTCCGGACAAGCCCGTCCCATACGCGCTGGCCAAGACGCACTACGCCGCGCTGCTGGAGGCCGGAGTCAAAATCTACGAATACACTCCCGGCTTTGTCCACGCGAAGGTATTTGTCAGTGACGACTGCAAGGCCGTGGTCGGCTCGATAAATCTCGATTACCGCAGTCTGTACCACCACTTCGAGTGCGCCGCCTATATGTGCGGCACGCCGTGCATAAAGGACATCGAGGAGGATTTTGTCTCCACCAGAAGCCAGTGCCGCGAGGTGACGCTGGAGAGTCTGAAGGACATCAAATGGTACGTCAAGCTCCTCGGCAGCGTGACCAAGGCGATATCTACAATGCTATAAAAAAGTAAGCCCGCCAGCAGGTTTTTAAGCCTGCTGACGGGCTTTATTCAGGGGAGAAGAATAGCGAATCAGTTACGCACAGCGGCGGTCTTTAATGAACTGCACCATCGTGTCGGTATCGTGGATGGGCACAGGCTCGGAAAGGAAGCCAAGCGCTTCGCCGCTCAGGTCGACGTAGCAGATGTAATTCATCCACTCGGTGTTGAAATCGACCTCGACGAGGTTTCCTTCCTGTCTGAGACAAATGTCCATGATCTCTTCGGGCTGGATGTTTGCGTAGTCGATAGCGGTCTTTGCGATATAGTTATGAATGTTATTTCTCATTATAATCAATCTCCTTTTAGAAGTTTCTTTGTCCGCTCCCTTGAGGACGTCTTTATTATGTCTTAGTAGGTTTAATTCGATGTAAAGCGGATTTAAACAGCTTTTAAACGGCAGCTTTTTTCTTGGGCTGATCGCGGACGATGCAGAAGGCCATGACCGCGAAGAAGTTGAAGAATATTCCGAGTATCGGCCAGAGCGACTTGTCCATGCCCTCGTTCACTGCGCTCTTGTAAAGTCACGCAACTACCGTAAGCCAGTAGCTCAGTACCAGCACGCCCCACAGGACGCTCAGGCCGCCGATGATCGCGTAGTTCACAGCGGACAGCGGGGTTATCTGGCTCTTCCATGCGTCGTCCTCGTGGTGATGCTCGCCGTCGGCTCTGGCTGCCGTGTTCTCCATCGCCGCATCACTTATCTGCTGGGAAAAGCTCAGCGGTATCGCAACTGCGGTGACGACGGCAAGAATGACGAACAGGATTATCATGCGTTTGAAGCTCTTCGCGTAGTTCATAGTCATAACATGGTTTTTCATATTTTCATGCCCCTTATAAAACAAATCTGCCCCCCTCACCGGTACAAGCCCAGTATAGGAGAGCAGATTTAATTTAATATAACGCAATGTTAAACAGCGTTTAAACGATAACCAACGCCCCAGACGGTCTGTATCATCTGCGGGTGCGACGGGTCAAGCTCGACCTTTTCGCGCAGTCTGTTGATATGCACGGCGACGGTGATGTTATCACCCACCGACTCAAGCCCACATATCAGCTCATAAAGATCCTCGCGGCCGAACACCTGATTCGGGTGCTTGGCGAGGAACAGCAGCAGCTCATATTCCTTGTTTGTCAGTGTGAGCGGCTTGCTGCGCACGGACGCGGAGTGCGCTTCAGTGTCAAAGGTCAGGTCGCCGACGGTTAGGACGGCTTTGGGCTTTTCCTCCGGCTTCAGGCGCTTGTACTGCGCAAGATTCGCCTTTACACGCGCGACAAGCACGCCGGGCGAGAACGGCTTTTCTATATAATCGTCCGCGCCGAAGCCGAGGCCGCGTATCTTGTCCACGTCCTGCGCGCGCGCCGTAACCACCAGAATAGGGATATCCAGCTTCTCGCGGAGCCGCTTGCATATGGAAAAGCCGTCCAGCTCAAGGTAATCGCGCTCGATCTCCGAAATTTCCTTGTCATCCTCAATGATAAGTATCCTGCTCATTCTTTCGACGCATCCTTCAACATAACGATAATACACAATCCGCCGCTGACGCTTCTACGCGACTCTACTGAGCCCCCATCTGCTCCACGGCCTTTTTCACGACCGCAAGCCCCAGCCCGCTGCCGTCTCCGCTGTGTTCGCGCGCGGGGTCTGCGCGATAGAACATGTCAAAAAGCTTCGGCAGCTGCTCATCCGGGACGCCCTTGCCGTCGTCGCTGAAGCTGAGCCTGACCCTGCCATCGCATTTTTCCGCGCGGATATCCACGCAGACTCTGTCCCTGCCGCTGTATTTTATGCTGTTGTCGATTATGTTCTTTGCAATGCGCCGCAGCTGCTCGCGGTCGGCCTCGGCGGTACATTCATCCGCCGAGACGTTCACATACGCCTTGTCGGAATAGTCCTCCGCAATCGAGCGCATCTCTGCGCCGACGTCCACAGCCTCCATTTTCAGCGGCAGCTCGCTGAGATCGAGTTTTGAAAACTCGAAGAGGCGGTTTACCATCGTCTCAATCTCCTGCTCCTTGCGCCATATCGTCTCGATATAGCGCTGTCGCATCTCCGGCTTCTGCGCCACGCCGTCGCGGATCGCCTCGCTGTATGCGTGGATGGAGGTCAGAGGGCTTTTCAGGTCATGCGACATGCCAGCGATAAGCTCCTTGCGGCTCTGCTGGCGGCGCTGCTCGTCGTCAAGCGCGGCCTTTAGCTTCGCGGCCATGAGGTCGACGGCGTCGCACGCGGCCTTGAATTCGTCTTTCCCGTCATAGACGATCGGCTCGTCAAGGTTCCTGCCCTGTATACGCTCCACTCCGGCCACGAGCTCGTCAAGCGGGGCGGAGATATGGCGGAACAGCGAATGCGTCAGGAAGAAGTTCGTGAAGCATATCGTCAGCAGCAAGGCCTTGCCGACCGCGCCAAGATATGTCCAGATAAATATTTCAAGGCTTGAAAACGTCGTCTCGTACTGTTCAAGCGTCATATGCATTTCATAGAGACTCTGCCCCAGCCGGGGCAGATATTTTGTCTCAAGAAAATACAGCGCGATGCCCGCGCCGAGAATGAGCAGCATCGCGGCAATTAGCAGCGGCACGAGAAACATATATACGTTTGATCTGGTCAAACGCTGCTTTACCGTCATAGCCATCACCTCACGCATATCATAGCATATATCTGCCGCTTATTGTTAAAACTTTTTTAAAAAGCCGCCCGAAAGCTTTCGGACGGCTTTGCGATATTTACTTGCCGAGGTATGCGCGCTTGACGTTTTCGTCCGCCAGAAGCTGCGCGCCGGTGCCGCTGAGGCCGATTCTGCCCGTCTCAAGGACATAGGCATAGTCCGCAATCTTCAGCGCCATGTTCGCGTTCTGCTCTATCAGAAGCACGGTCACGCCGCGCTTGTTTATCTCGCGTATGATGTCAAATATTCCTTTGACGACCAGCGGCGCAAGGCCGAGCGACGGTTCATCCATCATAATTATCTCAGGCCGCGCCATAAGTCCGCGGGCGACTGCAAGCATCTGCTGCTCGCCGCCGGAGAGCGTACCGGCCAGCTGCCATTCGCGCTCCTTGAGCCGCGGGAACAAATCGAACACCCACGCCATGTCCTCGCTCAGATCGTCATGCCTCAGGTAAGCGCCGATCTTGATATTCTCCAGCACCGTCATGTTGTCAAACACGCGGCGACCTTCCGGCACGAGCACTATGCCCTTGGAGACTATCAGCGACGGATCCTTGCCGGTGATGCTCTCGCCCTTGAATGAAATGTTGCCGGAGGCGGGCTTCACAAGCCCAGCTATCGACTTGAGCGTCGTGGATTTGCCTGCGCCGTTCGCGCCGATAAGCGTGACGACCGAGCCCTTGGGCACGTCAAAGCTGATGCCCTTGACCGCTTCAATGCCGCCGTAATTGACCTTCAGGTCTTTTACGCTGAGTATCGTTTCACTCATCCTCGCTCACCCCCAGATATGCATCAATGACCTTTTCGTCGTTCTGTATCTCCGCCGGAACGCCCGACGCTATCAGCTTTCCGAAGTCAAGCACATAGATTCTGTCGCTGATGTTCATAACCAGATCCATATGGTGCTCGACAAGGAAGATGGACAGCTCGTGGCGGGCGCGTATCTCGCTTATGAACTGCGCAAGCTCCAGAGTCTCCTGCGGGTTCATGCCGGCTGCCGGCTCGTCGAGCAGCAGCAGCTTCGGCTCAGTTGCGAGGGCGCGGGCGATCTCAAGGCGGCGCTGGATGCCATAGGGCAGGCTGCCCGCGACGTCGTCCTTGTATTTATCCAGCCCCTGCTCTGCGAGAAGCGCCATGGCCTCTTCGCGCATACGCTTCTCCTCAGCGCCGTTGAGATGCAGCGCCGCCGAGAAGAAGTTCTGCTTTGCGCGCATGTGCTTTGCGATGAGGACGTTTTCAAACACGGAGAGTTTCGAGAACAGCCTGATATTCTGGAAGGTTCTCGCAATGCCCTTGGAGGTTATTACGTCGGGCGTATAGGACACGACGTCCGTGTACATGCCCATATTCTCGCCCGCGTAGAGCTTTTTCATTTTGCCCTGCGGGTGATTCTCGGCGATGACCTCGCCCATGAACTCGACCTTGCCGTTCGTCGGCTCATATACGCCGGTGACGCAGTTGAAGGCCGTGGTCTTGCCCGCGCCGTTCGGGCCGATAAGCGCGACGATCTCGCCCTTGTTTACGTCGAGATTCAGGTTATTGACGGCGACAACGCCGCCGAACTGCATGGTGACGTTTTCAATATGCAATACGTTTTCAGCCATTGTCTTTCGCCGCCTTTCGTTCGCGCTTTGCAAAGGGCTTCTTGAAGAAATCTATTATCGCCTGCCATGAAAACTCGCGCGTTCCCATGATGCCCTGACGGTAGAACAGCACGACCAGCATGATGACGACAGAGAACACGACCATTCTGAAGCCGCCGCGCATGAACGGGATGTTCACGCCGAGGTAGGTCTGCGAGTCGTCCAGAAATCTCAGCCACCACTCGGAGCAGGCTATGTACAGGAAGCTGCCGATAACGGAGCCGGTCACGGAGCCGATGCCGCCGATGACGACGATCAGCAGTATCTCATAGGTCATGGCAGAGGTGAACGCCTTGGCGTAGACGCTCGCCTGAAACATTGCGAGCATCGCGCCGCCGATACCGGCGAAAAACGCGCTGGTCAGGAACGCCTGCATCTTGGTCTTTGCGAGGTTTATGCCCATGGCCTCGGCCGCTATCTCGTCCTCGCGGATGGCCTTGAACGCGCGGCCGTAGGAGGAATTGATAAGCAGGACGATGAGCACGATGCAGAATGCCGCAAGCAGCACCGGAGTCAGTACGCTGTCAAACTTCGGGAACTTTTTAAGGATGTTGGAGGCGTTCGTTACGGGGCCGAGAACGTCCCACTGGATTATAGCGCGCAGGATCTCCGCGAAGCCCAGCGTCGCAATTGCGAGGTAGTCGCTCTTGAGCTTGAGGCAGGGCTTGCCGACGAGCCACGCAAAGCCCGCGGCGACGAGTCCCGCCGCGATGAGTCCCACCCAT
Source organism: uncultured Eubacteriales bacterium (assembly GCA_900549645.1). Classification (GTDB taxonomy): domain Bacteria; phylum Bacillota; class Clostridia; order Oscillospirales; family Oscillospiraceae; genus Limivicinus. Next base: position 152,341 of record URPD01000001.1, read on the forward strand.
GCGGGCAGGCAGACGTTGACGATGCCGCCATTGAAATACTGGTAGACGCTCGCATGCTGGTCGAGGGGTATGGTCAAAATGGCATAAGTGTACGCGCCGACCATCATAAACCCGGCCTGACCGAGCGAGAACAGTCCCGTGAAGCCGTTGAGGAGGTTCAGTGAGACGGCAAGCAGCGAATATATGGCCGCCTTCTGGATTATAGAGGCGAGCATCGAATAGTGCATTTCCTTATCAACATAGATAAGCAGCGCCAGAACTACCGCCGCAAGTATCAGCGAGAGTATTATATCTCTTTTCTTTTTATCGTTTTTCAGCATAATATCACACCTTCTCCGTCAGCTTTTCGCCGAACATTCCGTTGGGCTTAAAGAGCAGCACCACGATAAGCAGCGCAAATGTAAAGGCGTTGCTGAATATTGCGATGGAGTCGTTGGCCTTGATGAGCGACTCGCAGACGCCGATTATGTACGCGCCAAGCACCGCGCCGGGGATGGAGCCAATGCCGCCGAACACCGCCGCGACGAAAGCCTTTAGACCGGGCATTGCGCCGATGGTCGGGCTGACCTGACCGTAATTTGTGAAGTACAGGATGGAGCCGACGCCCGCGAGGAACGAGCCTATTATAAATGTAACGGTAATGACGCTGTTGACCTTGATGCCCATGAGGCGCGCGGTGTCAAAATCCTTGGAGACGGCGCGCATGGCCATGCCGGTCTTGGTGTGCTTGATGAATATGACAAGCGCTATGACAAGCAGTATCGTCAGCACCGGGGTGAGCAGGGTTATTATCTTGATATTCAGTGAGCCTATCGCGAAGCTCTTTTTCAGGAAGGATATCTCAGGATACGGTCTCGCAAGGCCGCCGGTGATGTAGGTCGCGAGGTTCTGAAGCAGGTAGCTGACACCGATGGCGGAGATCATAACGGACATACGCGGAGCGCTGCGCAGTGGCTTATATGCCGCGCGCTCGATGAGGACGCCGAGCAGCACCGTCATCAGCAGTACGACGGGTATGGATACCGCCATGGGCAAAGTCGCGCTGACATATATCATAAAGAATCCGGACATCATAAAAATATCGCCATGGGCAAAGTTTATAAGACGCAGTATACCGTAGACCATGGTATAGCCAATGGCAATCAGCGCATACAGGCTGCCGACCGTTATGCCGGACAGCAGCAGATCAATGTAATATGTGGCAGTATGCATATTACGGCCTCCTCTTACTCTCTCTTAAATAACAGCATTTCCCCGGCTTTATTGCCGGGGAAAACGCTGAACAAAATCAACTTTAAATATTATTTATGCCGTATCAGCCGACGTAGGCATCGGAGAAGACTATCTCGCCGTCCTTGAAGGTCTTGATGGCAACGTAGTTCTTGATAGCGTCGCCGTTCTCATCGAACTTCAGGTCGCCGGTGACAAGTCCCTCGACCTCAAGACCGGCCAGCGCATCGCGGATCGCCTCGCCGTCAAGGCTCTGTGCCTTGAGCAGTGCGTTGTAGGCTGCCATGTATGCGTCGTAGCCGCAGGGGGTAACGGAAGAGATTGCCTCGGAGGTGCCGCCGTTGTTCTCGATTCTGGTGGAGTCTGCCGCGACGTACTCACGGAAGCCCTTCACGAACTCAACGCCCGCTTCGTTGCTGGTGTCGCTCGCATCGAAGAATGCGGAGAAGAACACGCCGTTTGCATTCTCGCCTGCGCGCTCGGCGATGGAGATGTCGTCCCAAGTGTCGCCCGCCATGATCTGGCAGTCAACGCCGTTCTCACGAGCCTGATTGATGATCAGAGGAGCGGTCTCGATGGATACGGGAGCAAAGATGCCGTCATAGCCCTCAGCCTTGATGTTTGCCATGATGGTGGAGAAGTCGGTCTCGCCGCTCTGGAAGGTGACGGTGCTGCACTTTGCGCCGCCCGCTATCATTGCCTCGGAGAAGTAGTTGCCGAAGCCTGCGGAGTAGTCGTCGCCGGCCTCAACTATAACGACGCAGTTATTGCAGCCGTTCTTGAGTGCGTAGCTTGCCATGACAGCGCCCTGGAAGGGGTCAATGTAGGCTATGCGGAAGTAGTAGTCGTTGCCGACGGTGACCTGCGGGTTAGTGCAGGAGGTGCCGATTGCGGGGAGCTTTGCGGAAGCGAAGAGGTCTCCCGCGGCGATGGCACAGCCGGAGCCGTAAGTACCGATGACGACGGAGACGCCGTTGCTTATCAGCAGCTGGGCGGCGGAGGGCGCCTTCTCAGCAGTGGAGCCGTTGTCAGCATAGACAAGCTCTATATCGTAGGTCTCGCCGTTTATCTCGATGGTGGGATACAGGGAATGCGCATATTCAATGCCAAGAATTTCTTTCTTGCCGCCTGCGGCATTCTGGCCGCTGGTAGGCTCAAACACGCCGATCTTCACGACCTTATTGCCGCTGGATGCTTCGTTCTTGGAATCGCCATTAGTAGAGCCGCATGCGCACAGCGCAAACAACATAACTATGGCCAGAAGCATTGCAATAACTTTCTTCATTTTTCTTTCCTCCTCATAATACTTCGCCAGCTTTTGTCCGCCAATAGCGTACACTTGTTTTTCAGCGACGATATTGTAATTATGCACTGTACCACGCTAAATTGCAATAGGGAGAAATTCCAAATGAATAAAAACGCCATTTAATTCCTTTAGTCATTTTGTACAATTTTGGGGCTGGTGCGCCAATCCTGCCCACCTCTGCGCTCCTGCCCGGCGCGGTAGGCAAGCACATACAGCTCGTTTGCGGCTGCACCAAGCTCAAACACCTGCTCGCGCTCCGCGGACAGTGTCCTCGCCGCGGCAGGCTTTGTTATGACTGGTATCGCTGGATTTTTGCTCAGAACGCGCAGATATTCACAGCCGCGCGAGTTTGCAGCCAGCACTCTCGCGTACGGCGGAATGCCGTCCGCATCGTCTTTTTTGACGCCAAGCGCCGCGCAGAGGCACATTCTGCGTATTCTTGACAGGGTATATCGCTTCGTTTTGACCGCCGCGAGGACGCCGTCGAGCGTCGCTTCCTCATGCGCGGCCTTGTAGAGTCTGCTGCCAAGCCCGCCGCCGGAATCCGGGAGCGATTTGTAGTAATTTTCACCAAACATGCGCAGTCGGGAGAGTATCGCCGTCTCGTGAAAATCACGGCTCATGGCCTGCCGGCCGAGGCTTTCCTCGCGGGAATATACAGCTAATGCATTTTTCGGGATATAATTATCGACTTTTCCGCCCGATAGAATCATGCGGCGCAGTTCCGATGCCGACTTCGGCCCGACGTCGCCCGCCATGTCGTGCCCGCTGCCTATGCGCTGCACGGTCATGGGCGTAATGTCCAGCCGCTGCTCATATATCGCCTTGAGGTACTCGACGGCGAGGATGTTATTCGGCTGCTCGATGAGCTTCGCTTCATCCCCCAATCGCCGCGCGAGCACCGCCTGCCGCGCCGAAGCGTAGGAAATGTTCGCGTTCTCGTTAAGCTCGCGGCTTATCTCGGCGTTGACCGCCGGGTCGATGAGACATTCGGCGATTCTTTCAAGCCGCTCCACCTCGCCGCACTCGCTGCCGAAGCTCAGATGCGTCGCGCCCAGCGCGCCAAGCAGCCCCACAGAGCCGCGCGCGAAGCCCTCCGCCGACGACAGCGCCCATGGCAGGGGCAGTTCGATGACAAGGTCGGCTCCGCAGCGGCAGGCGGCCTCGGCGCGGGCAAATTTTGAATATAGCGCCGGCTCGCCGCGCTGCACAAAATCGCCGCTCATAACGCATATTACCGTGCTGTCCGCGCCCAGAAGCTCCCTGCTCCTTGCAATGTGATACTCATGCCCCGTATGAAACGGGTTATATTCCGCGACGATTCCTATTATAGCCATGGCGATGTCCTCCCGGTCGATTTTATGCTCTGCGGACGCCATCAGCCGTTTGTCCGCACTTGAAGCAAAAAAGACTTGCGTTTTCTGTATTTTGTATTACAATATAGCTTGTATTTATTTTAATTGAAAATAAGCTTATTTACAAGAGAAAGGATACGATACATGAAAATTCTTGTTATTAACGCAGGCAGCTCCTCTCTTAAGTACCAGCTCATTGATATGGCCAACGAGCAGGTCATGGCAAAGGGTCTGTGCGAGCGCATCGGCATTGACGGTCACCTCAAGCACAGCCCGCTGGCAGGCGGCAAGCCCGTCTTCAATGAGGACGTCCCCATGCCCACTCATTCCGAGGCTATCGCGGCTGTCATTGACAAGCTGACCAGCCCGGAGTACGGCGTTGTTTCCTCCATGAAGGAGATCGACGCTGTCGGTCACCGCGTGGTTCACGGCGGCGAGAAGTTTGCAAGCTCCGTCCGCATTGATGACGCAGTCATGGCCGCGCTCGAAGAGTGCATCCCCTTCGCTCCCCTGCACAATCCCGCCAACATCACCGGTATCAACGCCTGCAAGGCCGTTATGGGCGACGTTCCCATGGTCGCAGTGTTCGACACCGCGTTCCATCAGACCATGCCCGGTAAGGCATACATGTACGCCGTTCCCTATGAGTATTACAAGAACGACGGCATCCGCCGCTACGGCTTCCACGGTACCTCTCACCGCTACGTTTCCGCACGCTGCGCGGAGCTGATGGGCAAGCCCATCGAAGAACTGAAGCTCATCTCCTGCCACATGGGCAACGGTTCCTCCATCTGCGCCATCGACGGCGGCAAGTGCGTTGACACCTCCATGGGCTTCACCCCGCTGGTCGGCCTCCCCATGGGCACCCGCTGCGGCGACCTCGATCCGGGCGTCATGCAGTTTTTGATGAACAAGTACGGTTACAGCATCGACGATATGCTGAACATTCTCAACAAGAAGTCCGGCGTGTTCGGCGTGTCCGGCGTGTCCTCCGACTTCCGCGACCTCGACAGCGCGGCTGAGAACGGTAACGAGCGCGCGGCGCTGGCGCTGGATATGTTCCATTACTGGGTCGCCAAGGTTGCAGGTTCCTACGTTGCCGCGATGAACGGTGTTGACGCCATCATCTTCACCGCAGGCATCGGCGAGAACAGCAAGGATACCCGCGCGGCGATAGCCGAGTACTTCGGCTACCTCGGTGTTAAGATTGACGCTGAGGCGAACTCCAAGCGCGGCGAGGATATAATGATCTCCACTCCCGACTCCAAGGTCAAGGTTTTCGTTATCCCCACCAACGAGGAGCTTGTCATCGCCCGCGACACCAGAGATATCGTCGGCTGATTGGCTTACAAGAACATATGAAAGAGGGCTGCTTTCGCAGTCCTCTTTTTTGCCGTTTAAAAAGCCGGGCGGCAGTGTGCCGCCCGCTATTATGTATTTCTTATTCCTCTTCGGCGCGCTTTCTCTGCGCGGGTTCGGCCTTCTGCGTTGGCATTGCGCCGCTGAAGGCTCTGTGAGTGTTCTGTATATTGCCGAGCGCGGCAGTCATGCTCTCCTCCGCCTGACGCATGATATCGTCAACATAGGAGCTTGCGACGCGGCGCAGTTCTTTGGACTTCGCCTCGGCGGAGGCGATCATCTCCGCACTGCGCGCCTTTGCAACGCGCACTATCTCCTGCTCCTCTATCATGGCGCGAGCCTTCTCCTCGGCGTTCTTGCGAAGCGCCTCGGCCTCCTTCTTCGCGTTGCCGATAAACTCGTCGCGCGCGGAAACAAGCCGCTTCGCCTCGGCAAGCGCCGTGGGCAGGTTTGCTTTGATCTCGTTGATTATCTCGACCGCCTTATCGCGCTCGATTATGCATTTGTCATTTCCAAGCGGAACGCCCCACGCCTCGGTGACCATGCCGTAAAGGATATCCAGCAGCTCAATGATGTCGTTGTTATCCATTATTTTGTCCTCCACTGTTTGGCTTTTTCCTCGATCTCTTCTTTTATTTCGTCCGGGACAAACCCGGTCAGATCCGCGCCGTATCTAGCCATTTCACGTACGACGGAGGAGCTGAGGAAGGTATATTTCACATCGGACGTAAGGAACATTGTTTCAAGCTGGGGATTTATCTTTTTATTGATGAGGTTCATCTGGAACTCATATTCAAAGTCGGACGCGGCGCGCAGACCTTTCACTATCACGGCGCCCTCGTAATTCTTCGCATACTCCGCGAGAAGCCCGGAGGATGAATCGACCGAGACGTTCGGGTACCTGCTGGTCGCCTTGCGCACCATCTCGACGCGCTCCTCCACGGAGAACATCGGAGAGGTCTTGGTCGAGTTAAACATTATGCATACAATGACCTTGTCGAATATTTTCGCACTGCGGCGGATGATATTCAGATGCCCTAGCGTTATCGGATCAAAGCTGCCGGGACAAATAGCTATGCTCATCAGGCGTTCTCCTTGGTGTAAATGCAGACCTTGACCTTACCGTAGCTGTACTCCTTGCGTTTGACGTACGGCGCGGTCATATCCGGAAGCTGCCGTTCGCGGCGTGCTTCACAGATTATTATACCACCATTCGACAATATGTCAACCGAATTGATAGTTTCCAGCACAGATTCGTACAGGCCGGAATCGTACGGCGGATCGACAAATATCACGTCGAATTTGCCGCAATGGCGCAGAAAGCTCAGCGCGTCCTCCTGCAAGACCGTAGCCTTCAGGCCGCAGGTTTTCAGGTTATCGCGCACGATCTGCACCGCCGCCCTGTCCTTATCGACGAACACCGCGCTCTCCGCCCCGCGGCTCAGGCATTCGATGCCGAGCTGGCCGGTTCCGGCAAAGAGGTCGAGCACGCGCCGTCCCTCGATATCGAACTGGATTATGTTGAACACCGACTCCTTCACATTGTCGGTCGTCGGCCGGATGTCATAATTTTCCGGAGTTTTCAGTCTTCTGCCCCTCGCGGAGCCGGTTATCACTCGCATGTATCGTCACTCCTGTTATGGTAGTAATCATACACCGCCTGCGCCGTATTCTTCGGCACGACGAGGCGGAGCTGTTCGACGCTCGCCGCCTTTATCGCCTTGACGGACTTGAAATATTTCATCAGGTCGTTCCGCCGCTTATCGCCCACGCCGCTTATCTTATCAAGGCTGGAGCCGTAGCTCTCCTGTCTCAGCGAGCGCTGATACTCTATCGCAAAGCGGTGCGTCTCCTCCTGTATGTTTCCGATGAGCGAGAACACGGCCTGATTGCCGCTGATGCCTATCTCGCGTCCGTCGGGAGTTATGAGCGCGCGGGTGCGGTGCCGGTCGTCCTTCACCATGCCGAATATAGGGACGCTCAGACGAAGCTCCGTCACGGCTCTGAGCGCCGTCGCCGCATGGGTCTGGCCGCCGTCTATCAGCAGCAGATCCGGCAGCGGAGAAAACTTCGCGTCGCCGTCGACATAGTGCTTGAAGCGGCGGTACACCGCCTGATACATGCTGGCATAGTCATCCCGGATGGGCATGTCCTTAATGCGGAATTTCCGGTAATCTCGCTTCAGCGGCTTGCCGTCAACATGCACGGTCATCGCCGCAACAATGCCGGTATCGCCGAGGTTTGAAACGTCGAATGCTTCTATCCTGCTCGGAAATTCCGGCAGCTCCAGCGTTCTCTGAAGCCACTCCAGCGTTTTGGAGCGGCGCTGCGCCGCGGTCGTGCGGCGCTGTATCTCCTCACGCGCGTTCAGCGCCGCACTCTCAATGAGGCGCATACGCTCGCCGCGCTTCGGTGTCTCGATATATATTCGTCTGCCGGCGCACTCGCTCAGCAGCTCCTCCATGCCGTCATGGTCGTCGATCTCGCACGGGAGCAGAATCGACTTCGGCCAGCCGCCGCGATGCGCCGTGAAGTACTCGCGCACAAGCTCCGAGACGGCTTCGCTGTCGTCCTCCAGCGGCTCGTCGAACATCTCGACATCCTTGCCCACAAGGTCGCCGCCTACGAAATGCAGCACAACGAAGCAGCTCTTCGCGCCGCGGCAGAAGCCGACGGCGTCCGTATCCGCAAAGGCCGTTGAGATGACGCGCTGCTTATGCTCCAGCAGTTCGACCGCCTTGAGCCTGTCGCGCAGTTCCGCGGCGCGCTCAAAGCGCAGTTCATCCGCGGCCTGCTCCATCTGCCGCCGCAGATCCTCCACAAGCTCGCCGCTCTTGCCCTCAAGTATCAGGACCGCCTGCATAATGCTCCTGCGGTAGTCCTCGGCATTGCTGTCACGCAGGCACCAGCCCGCACAGCAGCCCATGTGGTAATTCAGGCAGGGGCGCTCCTTGCCGATATCGCGCGGGAATTTCCGCCCGCAATCCGGCAGAAGCAGGGCTTTGCTTATGGTGCTGATTATCTCCTTCGTCTGCCCGCGGCTGCCGTAGGGGCCAAAATACCGCGCACCATCCCTGCCGGGCTTGTTGGCGAGGGTCATCGAGGGGTACTCGCTTTTCAGGTCGAGACGTATGAACGGATAGCCCTTGTCGTCCTTGAGCAGAATGTTGTAATGCGGCTTATGGCGCTTTATCAGCGAATTTTCCAGAACCAGCGCCTCAAACTCGGAGCCTGCGACGATGACATTGAAGTCCGCAACCTTTTCGACCATGGCCGCGACCTTCGGCAGGTGCTCGCCGTGGAAATAGCTGCTGACGCGGTTTTTCAGCT
>URPD01000002.1 GCA_900549645.1 uncultured Eubacteriales bacterium
CCCCCGCTGCTCTCTTATCCGCGCCCTGCTGCACATGTTCTTTGACAGACTGAACCACCCGGCGGGATAAACCCGCCGGGTGGTTCATTTGTATATTACCTATTTACGCTTCAAATATGATCGGCCGGCCATCGGATTTTATGCGGCCATCCTTGACTGTGACGCGCTCGCCGTCGATAAGGTTCTCGTATCCGCCGTCCGGCGCTCCGATCTTTAGCTCCGCGCACTCGGAGCGCAGACTGAACACGCCGAAGAAGCACTTACCGTCCCCGCCGCGTTCGAGCACAGCGATATTGTGTGCATCGTCCGCCGAAGCGACGAAGTAGTCCGCACAGCCGAAGCGGCGCTTTATCCCATGCAGCCGCGCCAGCAGCGCGCTGATATCGCGCCCCGTATCGCGGTCGATCGGCTCCCGCTCAAACAGGCTCGGCAGATGGCTGTTCTCAAACTCCTGCCCGGCGTATATCAGAGTCGTACCCTTGAGGAAATACAGGAACGCCGTGTAATTCACGAGATCGCACTCCCGCTCCACGGACGAGCGTATGCGCGGCTGGTCGTGGTTTTCAAGGAAGCGTAGTTTATTATAATTTGCGGGATATGTGGCCTCTTGGAAATTCAGCATGTCAAGATAGCAGCTCAGTGCTGCCTCCCCGCGCAGATATTTGTCAAAAGCCTCGCGCACGTCGTATTCATATTCGATGTCGAAGGCTTCAAACTCGTCATAGTCCAGCGCGGAATATATCCCCTGCCTGCGCGCAAAGCAGCCGAAGCCACGGTGCACGGTCTCCGCGAGCCATATGCAGTCCGGGTTGACCTTTTCGACCGCGGCACGCGCCTCCAGCCAGAACTTCAGCGGCACGAACGACGCCACATCACAGCGGAAGCCGTCGACTATCCCAGCCCACATCACAAGCGACTCTATCTGATAATCCCACAGACCGCGTTTGCCGTAGTCGAGATCAATAACGTCCGCCCAGTCGCCTATCTTGTTGCCCGGACGTCCGTCCGCGCCGTGGTAGAACCACTCCGGATGCTCCCGGAACAGCGTGGAATCCGGCGAGGTGTGGTTATAGACCACGTCTATCATGCATTTCATGCCGCGCGCGTGTATCTCATCCACGAGGACGCGGAAATCCTCCATCGTGCCGTAGGCGGGGTTCACCTCGCGGTAATCCCGGTTCGCGTAGGGGCAGCCGAGACTGCCTTTCTTCCCCTCGACCCCGATGGGGTGAATGGGCATGAACCAGATAATATCCGTCCCCAGTGCCTTGATGCGGTCAAGATCGGGAATCACCGCAAGGAAGGTTCCCTCCGGCGTATGGCTGCGGACATATATTGAATAGATAACCTGTCTCTGAAGCTTTGGATCGGTATGTGCGGCCATAGCTTTCTCCTCCTTGATTTTTTCTGAGCTATAAATTATAATAATCAGAAATTCCGAGTTTTTCAAGTGTCAACTAATACTAAAATTTTAATAAAGAAAGACGATCACGACCTATGGACAAAACTTATTCCGATTACGCGGCCTCAAAAACCGTAGAACTGCTTGGCATCGACAGCCCCACTGGCTTCACCGTGAAGGCCGCGGACTGGGTGAAGGCTCAGTTTGAAGCCCTCGGCTATCCCGCGAAGATCACCGAAAAGGGCGGCGTGCTCATCGACCTCGGCGGCGAGAACGCTGCCGACGCGCTGCTGCTTGAAGCGCACACCGACACGCTCGGCGGAATGGTGGCCGAGATAAAGAGCAGCGGCCGCCTCCGCCTGACGAATCTCGGCGGGCTGTGCGCCGCGAACTGCGAGACCGAGAACGCGCGGCTGTACACCCGCGGCGGCGCGGTCATTGAAGGTACGCTCCAGCTCTGCAACGCCTCCATCCATGTCAACGGCGACTTCGCCGACACCAAGCGCAGCTTCGACACGACCGAGCTTGTGCTGGACGAGGACGTCAAGTCCGCCGAGGACACCCGCGCGCTCGGCGTCGAGGTCGGCGACTTTGTGTGCTTCGACCCGCGCACAAGGATAACCGCATCCGGATACATAAAGAGCCGTTTTCTGGACGATAAGCTCTCCGTCGGCATCCTGCTCGGCCTTGCAAAATACATGAAGGACACCGGCGCGAAGCCTGAGCGCCGCGTCTACGCGCATATCACCGTATACGAAGAGGTCGGCCACGGCGGCGCAGGCTCCGTTCCCGCGGGCGTGACCGAGGCGATAAGCGTCGACATGGGCTGCATCGGCGACGGGCTTCAGTGCACCGAGAGACAGGTGTCCATCTGCGCGAAGGACTCCGGCGGCCCGTACAGCTACGAGGTTGTCGGCAAGCTCATCGACGCCGCGAAGTCCGAGGGCGCGGACTACGCGGTCGACGTGTACCCGCACTACGGCTCCGACGTGGAAGCCACGCTCGGCTCCGGCTGTGACATCCGCCACGGGCTTATCGGCGCGGGCGTCTACGCAAGCCACGGCTATGAGCGCAGTCATCTCGACGGCGTTTACAACACGCTGAAGGTGCTGAAGGGCTATCTTAAAATATAAATTTATATTATGTTGAATACTCCGCGCGATTCTGTTATAATTCTTCTATAAAACCCCAAATGCGAGGATATAAAAATGGCTCTCGATCAGAATTACTTTGACGCCATCAATATCGACGTCGTCAAGAAAAAATATTATAACGCCAACAAGGTCAACGCTGTGCTGGAGGATATCCGCGCGCAGGCGCTGCATCTGGAAGAAGAAAATCGGAATCTGCGCGAGCAGCTGGAATCTCTCAGCAGCCGCAAGGAAGAGATCGGCGACGCGATACTCTCCGCGAAAACCGTGTCCCAGCAGATCATTTCCGATGCCTGCGTCCAGAGCGAAAAGCTCCTCAGCGACAGCCGCCTGAAGGCCAAGCAGATAATCGCCGCCGCGCAGGAGAAGAAGGAACACCTTCTCTCCGAGGCCGCGGAGCGGCAGGAATACTGCGTGCGGCAGGCCGAGAAGCTATACTCCGGGATGCGCGAACGCCAGCTGGAGAGCATCGAGGCGCTGGACGACGACTGGCAGAACTTTCTCTGCGGGCTGATGGACAGCGACGGCTCCGGCCCCTCAGAGGAGGATCTGTCCGCCAAGGTCGGCGCGATCGCGCGCGAGCTTGCGGAAATAGACGATGAATAATCGGCACATAAATGCATAAAAAATCTCCGGTCACATGACCGGAGAATTTTTTTGCATTTGATCGGAATTACTGAAGCTTTTCGAGATAGTCCACGATTCTGCCGACCGTATAGAGCTGAGCTGCATCATTATCGGAGATGGCGATGCCGAACTCGTCCTCAAGGGACATGATAAGCTCAACAACGTCCAGCGAGTCCGCGCCCAGATCGTCAATAAGGTTGGTGTCCATGGTTATGGATTCGGGATCAAGCTCAAACTGCTGTGCCAGAACGGATTTAACCTTTTCAAACATTGTTATTCCTCCAGTGTTTTTATACGGACGTCAGGCCCATTCACGACTCTGCGGCTTGTTTCCGCCTTCGGGCTTGACATAGGACACGACAACGCGGCGGTTCGGCTCCACGCCGGTGGAGCTGGTGGTAACGCCCTCGTAATTCTGAAGCGCGGTGTGAATGACATGGCGCTCATAGGAATTCATCGGTTCAAGCGCCATGCTGCGCTTATACTTGATGACCTTCTCCGCCATCTTCTCGGCAAGCTTGGTGAGGGATTCCTCGCGCTTGCTGCGATAATTCTCAGCGTCGACGCTGATGTGCAGATGCTTCTCGCTGCCGCGATTGACAACGTAGTTTGTGAGGTGCTGTATCGCGTCAAGCGTCTCGCCGCGGCGGCCGATTATCGCACCCATGCCGCTGCCGGAAAGCTCAACGTTGATCCCGCCGTTATCACGCGCGGAAATGGCGATGTTCGCCTTGACGCCCATGCGATCGAGCAGGCCGGTCAGGAACTGGCGAACCGCGGCATAGTAGGCAGGCTCGTCCGCCGCCGGAGCGCTGACCTCGACCTCGACCGCCTCAACGACCACGGTCTCTTCGACAGGCGCCGGTTCATCCTCCGCCTCGTAACTCACGCGGACGACCGCAGGAGATGCGCCAATGCCCAAAAATCCGGACTTGGCACGTTCGAGGATCTCCACGGATACGTCGTCGCGGTCAAGACCCAGCTCCGCGAGAGCGGCGTTTATCGCATCGTCCTCGGTACGGCCGGTCTTTTCCAAAGTTTTGATCATATCATAATTCTCCTGTTATTCTTCTTTGTCCTCTGCGGGCTCTTCTGCGGGAGTCTCCTCCACGGCGGCTTCTGCTTCCGCATCGGTGTTCTGCTCGGCCTGAAGTGCGGTGTCTTCGCTGACGAGCACTTCCTCGGCGACGGTCTCGTCTATGGAGGCTGCGCCTTTGGACTCTGCCGCGGCGGCGATCGTCGCCTCTTCGGCAGTTTCGGGATGCTCGAAGCGATCCTCAACGTAGGCGCGGCCGCGGGCATAGCGGCGGTTGCCGACCTGAGAGGCGGGCTTCTCCGTCTCCTTTATGCCAAGGCGCTCACGGCGCGCGGCGCGCTCCGCCTTATCAAGCGCGGCCTTGCGCTCGTCGCTCTTCTGCTTCTCGCTGGCCTGAATTCTCTTCTTGCTGGTGTTGACGTTCTTCTCGGTCTTGCCTTCGGCGCGAAGACGCTCGGTCTCCAGACGCTTTGCCTCCAGCTCCTTTTCACGGGCGCTGCGAGCGGCCTGACGGATCTTGTCCTCCTCGGCAAGCTTCTTCTTGTAAATCTTGGTCAACGTGAAGTCACGGATGATGCCGAACACGCTGTTTGCGATCCAGTAGATACCCATTGCGGCGGGCATGACGAAGCAGATCCAGATGGACATGAGGGGCATGACAAGGTTCATGCTCTTCATGGTAGCAGCGGCCTGATCCCCGGCGGCGCCTGCGGCGGGGGCGGGGTTAATGGCGTTGCTGATCTTCATGGACGTCCAAGAGAGGAACGCGGAAATGATCGGGATGAGGAACAGTCCCAGAGCGGGCAGCCAGACGGCGGAATCGCTCCAGTCGGTGTTGAAGAAGAAGTTCCACTGCGGCTGGTCGCCAAGGTTGAGACCGAGGAAGCTGAAGTCGATATTCATCAGTCCGTCGATCTTGCCGGCAAGAGCCGTCTGGATCTCATCCCAATGCTGATGGGCGAGGTTTGCGAGCTTTATCTCCGCATAGGCGTCAGCCTTGGCGGGGATAGTGTAAAGTCCTGCGCTGACAAAATAATCCTGAAGCGTGGTGACAACGCTCTCCGCGGCGAACATCATACGGGTGATGGGCTGGCGGATGACGGCGTACAGCGCGATGAGGATGGGGAACGGAATAAGAGACCAGAGGCAGCCGGACATGGGGTGGATACCCTCTTCGCGGTAGAGCTTCTGCATCTCCTGATTGAGCTTCTGGGGGTTGCCTTCATGGCGGCGCTGAAGCTCCTGAAGCTGGGGCTGGATACGGGTCTGGCGCATCATGCTCTTCTTGCTCTTGGCCATGAACGGGGAAAGGATAAGGTTGACGACCAGTGCGAAGAGGATGACGGCGACGCCGTAGTTGCCAGTAAGCTCATAGAGCTTGACCATCAGCCATGCAAACGGTTTAGTGATTATCGCCCACATAGTAACTCCTTAAATGTGTGTAGATAGGGGTCGATCCCGTCAGGGCACGGGGTCATAGATGTCATAGTCGTCCGAATGGAACGGATGACAGCGCGCGATGCGCTTCAAGGCCAGCCAGCCTCCCTTGAGCGGGCCGTATTTTTCGATCGCCTCAAGCGCGTATTGCGAACAGGTCGGGATGAAGCGGCAGCAGGGCGGACGCGCGGGAGATATCCTGCGCTGATAAAAGCGGATGGCGGCGAGCATGAATTTCTTCACGGCTTCGCCTCCCGTCTGAGGGACATCTTTTCGCATGCGGCCATGAACGCCGCGTTCATGCGCGAATACTCCGCGCCGACACAGCGGCTGCGCGCGACGATGACGATATCCCATCCGGTTTTGAGCTGAGACGAATTCAGCCGGTATATTTCCCTCAGGCGGCGGCGCACCCGGTTGCGTACGACGGCATGACCCAGCTTTGTGGACACCGTGTAGCCCACTCGGTTATGGTCAAGGCCGTTTCGCCGGCAGTAGACCACCATGAATGGGGTCACTGTGCTTTTGCCCTTGGAATATAAGCGTCTGAAATCGCTGTTTTTCTTCAGCGTGCATCTGATGTTCAAAGAGACACTTCTCCCATGCTATACTTCGTCAAACATGCATAAACACCTAAAGGGCGGATCGCTCCGCCCTAAAAATATTATGCTTTGACCTGTTTCACGAGTGTGATCAGTAGCTGAGCTTTGCTCTGCCCTTTGCTCTGCGGCGAGCGAGAACCTTGCGGCCGTTCGCGGTCTTCATTCTCTTGCGGAAGCCGTGCTCCTTCTTGCGCTGGCGCTTCTTCGGCTGATAAGTACGAAGCATGATATGCACTCCTTTCAGGTGTAATACTCAACATCGGGCCGGGTCCCGAAGTAGTTGACATATAAAAATAGCCACTTGGCGACAACCGCCGCCGAGTGGCTATTATATACTAAAACATCAGGTTCTGTCAACCAAAAATTCGATTTTTAATGCCGGAAACGGAGCTTTTCGCGCCGCTCAGTCGAAATGGATGACACTGCGGGTCAGCTCGTCGGGCGTGACGTTGGGGTTATGGTAGCGCTCGCGCGTCTCGGTCGCGCCGCCCATGGATATCGCCTGCTTGGGACAGTACTGGAGACAGCTGAGGCACTGGATGCAGTCCTTGCCGAACTTGGCTTTGCCGTTGACGATGGTGATGTTGCCCTTGGGACACAGCTTCGCGCACTGGCCGCAGCCGATACATGCGTCGCTCGCCTTGAGCTTGCGGCCCTTTAGCTTGGACAGCAGCGGCCACGCGGCACTCTCGACGGCGTTGACGCTCATCTTCGGCGGCTGCTTTCTGCGCTTGAAGGACAGCGCGTCGATTGCGATCTGCATCGCCTTTTCCTCGGAACGCTTCTGCGCCTTCTCCGGGGAGATCGGCGGCATCATAAGGGTGTGCGGGAAGAGCCAGATGCAGGAGCACTGGTGGGAGACGCCCGCCCAGTAGGTCAGTGGGATGATGCTGTTGAGCTTATACAGGCCGCAGCCGATATAGCCCGCGTAGCTGCAAACGCCGAAGGTGTATGCCTTGGGGTTTACCTTGATGGTCTTGGCGTACTTCTCCACATCGCCGGGCAGACCGCCCGCGTAGCACGGGAAGACGAAGCCGACGCGCTTTGCGGCGCTCACGTCAGTCACGGCGGGAGCCTTGCGCATCATTATAATATCGGTGTCGCCCATGCGCTTTGCAATGTTCTTTGCGATGTCGAGACAGTTGCCTGTGCCGGAGAAACAGAAGATCACGTTTTCGCTCATGTTTACCGCTCCTTTGTTATTTATAAAATTAGTTGTCTGCATTGTACACCAAAAGCATTTGTGATACAATAGTCCCGCAACGAATGAAACAAAAGGAGAAAAAATGTACCACATCAAGCATGATAAGCGCGCGGAAAGCTCGGTCGAGCTTATATGCACTGCGGTGCTGGAGCTACTGGAGACCAAGCCCCTCGGCGAGATAACGATAAGCGACGTGCAGCGCCGCTCGACGGTAAGCCGTTCGACCTTCTACCGGAACTTTGACAGCCTTGAGGACGTGCTCGCGCTGCTGTGCGACCGCGGCTTTGACGAGATTGCGGCCGGGAGCGGCGCGCCGGTGT
Source organism: uncultured Eubacteriales bacterium (assembly GCA_900549645.1). Classification (GTDB taxonomy): domain Bacteria; phylum Bacillota; class Clostridia; order Oscillospirales; family Oscillospiraceae; genus Limivicinus. Next base: position 7,780 of record URPD01000002.1, read on the forward strand.
ATATCCGCGTGTTCCACTACTGGTTCAATAACGCCGCGGTGCTCGAAGCACTCGTCCGCACCGGGCGGGCGGACATTCTGGCCGAGAGTCTGAAAAAGCTGCTGCTTCGCTCGAAGGAGCTGCCGGGCATGGACGAAGCGCGGCTGGACTACTTCGCCGCGAACATCGGCTATGTTATGACCGGCATCCTCGCCACATGGCTCAAGCGCGGCAGGCGTGAGAGCGAAGCGGAGCTTGCCGGAATTCTGGCCGACTGCTTCGCCGCCGCGGGCGCGATGCTGACGATTGGCTGAGTTTTACAGTTCGAATATCGAGTCGTCGTTCTCCACCCAGTCGCTGACAGGGATGGTTATGTACTCGGTCTCGCCGGTGCGGATTATGACGCGGTCTATACCGGCATTGATTATCTGGCGCTTGCACATGGAGCAGGACATCGCGTCGTGCAGCAGCTCGCCGGTGCGCGCATCGCGGCCGACGAGGTATATGCTCGCGCCGATCATGTCGCGCCGGGAGGCGGAGATTATCGCGTTCGCCTCGGCGTGGACACTGCGGCACAGCTCATAGCGCTCGCCCGACGGGATGCGCAGAGTCTCGCGCGTGCAGCGGCCAAGGTCGCTGCAATTGCGGCGGCCGCGCGGCGCGCCGTTGTAGCCGGTGGAGATTATCTCGTCGTTGCGGACGATTATCGCGCCGTATTTCCGGCGCAGGCAAGTGGAACGCTCCAGAACGGAGTCGGCTATATCAAGGTAATAATTCTGTTTGCTGGTACGGTTATCCATGGCTTTCCCTCCGGGAGTTTTTATATCTTAATTTTATATCTTAAATATACATTATATATTACTATAAAGTCAATGACATGTTGCCAATCTTGGCGAGAGGTGTTACAATTACACTATGAACAGAAATTATCAGAAGGAACTGGACCGTATAATCCAGAAGCGCGGCAAAAGAATGCCGCGGGTGCTGCTGCACAGCTGCTGCGGCCCCTGCTCCAGCTCTGTGCTGGAATATCTCACACAGTATTTCGACGTGACGCTGTTGTGGTATAACCCCAATATCTATCCGAAGGAGGAATTTGACCGCCGGTTCAAGACTCAGGTGCAGCTCATCGAGAGCATGGGCTTGGCAGACAAGGTCAGCGTGCTGGCCGAGCCGTGGAAGAGCGCCGACTATTACGCGCGCATAAAGGGGCTTGAGAACGAGCCGGAGGGCGGCAAGCGCTGCGCCGAGTGCTTCCGGCTTCGCCTGCTGGAGACGGCACGCCTCGCCAAGCACTATCAATACGACTATTTCTGCACGACGCTGACGCTGTCGCGCCACAAGGATGCAGTGCTCATAAACGGCATCGGCGAAGAGATAGGCCGCGCCGTCGGCGTGAGCTGGCTGCCGTCGGACTTCAAGAAGCGCGACGGCGAGAACCGCTCGATAGAGCTGAGCGAAAAATACGGACTTTACAGGCAGCTCTACTGCGGCTGCGAATTTTCTCTGCACCGCCGTGAAGAGACGGCGGCGCGCATGGCAAAAAACTCGGAGGATTCTAATGAAGAAAACAGCAACACTTAAACTCGCAACAGCCGCGGTCGTCGGCGCATGCTACGCCGTGCTCACAATGATACTCTCCCCGATAAGCTATGCCGCGGTGCAGTTCCGCGTATCCGAGGCGCTGTGCATACTGCCGTTTTTCATGCCCTGCACCGCGTGGGGGCTGTTCGGCGGCTGCATCATCGCAAATCTGCTTACGGGCAACATATTCGACATAGTTTTCGGCTCGCTCGCAACTCTGGCCGCCGCACTTCTGACCGCCGAAATAGGCCGCCATGGGCACGATCTGGGCAGGAAGATACTGGCCTGCCTGATGCCGGTGCTGTTCAACGCCGTCGTCGTCGGCGCGGTGATAACGAGCGCCTATATCGGCCTCGGCATATTCTCCCACCCCGCCGCCTTTGCGCTCAACGCCGCGCAGGTCGGACTCGGCGAGGCTGCGGTGCTGTTTATCATCGGCCTGCCGATGATGTACTACCTCCCCGGGCTGAAATTCTTCAGAGAATTTACAATAAAACTAAACGACTAAACCAAAGGCAAGAAACGAAAGGAGACGTATATGAAGGTCAGAAAAGCGATAATCCCCGCCGCCGGTCTTGGTACGCGCCTGCTCCCTAACACCAAGAGCATCCCGAAGGAAATGCTTCCGCTGGTGGATAAGCCGGTCATTCAGTACATAGTCGAGGAGGCGGTAGCCGCGGGCGTTGAGGAGATACTCATTATCACCAACCGCGGCAAGAACCCCATCGAGGACTATTTTGACTACGCGCCCGACCTTGAAGAGCGCCTGATTCAGGACGGCAAGAGTGACGAGGCCGCAACCGTCCGCGCAGTCGCGGACATGGCAGACGTATTCTTCCTGCGCCAGAAGGAGACGAAGGGCCTTGGCCACGCCGTATGGCGCGCGAAGAGCTTCGTCGGCAACGAGCCGTTCGCGGTGCTCCTCGGCGACGATATCATGCTCAGCGAGAAGCCCGTTCTCAAGCAGCTTGTCGAGGCCGCCGAGGCCAACGACTGCAGCGCTGTCGCGGTGCGCGAGGTACCGGACGAGCTTATCACGAAGTATTCCTCCGTCAAGCTCATCGAGCAGCTTTCCGAGCGCGTGTACAAGATCGGCGACATGAACGAGAAGCCGACGCTTGAGGAGAAGTTCTCGAACTTCGCCATCCTCGGCCGCTACGTGCTTACCCCCGCGATATTCGACATTCTGGAGCACACCGCCCCCGGCCGCAACAACGAGATACAGCTCACCGACGGCATGAAGGAGCTGTGCCTCCACGAGCCGATGTGCGCCGTCGATTTTGAGGGCAGACGCTACGACACCGGCAACCTCAAGGGCTACCTCGAAGCGATAATCGACTTCGCGCTGAAAAACGACGAGGCCGGAGAATGGCTGCGTCAGTTCATCATCGACAAGGCCGAGCTGCTGAAGTAAACTTTTTTCTTGACAAATTTCGGCGGCAGCTATATACTCGCGTTGTAATTTAACAAGGGGGGCTGGATATTTCCGGCTGAGATGGAGCCAATGGAGGCTCCGGACCCTGGAACCTGATCCGGATAATGCCGGCGTAGGAAACAGAGTATCGCAATTTTCCGCAGGTTCTTGATTTTAAGAGCCTGCGGTTTTTCATATTCTGCTTCCCCGAATTACAAAAACGCAATTTAGGAGGAAAGAAACATGAAAACCAAATCTCATCTCAAGCTCCGCGCGCTCTGCGAGGGTGCCATCATGGTCGCTCTGGCGCAGGTGCTGGGCTATCTCAAGTTCTTTGAGTTGCCGCAGGGCGGTTCCATCACCGTCGGTATGCTGCCGATATTCCTGTACTGCGCCCGCTGGGGCTTCGGCCCCGGTATGCTGGCAAGCATAGTATACAGTGTCCTTCAGCTTCTGCTTGACGGCGCGTATGCTTGGGGCTGGCAGTCCATGGTCGGTGACTACATTCTCGCCTTCTCCGTGCTTGGTCTTGCAGGACTTTTCCACAAGAACCACTACGGCTTCTACTACGGCATTCTCGTCGGCGGCTTCGCGCGCTTCCTTGTGCACTACCTCACCGGCGTGTTCGTATGGGGCGCGTACATGCCTGAGACCTTCTTCGGCATGACCATGACCACTCCGTGGTTCTACTCCGCGCTCTACAACGGCAGCTACATGGTTCTCGACATGCTGCTCTGCGCGGTTATTGGCTGGATCCTGTGGAAGCCGCTGGGCAAGTACATCCGCGGCGAGGATCTGCAGAAATAAGTCCCCGATCTGTGAGTTTAATGTGAGGAAAAATCCGGCGGTTCCGCACCGCCGGATTTTTTTATTTGCCCGTTTCCAGCGTTGGTAATAATGACGATAAAAACGGTCAATAATTCTGATATATTGCCCGAAATTTGTGTAGTTTTAAGGCAGTTAGATATTGTTAATCTGTTGACATTTTGGCCTTATCCTGTTAAAATGTTGAATTGCACGGAGGGAAAACGCCCTTCGGAAACACAAAATGCCCGCTCAAGTACAGCGGGGAGATTTGAGGAGAACAATATGAAAAAATTCGTTACTGCAATCATCCTTGTATGCATGATGCTCAGCATGGCCGCCTGCGGCGGTTCCTCCGAGGCTGAATACAAGCTCGGCATGGGCGTCGTTGTCAGCACCGATTCCTCTTCCGATAACAACGCGCAGGTCGACGCGACCGTCGCTACCGTTGTTACCGACGCAAACGGCAAAATAGTTCTCTGCCGCCTCGACTGCGCGCAGAACAAGATGGATGTCACCGGCGGCGCCGTTGACACTGCGAAGACCTTCCTTACCAAGCGCGAACTGCGCGAGGACTACAACATGGTCAAGTTCTCCAACGCCACTCTTGAGTGGTACCAGCAGGCCGAGAACTTCGAGACCTACTGCGTCGGCAAGACCGCCGATGAAATAGCCAACATCGAAACCAAGGTCAACGAGGAAGGCTACAACGTCGCAGTTGACGAGACTCTGTACGCCGGCTGCTCCATCAGCATCGAGGACTTCATCGGCGCGGTCGTAAAGGCCTGCAACGATGAGAAGGGTCAGGCCTTCAAGGCCTCCGGCGAGCTGAAGCTCGGCCTTGCCGCCATCACCAATTCCGCTGAGTCCACCCCCGCAACCGACACCGATCCCGCAGCCGTCAAGATGTACACCGAGTTCGGCGCAACCGTCGTCGGCGCGGACGGCAAGATCCTCGCCGCCATCACCGATGCTATCCAGCCCGTCATCAATGCCGACAAGGAAGGCAAGATCGTTGACAGCTCCTTCAAGGGCACCAAGCGCGAACTTGGCCCCGACTACGGCATGGTCGCCTACGGCAACGCTATCGCCGAGTGGGATGCTCAGGCTCAGGCATTTGCAAACTACACCGTCGGCAAGACCGCCGATGAGGTCAGAGCAATAGAGACCACTCAGAACGACCACGGCTACTCCGTCCCCGCGGACGAGACTCTGTACGCCTCCTGCACCATGCAGATCACCGGCATGATGGCAGTTCTGGCTCAGGCAGCCGATTACGCGCGCTGATAAAAACCGGCGTGCCATAGGAGATGAAGGTATTGAAATTAATGAAGCGGGGCTTCGCGCTCATCTGCGTAGTGGCACTTACGCTGAGCCTGTGCGCCTGCTCCGGCAAGGCCGCGAAGGCCGAGCCGCAGGGCAAGAGCTACTTCAGCTATTTTGATACCGTCTCCTTCGTATATAGCTATGCAGGAGATTCGGCAGAACAGTTTAACGACCGTTCTGCCGAAGTTTCTGGTATTTTGGGCGAATATCACCGGCTTTTCGACATATACCATGAGTATTCCGGCGTCAATAATCTCTGCACCGTCAACCGTCTCGCGGGCGGCGAAGCGGTCAAGGTCGACAGGAAGCTCATCGACTTCATGCTCTACGCCAAGAAGCTGTGCGAGGCGACGAACGGCGAGATGGACGTGACCATGGGCGCCGTCCTCTCCCTCTGGCACGACTGCCGCGAGGCGGCGAGCGATGACCCCGCGTCCGCCAAGGTTCCGGCATTGGAGGAGCTTGAGGCCGCCGCGGAGCACACCGGCTTCGGCCTGCTTGAGATCGACGCGGAAAACTGCACTCTCCGGCTCACAGACCCCGAAGCTTCGCTCGACGTCGGCGCGCTTGGCAAGGGCTACGCGACGGAGCGCGCGGCGGAATATCTCGAATCCGTCGGCGCGTCGAGCTACGTGCTCAACATCGGCGGAAACATCCGCATCATCGGCACAAAGCTCGACGGCAGCGGCTGGAACACCGGCATACGCGATCCGCAGGATCCCGACGGCAGCTTCGCCGTCAGCCTCGATCTTTCGGATACGGCCTGCGTCACCTCCGGCACCTATGAGCGCTACTACATGGTGGACGGAGAGAAGTACCACCACATAATAGATAAGGACACTTTGTACCCTGCAAATTACTTCGAGTCCCTGACCGTCGTCACGAAGGACAGCGGCCTTGCCGACGCGCTGAGCACGGCGCTGTTCTGCATGAGCTATGAAGACGGCCTCGCCCTCGCCGAAAAGCTCGGCGTGGACGTGCTGTGGATATTCCCGGACGGGGACATCCGGTACACGCCGGGGCTTGAAGCCCGTATTGTTAAATAAAAGGAGGTAGGTGTCAAATGAACCTCAAAAAGAACATTTCATCCCTGAAGCTGCCCCATTATAAGGCGACCGCCGGCATGGAATCCGTCCGCGTCGCACCGCCGAAAGAGGTGCTGCTGCCGATGAACATGCATTCCGGTCAGGCGGCAGAGCCTGTCGTCGCGGCTGGCGAGCATGTTTATCTCGGCCAGCTCATCGCGCGCGAGGAGGGGAGGAACTCCGTTCCCGTACACGCGACCGTTTCCGGCACCGTCAAGGCCATCGAGCAGTATGAGAGCGAGCCGGGGCGCAGCGTCGCCGCGATACGCATAGAGAGCGACGGCAAAATGGAGAAGGATCCCGCCATGGCTCCGCCCAAGGCCGAGAATCTGGACGAATTCCTCACCGCCCTGCGCGGCAGCGGCATCGTCGGTCTCGGCGGCGCGGCCTTCCCGCTGTGGGCGAAGCTGGACGCTGCCCGCCGCGGCCACATCAAGACCGTGCTTGTAAACGGCGCGGAGTGCGAGCCGTTCATCACCAGCGACCATCGCACCATGCTTGAGCATACAGACCTCATCGTCAAGGGCGTCGCGCTGCTCAAGCGCTATCTTGAGTCCGAGGAGTTCATCATCGGCATTGAGAAGAACAAGCCCGACGCTATCGAGAAGCTGACCAAGGCGTTTGCCGACGACCCGGCAGTCACGGTCAAGCCCCTCAAGAGCGTGTACCCGCAGGGCGCAAAGCAGGTGCTGCTGTATAACGCCGCCGGTCTCGTCGTCGGCGAGGGACAGCGTCTCGCGTCGCTGGGCTACATTATTATAAATGTCACCACGCTTGCGAAGATGGCGTATTACATGGAAACCGGTATGCCGCTGGTTGACCGGTGCGTCACTGTGGACGGCTCTGCTATAAAGGAGCCGAAGAACCTCATCGTTCCCGTCGGCACGCCGATAAGCTATCTTATCGAGAACTGCGGCGGCCTCAAGGAGGAGCCGGGCAAGGTTCTGTACGGCGGCCCGATGATGGGCAAGCCCGCGTACTCGCTGGAGCAGCCCGTTCTCAAAGCTACAAACGCGATCATCGTCCTGAACCGCAAGGACTCCCAGAGCCTTGAGCCGACGCCCTGCATCCACTGCGGCCGCTGCGTCGAGAACTGCCCGCTCGGTCTGAACCCGACGGCCTACGCCGCCGCGCTTGAGGTTGAGGACGAGAACGAGCGCTTTGAACTGCTCGACAAGGGCAAGGTTCAGATGTGCATGGAGTGCGGCTGCTGCTCCTACGTGTGTCCCGCGCATCGCCCTCTCGTGCAGAATAACCGCGACGCGAAGCGCTTTGTCCGCAAGGTCAAGGCCGACCGCGCCGAGAAGAAGTAAGGGGGAAGCACAATGGAAAATCTGATTCTCTCACCCGCACCCCATATCCATACTAAGGACTCCAGCCGCCGCATCATGCTCGACGTGATAATCGCGCTGCTGCCCGCGACCGTTGCCTCCGTCGTCATCTTTGGCATGAAGGCGCTGCCGGTGCTGGCCGCCTGCGTTATCGGCGCGGTCGTCTCCGAGTTTCTGTTCAACCTCGTCACCGGCCGCAAGCAGACCGTCGGCGACCTGAGCGCGGTAGTCACCGGCCTCCTGCTGGCGCTGAATCTTAGCACCAACGTCCCCGTGTGGCAGTGCGTCATCGGCGCGGCGTTCGCGGTCGTGATAGTCAAGTGCCTGTTCGGCGGACTGGGTCACAACTTTGCAAACCCCGCCATCACGGCGCGTGTATTCATGCTCATCGCGTTCTCCGCCGTCGCGGGCGGCGCACAGCCCGCGGGCGTGGAGCTTGTCTCCTCCGCGACTCCGCTTGAAGTCCTCGGAAACGGCGGCTCCGACCTACCGACTCTCTGGGAGATGTTCATCGGCCTGCGCGGCGGCGCCATTGGCGAGACCTGCGTCGCGGCTCTGCTGCTCGGCTATGTCTACCTCGTGTGCCGCAAGGTCATCAAGTGGTACGTTCCGGCCGCTTTCGTCGGCAGCGTGTTCGTGCTGTACCTGATATTCACCGGCGATATCACCATGGCAGCGTATGAGATGATGGCCGGCGGCCTCTTCATCGGCGCGATATTCATGGCAACCGACTACGTCACCACACCCATCACCTCCAAGGGTAAGGTCGTGTTCGCGCTCGGCTGCGGCGTCATCACCTTCATCATCCGCTTCTTCTGCTCCTATCCTGAGGGCGTGTCCTTCTCGATACTCATTATGAACATACTCACTCCGTTCATTGAAAAACTGACCGCGAATAAACCGCTGGGAGGTTCTAAAAATGGAAAATAAAAAAGAATTCTCCAAATCGGTGCTGGCGCTTGTCGCCATAGTCCTCGTCGCAGTCCTGCTGCTGACCGGGCTGAATTTCATCACCGCTCCGCTCATCGCCGAAAACGGCAGCGCGGCGGCCTTTGCCCCGCTCTACGCCGTCATGCCCGACGCCGCAGGCTTTGACCAGCTCTACGACGCGGCCGATCCCGGCAGCTCCGCGCTGGCAAACATCCCCGCGAGCGTGCAGAGCATCTACGGCGAGACCGGCGGCATGGGCTACGTCCTGCGCCTGTCCACCTCCGAGGGCTACACCAAGCAGCCCATTGAATTCACCCTTGCGATAGACGCCGAGGGCAAGATCTCCGGCGTTGAACTGACCGCCTACCCCGAAACCAAGGACATGGGCAAGGAGACCTATCCTCAGACCTACCTCGGTCAGGACTCCACGCTTGCAAACGTGTCCCTCGTCGCGGGCGTGACCTACTCCTCCTCCGCGTTTAAGAACGCTGTCGCGGACAGCTTCGCCGCCCTTATCGACAACGGGCTTATCGGCGCTGGCGTCAAGGGTGACGAACAGATCCTCGTCGAAATGCTCGCCGAGGTGTACCCCGGCATCGTCAGCCCGACCGGCACTCCGCAGTATGAGGAGCAGGAGATCGCCGACGGGCAGTACAGCTACATTGTAAAGAGTCTCAAGGCGCTGAACGACTCCGGCTTCGCGCTCATTATGAAGAGCGGTGAGAGCTCCTATATGGCCGTCTGCAACGCCTTCGGCAGTGTGAAGATAGTGGACGTCGACGGCAATGAAGTCAGTGACGACGCGATGGCCGCCGAGGCCAAGGCCTACGCCGAGGCGAACATCGTCTCCCACTCCGACGGCGATCTGAACAAGGTCAAGCTCCTTGTGCCCGACGCTTCCGACGTTACCCCGATAAGCCTTGAGGGTGTATATAACTCCGTCACCTGCGCCTATAAGGCCGAGGGCGTTGGCTATGTGTTCGTCTCCAGAAGCTACGGCTACTCCAACGAGCCCATGGTCATCTACTACGTCATCGACGATAACGGCGCGATAGTCACCATGACCGCCGACGAGCTGATACTCTTCAAGGAGTACTTCACCAGCTACCAGCTTGATGAGAGCAGCTACAAGGCTGGCTTCGCCGGTCTGACCGGCGACAGCTTCACCGGCGACGAAGCGCTCATCTCCGGCGCAACCGTCAGCTCCGACGCAGTACGCGTTGCGACTGAGGACGCCTTCGCGGCCTTCGCCGCAGTCAATGAGAATGGAGGGGAGATAGGATGAAAAACGATGTCCGTGCAGCCATAGCGAAAAATCCCGTGCTGGTTCTGTTCCTCGGCGCCTGCCCCGCGATGGCCGCGAGCACCAGCGTCATCTCCGCTCTCGGCATGGGCGCGGCGGTGCTGATAGTGATGCTGCTGTCGAATATGCTCATATACGCCCTGCGCAATGCGATTCCCAAGAGCGCCCGTCTGAGCGCAAATATCCTCATCATAACCGCAGTTGTCTCCGCGGTGCAGATGCTTATGAACGCGCTGCTTCCGAACGTGTACCAGATGCTCGGCGTGTACCTCGCGGTCGTGGCCGTTGACCTCATGGTCTACGGCAGTGCGGAGGACGCTGTGGAGCGCAGCTTCGTCAAGAGCGTCGTCAACAGTCTCCTGACCGGCCTCGGCTTCGCCGCGGCGATGTTCGTGATGTCGGCAGTCAGAGAAATTCTTGGCGGCGGCAGCTTCGCGGGTCACGGGATAGCGTTCTTCAAGACCTACAATATCCCCGCGCTGCTCCAGCCCCACGGCGGCTTCGTCGTGTTCGCCATCCTGCTCGCCGCGATTCAGGCTCTCGGCGGCGGGAAAACTTCCGGCAAGGGCACTGCCTGCGCCGCGGCCGGGCTCTCCGGCGATACCGTGAAGGAGGGGGAATAAGCCATGAAAGCTCTGCTTCTGATAATGCTTGGCGGCGTTCTCGTCAATAACTATGCTCTTGAGAAGTTTCTCGGTGTCGGCCCCGTGCTCGGCGGCAGGAAATACGGCTCCGCCGCGATGGGCTTTTCCGTCGCCGCGGTCATGCTGCTCACCGCCGCTGTTACATGGCCGCTCTACCGGCTGCTCGTGCTGCTCGGCGCGGAATATCTTGAGACGCTGATATTCGTGCTGGTCGTGCTGCTGGTCGTATACGTTCTCGGCGCGATATTCGCCAAGTCCGGCAAGCCCGCCGGCGCGTACTTCCCGCTCGTCGCGCTCAACAGCGCGGTTCTCGGCCTCGCGGTGAACAACATCGCCGAGGGCTACACCTATGTCGAAGCGCTGTTCGCCGCGCTCGGCGCGGGTCTCGGCTTCGTGCTGGCGATGGTGCTGTTCGACGGCGTGAAGTCGAAGATAAACGAGCGCTATGTTCCGAAAGCATTCCGCGGTCTGCCCGTGATGCTCCTCGCGGCCTCGATAATCTCCCTCGCGTTCTACGCGTTCAAGTAAGCGCATATTGCTGCAGCCCCGGTGCATAGCATCGGGGCTGTTTTCTTTGCAATGCCGCAGAGCCTGTGGTATAATATCCTGACTAAGGCAAAGGAGACTTTCATGGAAACGATAAATCAGATACTCGCCCGTGAGCTTGGCCGCGAGCAAAGTCATATAGATAACGTTATAAAGCTGCTCGACGAGGGCAACACCATCCCCTTCATAGCGCGCTACCGCAAGGAGCTGCACGGCGCGATGGACGACACCGCCCTGCGTACGCTGGCCGAGCGCCTTGAATACCTGCGCTCGCTTCAGGATCGGCGCGACAGCGTGAAGAAATCCATCGCCGAGCAGGGCAAGATGACCGAAGAGCTTGACCGCGCCATCGACGCGGCCGCGACGCTCGCGGAGGTGGAGGATCTTTACCGACCCTATAAGCAGAAGCGCCGCACCCGCGCGACTGTCGCCCGCGAGAAGGGATTGGAGCCGCTGGCGGCGCGGCTCTTCGCGCAGACCGCCGACTGCCCCGCGCCCGAGGCGCTGGCGGCGGACTTCATCGACGAGGAAAAGGGCGTCGCAACCGTTGAGGACGCGCTGGCCGGAGCCTCGGACATCATCGCCGAGCAGATTTCCGACGACGCGGAGATTCGCGCGCTCCTGCGCGATTACATTCAGTCCGCCGCCGTTGTCACCTCCAAGGCCGCGACGGAGGACGACTCCGTCTATCGCCTGTACTACGATTTTTCACAACGCATAGGCCGCCTTCAGGGGCACCAGATACTCGCGCTCAACCGCGGCGAGAAGGAGGGCTTTCTGAAGGTCAGCGTCGAGCTTGACCGCGGCTCTGCGCTCCAGCGGGTGCGCCGCCATGTGATACGGCCGGGGAGCGCGGCAATGAGCTTTGTGCGCAGTGCCGCGGACGACGCGTACGACCGGCTGATCTACCCCTCGCTCGAACGCGAGGCTCGCAGCGCCCTCACCGAGCGCGCCTGCGAGGGCGCGATAAAGAATTTCGGCCTGAACCTCAAACCGCTGCTCATGCAGCCGCCCGTGAAGGGCAAGGTCACGATGGGGCTTGACCCCGGCTACCGCAACGGCTGCAAGGTCGCCGTCGTGGACAGCACCGGCAAGGTGCTGGACACCGCAGTCGTGTACCCGACCTTCAGCGCCGGGAAAAAAGCCGAGGCCATCCGCATCCTCTCCGGCCTCATCCGCAAGCACGGCGTCGAGCACATCGCCATCGGCAACGGCACGGCATCCCGCGAGACGGAGCAGATGACCGTTGAGATGCTTCGCCAGTTCGGCGGCGGGCAGTCCTACGCAATCGTAAACGAGGCTGGCGCGTCGGTCTATTCCGCGTCGAAGCTCGCGGCGGAGGAGTTCCCGGATTACGACGTGAACCTCCGCTCCGCGGTGTCCATCGCGCGGCGCCTGCAGGATCCGCTGGCGGAGCTTGTCAAGATCGACCCCATGGCCATAGGCGTCGGCCAGTATCAGCACGACATGCCGCAGGCCAAGCTTGAGGAAACGCTCAACGGCGTGGTCGAGGACTGCGTCAACGCGGTGGGCGTGGACGTGAACACCGCCTCCCCCTCGCTTCTGCAGCGCGTCTCCGGCCTGACCAAGACCACGGCGAAGAACATCGTCGCCTACCGCGAGGAAAACGGCGCGTTCACCTCGCGTAGTCAGATAAAGAAGGTGCCGAAGCTCGGCCCCAAGGCGTTCGAGCAGTGTGCAGGCTTCCTGCGCGTGCCGGAGAGCAAGCAGGTGCTTGACAACACCGCCGTCCACCCGGAGAGCTACGACGCGGCACTGCGCCTGCTGGAGCTGTGCGGATACACACTCAAGGACGCCGCCGCTGGGAACCTCAAGGAGCTGCCCGCGCGGCTCAAGACGGCGGGCGACGAGAAGGCCGCGGAGTTCTGCGGAGTCGGCGCACTGACGCTGCACGACATCGCTTCCGAGCTTATGAAGCCCGGCCGTGACCCGCGCGACGAGCTGCCGCCCGTGCTTCTGCGGTCGGATGTGCTGGAGATAAAGGATCTCAAGCCCGGTATGGTGCTGACCGGAACGGTCAGAAATGTTATAGATTTCGGCGTTTTCGTCGACATCGGCGTACATCAGGACGGTTTGGTCCACATTTCGCAGATATGCGACAGGTTCATAAAGCACCCCAGCGAGGTCGTCGCTGTCGGCGATATCGTGAAAGTCGCGGTGCTTGATGTGGACGAGAAGAAGCACCGGATCTCACTGACCATGAAAATAAAGGACGAGGTGTAAGATGGCGACGTTTGACGATTTTGAAAAGCTCGACATCCGCGTCGGTACGATAATCTCGGCGAAGAATTTTGAGAAGGCGCGCAAGCCCGCGTATCAGCTTGAGATAGATTTCGGCGAGGAGATCGGCGTGAAACGCTCATCCGCGCAGATAACGGGGCATTACGCCGCGGATGAGCTGCCCGGAAAACAGGTGCTTGCGGTCGTGAACTTCCCGCCGCGGCAGATAGCGAATTTCTTCTCCGAGGTTCTTGTCCTCGGCACATATTCCGAGGGCGGCGTGGTGCTGATAAAGCCGGACAAGCCGGTCAAAAACGGCGACAAGCTAGGCTAAAAAAAGAAGAAGGCAACAAAAAATCAGACAGGCAAAAGCCTGTCTGATTTTTTATGCGGTTTGGATCAAGTGAAATTACTTGATGTTGCCCTGATAGTCAACAGTGATGGTCTTGACGGTGGGCTCGGTCTCGGTGTTGTTGGAGACGGTGATGGTGCCATCGAACATTGCAGCGACGAGAGCGGCGTAGTCATCCTTGGTGAAGGTGTCGGACCACTGAGTGGACTCGTAGGGGATCTGAACGTAGTTTGCCTCGACGTCAGTGCCGGAGACAAGGCCGAGGGTCTGGATCTGGCCTGCGTAGGCTGCCCAGTTGTCTTTCAGGATGAGCTCGGCAAGGATGTCCTTAACGGTGGGAGCAAGACCCTTCATTGCGGAGGTGACGGTCATGCCTTCGCCGTAAGCGTCGATTATAGCAGCCTGGTCAACGTCAACGCCGATGACCTTGCCGCCGACCTTTGCAGCAGCCTCAGCAGCGGAGATGTAGATGCCGCCGCCGCAGGCAAAGACGACCTCAGTGCCGTTTGCATACCAGGTGTCCATGTAAGCGGTGATGTCTGCATCGCCGGAGAACTGGTTGCCGTAGACATAGTTGAGGGAGACCTCTGCGCCAAGCTCGGTTGCAGCAGCGTCTGCACCCTGAACAAAGCCGTAGCCGTAACGGACAACTGCGGGAACTGCCATGCCGCCGAGGAAGCCGAGCTTGGTGTAGCCGAGCTTAACTGCTGCGTAACCGGCCATGTAGCCGCACAGCTCTTCCTGGTAGACAGCGCAGGTGACGTTCTCGGGAATCTGGTAATCGCCGAGGTCACCTTGGGAAACGTCCAGAGCGATGAACTTGACATCGGGGTAGAGGTCAGCGACCTGAGTGATGGTCTCGCCAAAGGCGTAGCCGGGCATTACAACGACGTTGTAGCCGTCTGCAACTGCTGCATCGACCATTGCGACACGCTCAGCGGTGGAGTCGCCTGCGGGCTTGTAGTACTTGAAGTCAACGCCGTTAGCTTCGCAGAACTCCTTGCAGCCCTCGTAGGTGGTCTGGTTGAAGGACTGGTCGGTGATATCGCCGTAGTCGGTGATCATTGCGACCTTATAGGTCACGGCTTCAGGCTCAGCTGCGGGAGCGTTGCTCTCTTCAGCTGCGGGAGCCTGAGTCTCCTCTGCTGCGGGCTTGTCAGTCGCCGCGGTCTGGCCGCAGGCGCACAGAGCAAAGACCATGCACAGAGCAAGAACAAGTGCGAGAATCTTCTTCATGTTTTTTCCTCCATAAAAATTTTTGGATAACATCCGTACGATTTCGTACGGTATACATTATAGCACGTACTCCGTTATCAAATCAAGGCCATTATTGACGAAAACTGTTAATTTCTATGACCATTCCGTAAAAATTACGCTTTTATTTCGACGCCATCTTCGCCGCGGTGTCCAGCGCGATCTCGATCATCTGCGTCAGCGACTCCTGCCTGTCCTCCGGGCTGAGCGCTTCGGGGCGGTAGAGGTGGTCGGAGACGGTGCAGATGCAAAGCGCACGCTTTCCGGCGTAGGCGGCGTTCATGTAAAGCCCCGCGGCCTCCATCTCGACGCCGAGCACACCCATGCGCTTCCACGCGTCGTTGCGGTTCCAGCCGTCGGCGGAATAGAAGTTATCCGAGGAGAGGAGATTGCCGACTTTCATGTCCACGCCGTGGTCACGCGCGGCCTCGACCGCGGTGGAAAGTAGGGTATAGTCTGCGATGGGGGCGAAGGTGCCGCCGAGGTTGAACTGCTGGCCGTAGTTGGAGTTGGTGCATGCGCCCTGACCGGCAATGATGTCCATCAGCTTCAGCTCGTCGCTCAGCGCGCCGGCGGAGCCGATGCGGATGATGTTGTCCACATCGTAGAAATTGAACAGCTCCCAGCTGTAAATGCTGATGGCGGGGATGCCCATGCCGGAGGCCATCACCGTCACGGGGACGCCCTTCCATGTGCCGGTGTGTCCCTGAACGCCGCGGACGTTGTTGACGAGGCGGGCGTTGGTCAGGAAATTCTCCGCGATGAACTTTGCGCGCAGCGGGTCGCCGGGCATGAGAACGGTTTTTGCAATGTCTTCTTTCTTTGCGTTGTTGTGGGCGGTCGGTATTGCCATAAAAATCCTCCTTGAATTAAATTTGCTTTTTGTTTAATTATAACGCGAAAAGCGCAAAAGTCAAATTGAAACCTGCGCCGCCATGTGTTAAAATAGGTCGAAAGAAAACGTTACAGAGAAAGGCGAAAGGATAGAGTCATGGATATAATGGTAATCGGCATAGCCGGAGGCACCGGCAGCGGTAAAACCACCATCACCAAAAAGCTTGTCCAGCGCTTCGGCGGGGACGTATCGGTGATTTATCACGACAATTATTATAAGGCGCACCACAATATGCCCTACGAGGAGCGGGCAAAGCTCAACTATGACCACCCGGATTCCTTCGACACCGATATACTCATCGAGGATATTAAGCAGCTTCGCGCAGGGCACAGCATCAAGTGTCCCGTCTACGACTACTCCATTCACGACCGCACCGACAGGACGATAACCGTCCGCCCCGCGAGAGTTATTATAGTAGAAGGCATCCTCATTTTCCAGAGCCGCGAGCTGTGCGATCTTATGGATATCAAGATTTTCGTCGATACCGACGCGGACGTGCGCATCCTGCGCCGTATCGTGCGCGACGTGCGGGATCGCGGCCGCAGCCTTGACAGCGTGGTGAACCAGTATCTCACCACCGTCAAGCCCATGCACGAGCAGTTTGTGGAGCCGAGCAAGCGCAACGCGGACATCATCATCCCGGAGGGCGGCTACAATCAGGTAGCGCTCGAAATGGTGGTGGAGCGTGTGCGCGCGCATCTTGGGGCGAAGTGAGGAGGAAAAATGGCAAAGCTATATTTCAAATACGGCGCCATGGGCTCGTCAAAGTCCGCACAGGCGCTGATAACGCAGTTTAACTATGAGGAGCTGGGCATGACGGTCTGGCTCATAAAGCCCAGCACCGACACCCGCGACGGCGCGGATATAATTCGCAGCCGCATCGGGCTTCAGCGCAGCGCCCAGATAATCACCCCGGCGCAGAATATCGCCGAGGAGTATCGCGCCGCCGGGAAATGCGACGTGATAATCGCCGATGAGGCGCAGTTTTTTACGCCGGAGCAGATAGACCAGCTCCGCGAGATAGTTGACGACGAGGATATCCCCGTTTTGTGCTTCGGTCTGCGGACGGACTTCTTGACGCACTGCTTCCCCGGCTCCAAGCGGCTTCTGGAGCTTGCAGATTCCATTACCGAGATCAAAACGGTCTGCGCCTGCGGACACAAGGCGACGGTCAACGCCCGCATCGGCGAGGACGGGCGCATCGTCACGCAGGGAGATCAGGTGTTCATCGGCGGCAACGACAGCTACATAGCCATGTGTCACAAATGCTGGGCGGATAAGATAAGGGCGCAGCAGCAGGAATAAGGGCATATTTTTCCGCTCGGGCAGCATAGACTCCCGGGCGGAAAATTTTATGCAATATTCAGTAAAAAGAGTATATTTCTATTTGTAATTTTCGGGGGACTGTTGTATTATATAAGGTATAATCGGAAATTTCGGTTTTTTGTATTTACTTATAGGGAGGTAGGGACTGTTGGAGACTCCATACGCGATAGAGATGCTTCACATCACCAAGCGGTTCCCCGGCATCGTCGCCAACGACGATATTACGCTTCAGCTCAAAAAGGGCGAGATACACGCGCTGCTCGGCGAAAACGGCGCGGGAAAATCGACCCTGATGAGCGTGCTTTTCGGTCTGTATCAGGCCGAGGAGGGCATCATCAAGAAGGACGGCGTCGAGGTTCAGATAAAGGACCCGAACGACGCAAACGACCTCGGCATCGGCATGGTGCATCAGCACTTCAAGCTGGTCGAGTGCTTCTCCGTGCTCGACAACATCATTCTCGGCGTTGAGCCGAACAAGCACGGCTTTCTGCAGAAGCAGGAGGCGCGTGAGAAGGTCATGGCGCTGTCCGAAAAGTACGGTCTTGCCATAGACCCTGACGCGCTTATCGAGGATATCACCGTCGGTATGCAGCAGAGAACGGAAATTCTCAAGATGCTCTACCGCGATAACGAGATATTGATATTCGACGAGCCTACCGCCGTGCTGACCCCGCAGGAGATAGACGAGCTTATGCAGATAATGAAGAACCTCTCCGCCGAGGGCAAGAGCATACTCTTCATTTCCCATAAGCTCAACGAGATCATGTCCGTCGCGGACAGAGTTACCGTTCTGCGCAAGGGCAAATGCATCGGCACGGTCAGCGTCAAGGACACCACCAAAGAAGAACTCAGCCGCATGATGGTCGGGCGCGACGTTGAGTTTGTCGTGCATAAGGACGAGGCAAAGCCCAAGGAGGTCGTGCTCAGCGTTGAGAATATGACCGTAGCCTCAAAGGTGCATCACAACAACGCCGTCAAGGACGTATCCTTCGAGGTGCGTGCGGGCGAGATAGTCTGCATCGCCGGTATTGACGGCAATGGGCAGACGGAGCTTGTCTACGGCATCACGGGGCTTGAGCCGGTGAAGTCCGGTAAGATAAGCCTCTGCGGGCAGGATATCACGCATCTTCCGATAAGAAAGCGCTCGCTGCTCGGCATGAGCCATATCCCCGAGGACAGACATAAGCACGGGCTTGTGCTGGACTACCCGCTTGAATACAACATGATACTCCAGCGCTACTTTGAGCCGGAGTTCACCGGCAAGGGCGGCTTCCTGAAGCGCCCCGCCATCCGCGCTTATGCCGACAGGCTCATCGAGCAGTACGACGTGCGCTCCGGTCAGGGAGCGGTCACGATTGCAAGAAGTATGTCCGGCGGCAACCAGCAGAAAGCCATCGTCGCCAGAGAGATCGACAAAAAACCGAAGCTTCTGGTCGCGGTTCAGCCTACGCGCGGACTCGACGTAGGCGCGATAGAATACATCCACAGGCAGCTTGTCGCAACACGCGACGCGGGCGGCGCGGTGCTGCTCGTCTCGCTGGAGCTGGACGAGGTCATGAACGTCTCCGACCGCATACTCGTCATGTACGAGGGCGAGATAGTCGGTGAGCTTGACCCGAAGCAGACCACCGTTGAGGAGCTCGGCCTGTACATGGCAGGTGCAAAGAGGGAGGACAAAAAGGCATGAAGCGAATTTTGAAAAATAACGCCGTGCAGTCGCTGCTGGCGTCCCTCGCGTGCATTATCTTTGGCCTGCTCATCGGCTACATAGTTCTGCTTTTCATCAATCCCGCCGGTGCATGGGACGCGATACTCACCGTTATCAAGAACTTTTTCTATTACCCCAGCAAGCCCGCCGCGCTCAAATATTTCGGCAGCACGCTGGTGAAAACCGTGCCGCTGATGCTGTGCGGCCTGTCCGTTCTGTTCGCGTATAAGGTCGGCCTGTTTAATATCGGCGCCGCCGGCCAGTACGTCGCGGGCGCGGGCGCGGCGCTGTATCTGGCGCTGGCGCTGAATCAGCCGTGGTATGTCTGCATCATCGGCGCGATGCTCGCCGGTGCGATGCTCGGCGCGATCTCCGGCGCACTGAAGTCCTACTGCAACGTCAACGAGGTCATCTCCTGCATCATGCTCAACTGGATAAGCCTCTACGTTGTCAACATGATCCTCACGACCGTCAAGGAGACCACCAGCCCCTACACCTATACCCTCTCAAGCCAGAACCCCGCCGCACTCATACCGAGTCTCGGACTCGGCAAGCTTTTCAGCAATAACCCCTATGTGACGATAGCTCTGCCCATTGCGATAGTCGTCTCGATTATCATATGGGTGCTGCTTGAAAAGACCAAGTTCGGCTACGAGCTGCGCGCGACCGGCAACAACAAAAACGCCGCCAAGTACTGCGGCATGAACGAGAAGAGAAACATCATCCTCACGATGGTCATCGCGGGCGCGCTCGCGGGACTCGGCGCGGCGCTGCTGTTCCTCACTGGATTTGAGCAGTGGCAGTGCAGCCAGTCCTCCGTGCCGACGATGGGCTTCAACGGTATCGCCGCCGCCTTCCTCGGCGGACTCAATCCGATCGGCAATATCTTCTCCTCGTACTTCATTCAGCACATCACAAACGGCGGCGCCTATGTCGACAAGACCATGTACTGCGCCCAGATATCGGACCTGATATCGGCCATTATAATTTATCTGTGCGGCTTCGTCGCCTTCTTCAAGTATTTCATAAACAACTGCATCGACCGCGGCGAGGAGCGCAGGGCGCATAAAAGATCTGCTGCTTCGGTCTCCGATACGAAGGAAGGAGGCAACAAGTAATGGTACTTCTGCTTCAATACACGCTTATTTTTGCGTCCGTGCTTGTCCTCGTCGCATTGGGCGGCTGCTTCTCGGAGCATTCCGGCGTTATAAACATCGGCCTCGAAGGCATCATGGTCATGGGCGCGCTCGGTGGCGCGCTGGCGATGAAGTTCCTGCCCGAGACTGTGCCGGCTGCCGTGATGATAGTCGTCACGGTCGTCATGGCGATAGCTTTCGGCCTGGTGTATTCTACGCTGCTCGGCCTCGCCTGCATCAATTTCAAGGCGGATCAGACCATCGTCGGCACTGCCATGAATATGCTCGGTACTGCCGCCGCGACAGTCATCGTCAAGGCGATGAACACCGCCGAAAGCCCCGACAACGTCTCCTCCACCATACAGTATATCAACGCGAAAAAGGCGTTTCTTGTGAACATCGGCAGCTTCGAGTTCAACTGGTTCATGCTGCTGGCCGTCATTGCGCTTGTGTGCAGCTTCATCACGCTGTACCGGACACGCTTTGGTCTGCGCCTGATGGCCTGCGGCGAGCACCCGCAGGCGGCGGACAGCGTCGGCATAAACGTCTATAAGATGCGCTGGGCGGGCGTGCTGATCTCCGGTCTGCTGGGCGGCCTTGGCGGCATAGTGTATATCACCGCCGGCGTCAGCGAATGGAAATTTGAAAACGGCGTGGCCGGCTTCGGCTTCCTGTCGCTGGCTGTCATGATATTCGGCCAGTGGAAGCCCATCCGCATCGCGCTTGCGGCGCTGCTGTTCGGTATGTTCCGCGCGCTGTCGAACGTATATACCGGCTTCGATTTCCTGACCGCGCTCAACATCCCCAGCACGGTATACAACATGCTCCCGTATATCATTTCGCTCATCGTGCTGGCCTTCACCTCCAAGAAGTCCCGCGCGCCGAAGGCGGAAGGCATCCCCTATGACAAAGGCTCGCGCTGACCCGCGCATATGTGAAATTGAACACCCACGCTGCAAAAGCAGCGTGGGTGTTTTTGTGTGGTGCGAGTTCAACCGGGACTGCACAGCGGCCGTCCCGCTTTGCGTTCTGCACAGCATGAAAATCGGCACACCAGGCAAAAACAACCTGTCATTGCCCCTAAAGGGACTAGGCGGCAAATTAATGAATCGTGGTATGCCGCCGGCGCGAGACCAGTGCGCAAACTTAAGTGAGCATCCAAATCTTTGATTTGGCTAATGCGAACTTACACCTTAGGCGGGTCGTGGCAATCCGCATCCCCTTTACACAGCATAAAAACGCACTGCTGTCTCAAAGAGAAACGGATTGCCACGTCGCTTCGCTCCTCGCAATGACAGAGGTTTTCTATATATGTGGCCTTTTCTTTTTCCAACGAGCAATCTCTGTACACTGATGCCGTTGGTTATACCTAGATGGGTGCTCCTGCCAAAAGGAATGAAACCCCAGATCATAAAGCTGCATAGCTGGTTTATAAGTTATATACATAAACTCCCTCCTATCATCCCCACTATCCCTTGCATCGGGAGTACCAAATACTGCCGCGCGTGTCAACATTTTTAGCCCCCGCGGGCAAAAACTCCCCGCCGCGAAGAGCTTCGCGGCGGGGAGTTGCATCATATTCAATTATCCCACAGGACGCCGCGCTTATAATCCTCAAAGAACCTGACGAAAGTATCGAACAGCTCCTTGGTCTCGCCGTGCAGGCCGGTCTCCCGATGATAATACGCGCAGACGCTCTCCGCGTCGGGTAAGTACGGCAGCGGGAAGATATCAATATTCCTCATATAATCGCGCTGAAGCTCCGGCGCAAGCATATCCCAGAACAGCTTTGAATAGATAAACACGCCGAGCCCGCCATTCGCAAGCTGGAACGCGTTTTCGATATTCGTCAGTTCGCAGATGAACTGCGGGTTGATGTCATAATACTTCAGATAGCTCGCCAGCGCGCGCCCGCCGGAGGACTGGCGCGGTATCTTTATAAACGGCGCGCTCTCAAAAAAGCTGAGGTCTGCGCCCTCGGCAAACTCCGCGCGCACCAGCTCGTAATTCTCCCCGGCAAGCTCGTGCATTATCTGCTTCGGCACGACCAGAAGCTGATCCTTCTGGCACAGCGGCACGATCTCATAATTATCCGGCGTACTGCCCAGCGTCCCGATGACTAGGTCGACCCCGTCGTGCGACACGGCCTTTTGCAGCACCTCCGGCGATTCCTCGCTGAAGCGCACATAGGTGTCCTCGTGCTCATGGAGATAGCGCGGCAGCACATGCGGCAGGATCGCGCGCGCGACCGTGTGCTCGATGCCGACATGCACGGCGTGCGACCCGGCGAGGCTCTTGCTGGAGTTCTCCTCATACTGCCGCTTCAGCTGAAGTATGCCCTTCGCGGTCTGCAAAAACTGCCTGCCGTCCGGAGTAAGCCCAAGGGGGCGGCTGCGGACGAACAGCGAGGTGTCCAGCTCCTCCTCAAGCTTCGCTATCTGCTTACTCAGCGACTGCTGTGATATGAACAGGTGCTTCGCCGCCGCCGAAAAGCTTTTCTCCTCGGCAACGGCTATAAAGCTTTTGAGTATCGTAAAATCCATTTTCATTCCCCGGCTGCCGGCATCTCTCGCTCCGGCGGCCATTTTCATCCGTTTTCGGGACGAGTATATCACTCCGCCTGTCAATAGTCAAACTCGCACCTGTGCATATTTAAGGGCGCGGAATCGCCCGAAAAACGGTATATTTCTGCATAAACTAGCGCCAAATTCGTTAAAAATTCATCATTATGCAAAATGGTCATTTCTGCTCTATCTCTTTTGCACAAAGCACCCCCGAAAAATGTTTGCTTTTTTAATGCAAATAGTAAATTCAGCAATTTACTATTGCAAAGTTAAACTTTTGGTTGTATTATATACGTACACAAGGGCGTAATGCAGGGCATGGGCTGTTAAATAATTATACATCCCTCCGCGCCTGAGCGACATATTACGGAGGTAAACAAAATGAAAAAATTTATTGCTATGCTGTTTGTTGTATGTATAGTCTTCTCGCTGTGCGCCTGCGGGAGCAGCGGCGGCAGCGGCGAAAGCCTGACCTTTGCTACCGGCGGTGAATCCGGCACCTATTACGCCTTCGGCAGCGTTCTGGCTCAGTACGTCTCCAATAACACCGACCTCAAGGTCACGGCAGTCGTCGGCAACGGCTCTCAGGCCAACATTGAAGACCTCGACTCCGGCGCCGTGCAGCTTGGCTTCTGCCAGTCCGACGTTATGAGCTACGCCTACTCCGGCACCAACCTCTTCGCCGAGTCCGGCGCAGTCGGCAGCTTCTCCGTCGCGGCGGCGCTGTACATGGAGCAGGTTCAGATCGTCACCACCAACCCCGACATCAAGACCGTTGAGGATCTCAAGGGCAAGACCGTTTCCATCGGCGCTCTCGGCTCCGGCGTTTACTTCAACGCGGTCGACGTGCTCGGCGTGTACGGCATAGACGCCGAGAAGGACATCACCCCCGTTTACCAGAGCTTCGGCGACAGCGCCGAGAGCCTGAAGGACGGCAAGATCGACGCGGCCTTCATCGTCGCCGGCGCACCCACCACCGCCATCACCGACCTTGCAACCGCCGGCAGCGTCTACCTCGTCAGCATCGACGACGAGCACATGGACACCCTGCTCGCCTCCTCCCCCTACTACGCGCGCAGCATCATCTCCGCTGACACCTACGGCACTCCCGACGACGTCCAGACCGTCGCCGTTGCGGCAGTCGTCCTCGTCCGCGACGATGTCTCCGAGGATGCGGTCTACAAGTTCATTTCCACCATCTTTGAAAACTCCGGCAGCATCCAGCACGGCAAGGCCGAGGAGCTGAGCGTTGAGTTCGGTTCTTCCATCACCGCCGTCCCCTACCACCCCGGCGCTGCGAAGTACTTCGCAGAGAAGGGCATCGAGGTTGCAACCAAGTAATTCAAATCCGGCAAGTTAATTTTAAAGAACCGCTGCGGCGTCCGCAAGGATGCCGCAGCATGAATAATTTATATCCACGTTAAAAACACGTTAATTTTGAGAGGAGCGGATTACATGTCTATTTTCAAGAAACATCCCGGAGGAAGCGCGGCGGAAGCTCAGGCCGAGGCCCAGCGCGAAGAAGGATCCGCTCTTGACGCAGAAACCCTTATGCGCAAGTTCGACAAGGAGTCTAACACCCGTATATGGGAGGGTACGCCCGCAATAATCGTACGGGTGGTAGTGGTCGCGTTCTCGCTCTACTGCATCTGGTCGACGCTGTTCAGCGTGGCGGCGCTTGAAAAGCGTCTGACCATGTTCATGGCGCTTGTCATCATAATGGGCTACCTGACCTACCCCGCCAGCCGTCACCATGTGCGCCACAACTACATTCCGTGGTTCGACTTCGTGCTGATGGCCGTCGGCGCGGGCTGCTTCATGTTCTTCTGCCTGAAGTACGACTCGCTCGTAAAGGTTCTGACCAGCGCGTCCAAAATGACCCCGACCTTCACGATAATCGGCATCGTTGGCCTGCTGTGCCTGATGGAGCTGTGCCGCCGCTGTGTCGGCGTCCCGATCCTCTGCGTCGCTGGCGTGCTGCTTATCTACACCTTCAGCACCGGCATGGGCGTTGAGCGCGTGCTCTACACCCTGTTCTACACCACCGGTGGCGTCCTCGGTACCCCCGTACAGGTCTGCGCAAAGTACATCGTCGTGTTCATCATCTTCGGCGCGTTCCTTGAGCGCACCGGCATCGCCGAGTTCTTCATCAAGCTCGCAAATTCTCTCGTCGGCGGCTTCTCCGGCGGCCCGGCCAAGGTTGCGGTCATCTCCTCCGCGCTCTGCGGCATGGTCTCCGGCTCCTCCGTCGGCAACACCGTCACCACCGGCTCCGTCACCATCCCCATGATGAAAGAGACCGGCTACAAGCCGGAATTCGCCGGCGCAGTGGAGGCCGCAGCCTCCACCGGCGGTCAGATAATGCCCCCGATCATGGGCGCCGCCGCGTTCCTGATGGCGGAGTACATGAACGTCACCTACGCCGAGGTCGCACTGCGCGCCATCCTCCCCGCGGTGCTGTACTTCACCGGCATCTTCGTCGCCGTCCATCTCGAAGCCAAGAAGCTTGGCCTTAAAGGTATCCCGCGCAATGAGCTGCCGAGGTTCTCGAAGCTGCTCGGCAAAATATACCTCCTGCTGCCGCTGGTCGTCCTCGTCTGGCTCGTCACCACCGGCACCCGCACCATGGCCTACTCCGCCACCATCGCCATCCTCGTCGCCATCGTTGTCAGCATCATCGACCGCGACGACCCGATAACCTTCGGCCGCATCCTTGAGGCGCTCGAAGCCGGCGGCAAGGGCACCATCACCGTCGCCGTCGCCTGCTCCATGGCGGGCGTTATCTCCGGCTGCATCACCGCAACCGGCCTCGCCTCCAAGATGATCTCTGCGGTCGTCTCCATCAGCAGCAGCGTCACCGTCATTGACCCGACGATGGTCGCCCTGTTCCTGACCATGATCTGCTGCATCATCCTCGGCATGGGCGTCCCCACCACCGCGAACTACTGCATCATGGCCTCCACCTGCGCGCCGATACTCATCACCATCGGCGTCCCGAAGATTGCGGCGCACTTCTTCGTGTTCTACTTCGGCATCGTCGCCGACATCACTCCCCCCGTTGCGCTGGCGGCCTACGCGGGCGCGGCCATCGCCAAGGGCAACCCGATGAAGACCGGTGTCAACGCCACAAAGCTTGCGATCGGCGCGTTCATCGTTCCGTACATCTTCTGCATGAACCCCGCGATGCTGCTCATTGACGTGTCCGCGCTGTCGATAATCCAGATCGTCATCTCCTCGTTCCTCGGCATCTTCGGCGTCGCGGCCGCGATAAACGGCCATCTCCTGCGCAGGATGCACCCCATCACGCGCATAGCGGCAGGCGTAGGCGGGCTTCTGATGATGGATCCCACGCTTATTACCGATATCATCGGTCTGGCGCTGCTGGGCGGCGTGTTCGCGTGGCAGTATTTCAGCAGGAAAAAAGCCGTCGCCGCGGTATAAAAAAGCATAAAAAAAGCTGTTTCCGAATCGGAAACAGCTTTTTCGTTTTATGGCTCTCTGATGATGGAGAGATAACGCGCGGCAAACAAATCACTTGTCCCGCTTCATCGCCGCGAGGGCGTAGTTCGTGTACTCCGGGTCGTTCGTCACGTCCTTGATAAGCTTGATGCAGTCGGGGAAATGTATCTCCTCCCCGTCGTGGCTCAGTTCGATTTCAAGCACCGCGCAGTCATCCCAGAACGGGTAGACGTCGATATCGAAATACTGATTTTCATTTATGAGATAGTAGCGCTGCTTCTCCAGCGGGCGGAGCGCGGGATTGGCCTGCTTCAGCAGCTCGGTGTATTCGTCCTCGGTCAGGCGCTTCTCGGTCTCGACGATCTCTCCGCCGGTATGGCGCTGCTCGGTTTTATAATAGATATAATGCCCGTCCAGCCCGCGGCGGCGGATATCGGTGACACCGTCGCCCGTTCCGCAGAGATAGGTCTGCACGATATCGACCCGCTTGCAGGCGGGCATCGCCTCAAGCTGTGCGATGTCCGGATGCTCGACAAGGAACTTCAGGCGACTG
This sequence comes from uncultured Eubacteriales bacterium, assembly GCA_900549645.1. Lineage (GTDB taxonomy): Bacteria > Bacillota > Clostridia > Oscillospirales > Oscillospiraceae > Limivicinus. Next base: position 34,214 of record URPD01000002.1, read on the forward strand.
CGCTTCGGCCCTTGCTCGCCCAGAAACGCGGCGATCTCGTCTATCAGACGCAGAAGCTTGTTTTCATAATCGGTCGAATTATCTATGATGCGCAGATACGGGTGCCCCGCCCATGCGGAGATCAGCCCGTCGTCCAGCCGCGCCGCCTCCTCGGCAGATTCCGTGCGCGCGCGGTTGTTGTCAAGCGTGTAGTATTTCTCCGCGCCGATCGCCGCCGTCACCATGTGGAACACCGCGTCATAGCTGTCGCGCATGTCTATCTCGTTCATTCCGAGGATGCTCAGCACCTGCTCGTACTCTTCCGGGGACATATAGGGCTTGTTGTCGAGCGTACCGCGGTCGCAGACGATGAGCACCTTGTCCGTGTTCATTCCGCGCGCCACGTCCTCATACACCTGCTCCTTGGCAAGCTGGAGCCGGTACTGCGCGAGCTGATAATCGAGGTTGCAGCCGCAGGCGTCATAGGTCACGCCGCCGCATATAAGCTCCGTGCAGGTCTCCGGAATAAACAGCACCGTGTAGCCCTTCATGGAAAACGCGTTCTGTATCCAGCTCTGCGCCGTGGTTTTTCCCGCGCATGGGCCGCCGGTTATCACAATTTTTGTTATCTCCATCTTTCCTCCAATGCTGTGACAGTGTATATTCCTTAATGTCTTAAATTTGATTATACCTAAATCCTTGGCCTTTTACAAGCATAGGAGAATTTTTAACACAGTTCCCCACACCATGGACGCTGCCGCGCTCCGACAAATTGTACGAATTTCAGATTTATTCCGCCATGACTTCTCTTTATTTGTTTAAATTGCAATATTGACTTTCGGCATTCACAAGACTACAATAGCACCATCAATTTTGAGAGTACAGCGAAAGGATATGCACCATGTTTCATTTTTCCAATGCAAAAGTGAATACCTGCTGCAATTCCTCCGTGCCCTGCACAGAGGCTGATTCCTGCTGCTCTCGTTCTCAGGAAAACACCGTTCTCGCTCTTATCATGGACGCCATTATTATGGCGTCCATTTTTGTCGTCATAATATCCATAATTATGGGTCTGCGCCTTACCGCGCTGGTCATACTTAGCGTAATTATTATTTCCATTATTATTTTCACGCCAATCCCACTTGGTATGAAGCGTAACCGCTGTTGATTTATTTTTGATACAACGAAGCGGCTTCGCCAAGTGGCGGAGCCGCTTTTTTGTATATATATTCCACGTTTTAAGGAGAATGCAAAATGAAAAAGAGATTTGTATGTATGTTCCTCGCGCTCGCAATGCTGTTCGCGCTGGCCGCCTGCGGCAATAGCAGCACCCCCGCAGCTTCCGATAACAGCTCCGCCTCCGACGGCAGCTCCGACACCATAAAGCTCGGCGGCATCGGCGCCCTGACCGGCGGCTATGCAAACTATGGTCTGTCCGTTCAGCACGGCGCACAGCTCGCAGTTGACGAGATCAACGCCGCCGGCGGCGTGAACGGCAAGCAGCTTGAGCTGAACTTCCAGGACTCTCAGGGCGATCCCGAAAGCGCCGTCAGCGCTTACGGCAAGCTGATGGACTGGGGCATGGACGTTTCTCTGGGCTGCGTTATGTCCGGTGAGACCGCGTCCGTCGTCGCAGCCGCCAAGGAGGACGACGTCATGCTGCTCACTCCCTCCGGCTCCTCCGACAGCTGCCTCAGCGGCAACGACAAGGCTTTCCGCATCTGCTTCTACGACTCCTATCAGGGCACCGCAGCCGCCAACTACCTGAGCGAGAAGAATCTGGCCAAGGGAGTCGGCGTCCTGTACCAGAGCGACAGCGACTACTCCACCGGCCTGTACAACTCCTTCGTTGCCGAGTGCGCTGATCTCGGCATCGACATCGTCGAGACCCAAACCTTCACCGCCTCCACCAGCACCGACTTCTCCACTCAGGTCAACGCACTTGTCGATTCCGGCGTCAAGGTCGTGTTCATCCCGTTCTACGCTGAAGAGGCTTCCACCTTCCTGACTCAGGCCAAGGGCAAGTTCGCCGATGACGTTTACTTCTTCGGCGCCGACGGTCTTGACGGCATCCTCGGCAAGGTTGAGCAGGACGTCACCATCGCAAACAACGTTCTGATGCTCACCCCGTTTGCAGCTGACTCCACTGAAGAGAACGTCCAGTCCTTCGTCAAGGCATATGAAGCCGTCTACGACGCAACTCCCGACCAGTTTGCAGCCGACGCATACGATGCAGTGTACGTCATCAAGGCCGCAGTCGAGAAGGCCGGCAGCACCTCCGGCGCAGCCCTCGCGGCAGTCATGCCTGAGCTTGAAGTCACCGGCGTGACCGGCACCATGACTTGGAACGCAGACGGCAATACCAACAAGAACGCCAGCGCCATCCTCTACTTTGACGGCGTGGGCAGCTTGTTCGGCAGCTGATTTGCTTCGTTACATCTCATCCTCCATATAATATATCCCCCAACCCCGGCGAGGCCGGAAAACAAGCCCCTATGTCCTCCGGGTATCCGCCCGGAGGATGGGCGCTGTAAAGGAAGACCGATATGACTCATTTTATTCAAACTCTGATAAGCGGCCTGAGTCTGGGCAGCATATACGCGCTCATCGCTCTGGGCTATACGATGGTGTACGGCATCGCCAAAATGCTTAACTTTGCGCACGGCGACATCATTATGATCGGCGCGTACGCGGGCATAGTTACCGTCAATCAGCTTGGCCTGCCTCCGATAGTCGCGGTCATCGTCAGCGTCGTGATCTGCGCGGGGCTTGGTATGCTGATCGAATTTCTGGCCTATAAGCCTCTGCGTCAGGCGCCGCCGCTGAGCGTGCTCATCACCGCCATCGGCGTCAGCTACCTGCTGCAGAACCTCGCTCTGATAATCTTCGGCTCCCAGCAGAAGGCCTACCCCAGCCTCATCGAGCTCTCCAGCTTCACGGTCGGAGGGGTCACGGTGGACGGCATCTCCGTCCTGACCCTGCTGATGACGGCGCTGATCATGGTAGTGCTCAGCTTCTTCATCAACAAAACCAAGCTCGGCAAGGCGATGCGTGCCGTGTCGGAGGACAAGAACGCCGCGTCCCTCATGGGCATCAGCGTCAACCGCACCATCACCCTTACCTTCGCTATCGGCTCCGTGCTCGCGGCCTTCGCAAGCATTTTCTACGGCATGTCCTATGTCTACATCAAGCCCACCACCGGCGCGATGCCCGGCATCAAGGCCTTCACCGCCGCAGTTTTCGGCGGCATCGGCTCCATCCCCGGCGCAATGCTCGGCGGCATCCTGCTCGGCATGATAGAGCAGTTCTCAAAGACCTATATCTCCACGCTCTGGGCCGATGCCATCGTGTTCGGCGTTCTGGTTCTGGTGCTGGTCGTCAAGCCCACCGGTCTGCTTGGCAAAAATATTAACGAGAAGGTGTAACGATGAAGAAAAAAGTTAAGCTCAATCACGACGTCGTCACCTTCGCTCTCGTCGTCCTTCTCTATGCCGTTGTCGCCTTTCTGCTTTACAGCGGCAATCTCACGCGCCAGATATCCAATATGCTCATCCCGATCTCGGTGTACATCGTCCTCGCGGTGTCGCTGAACCTCGTCGTCGGCCTGCTGGGCGAGTTGTCCCTCGGCCACGGCGGCTTTCTGTCGGTCGGCCTGTTCTCCGGCTGTCTGGTTGCTATCGCGCTGTCCTCCACGGCGCTGCCGCTCTATGTGCGCTTGCCGCTGTCGATGATAGTCGGCGGCCTAGTTGCGATGGTGTTCGGCTTCATCGTCGGCCTCCCCGCACTGCGCCTCAAGGGCGACTATCTTGCAATCGTCACTCTGGCCTGCGGCGAGATCATCAAGAATATCATCACGAACCTTGACATAACCGGCGGCGCGCTCGGCCTCAACACCGGCGCTATCTACTCCAACGCCAAAACGCTTCTCCCCTATGCGGCGGTGCTGGTGCTGCTGACGGTGCTGGTTATGATGAACCTCAAGCGCTCGAAGCACGGCCGCGCCATCATGGCCATCCGCGACAACCGCATCGCGGCGGAGTCCATCGGCATCAATGTCACCTACTTCAAGCTCACGGTGTTCATGCTCTCGGCCTTCTTCGCCGGAGCCGCCGGAACACTTTACGGCCACTTCTTCGCAAACGTCAAGGCCGCGTCCTTCGACTATAACATGTCCATCGAGATACTCGTCATCGTCGTCCTCGGCGGCATGGGCAGCGTCCCCGGCTCCATCATCGCTGCGATAGTGCTCCAGCTTCTGCCGGAGCTTATGCGTGAGTTCGCCGATTACCGTATGCTGCTCTACGCGATAGTCCTCATCCTTGTCATGCTGGCCACCAACGACCTGCGTATGCGCGAATTCTTCGAGCGGCTGCGCCCGTCAAACCTCGTGAGAAAGCTCGCCGCAAAGAACAAAAAGGAGGCGCAGACAGATGACTAATAAGACCAAGCTCGTCACCGTCACTCCGCGCGTCGCCATGCTCACCGAGCGCGACGTCGGCAAGCCCCCCGTGCTTGAATGTATCGACCTCGGCATCAGCTTCGGCGGCCTGAAGGCGGTCGACAACTTCAATATAACCATCGGCCGCACCGAGATCGCCGGCCTTATCGGGCCGAACGGTGCCGGCAAGACCACCATTTTCAACCTGCTCACCAGCGTGTACCAGCCCACCCACGGCACCATCCTGCTCGACGGTAAGGACATCCACGGCATGACCACCGCGCAGATAAACCACGCCGGCATCGCGCGCACTTTCCAGAACATCCGTCTGTTCTCCAACCTCACCGTTGAGGAAAACATAACGGTCGCAATGGGTTCGCAGATCAAATACGGCCTTGCGAGCAGCATTCTGCACCTGCCCCCCTACCGCTGGGAGGAGCGCGTCGCGCACGAGCGCGCGATGGAGCTGCTGAGCATCTTCCATATGGAGGACATGGCGAACGCGCAGGCGGGCAGCCTGCCCTACGGCGCACAGCGCCGCCTTGAAATTCTCCGCGCGCTGGCGACCAACCCAAGCCTGCTGCTGCTCGACGAGCCTGCCGCGGGCATGAACCCCTCCGAGACCGCGGAGCTGACCGAGAACATCCTCGCCATCCGCGACACCTTCAAGATCGCGGTTCTGCTCATTGAGCACGACATGAACCTCGTTATGAACATCTGCGAGGGCATAGCGGTGCTCAACTTCGGCAGACTTATCGCCAAGGGCAGCGCGATGGACATCCAGAACAATCCTGAGGTCATCGAGGCTTACCTCGGCCGGAAGAAGGAGGCGTGAACATGGGAGTAATGCTTAAAGTAAACGATCTGCACGTCTATTACGGCAGCATCCACGCCGTCAAGGGCGTGTCCTTCGAGGTAAACGAGGGCGAGGTCGTCACGCTCATCGGCGCAAACGGCGCCGGTAAGTCCACCGTTCTGAACACCGTCTCCGGCCTGCTGCATCCCCGCGCGGGCAGCATTGAATTTGAGGGCGCAGACCTCAAGGGTGTGCCCCCGCACAAGATCCTCTCCAGAGGTCTTGCACAGGTTCCGGAAGGGCGGCACGTATTTCTGCAGATGACCGTTGAGGAGAATCTGGAGATGGGCGCTTATACGCAGCCGAAATCCGGTATTGCCGACGGCATAGCCGACGTTTACCGCCGCTTCCCCCGTCTTGAGGAGCGCCGCAAGCAGACCGCCGGTACTCTCTCCGGCGGCGAGCAGCAGATGCTGGCCATGGGTCGCGCGCTCATGTCGAAGCCAAAGCTTCTGATGCTGGACGAGCCGTCGATGGGTCTTGCGCCCATTCTTGTCGAGCAGATATTCGACATCATCCGCGAGCTGCACGCCGCAGGCACGACCATTCTTCTCGTCGAGCAGAACGCGAACGCCGCGTTGAGCGTCGCAAACCGCGCCTACGTCCTCGAAACCGGCAGAATCGTCCTCTCCGGCACCGGCGACGAGCTGATGCACAGCGAGCAGGTTCAGAAAGCCTACCTCGGCGGCTGAAGTGTATATTCTAATAGAAGCGATTCCGATTTTTCGGAATCGCTTCTTTGCACACCGCCGTTTGAACTATTGCGATAACACGCATAATGTGCTATTATATAAAGATATCCGGAAGCCGCAATTTCTGCGGTTTCCAATCTGCAAAGGATCGGTACATCTATGGAGCTGCACGCAAAAACGGTACGCTCACAACTTAATTTTTTCAAACCTTTCGTTGCAAACTGCTCGCTTGAAGTCACCCGCAAGGGGCAGGACAAGCTCGGCGAGCTTATGACCGCGCTCCACAAGCGCGAGGTCATAGTCAAGGAGCACGACTTCGGCCGCTTTCAGGGCGCATGGATCATGCCCAAGGACGAGCGGCGCAACGGCGTCGTCCTGTATCTGCACGGCGGCGGCTACACCTGCGGCAGTCTCGAATACGCCAAAGGCTTCGGCGCGACACTCGCATCCGAAGCGGGAGTGCGCGTATTCTGCGCGGCCTACCGGCTCGCGCCCGAAAACCGCTACCCCGCGGCGCTGGACGACGCGCTTGAAAGCTACAACTACCTCCTGCGGAAGGGCTATTCCGCAAAGCAGATCATGCTCTGCGGCGAGAGCGCGGGCGGCGGGCTCATATTCGCGCTGTGCCTGAAGCTCAAGCAGCTGGGTCAGGCGCTGCCCTGCGGGCTTATCGGTATCTCGCCGTGGACGGATCTCACCGGCTCCGGCGACTCCTACGAGACGAATAAGGACGTCGACCCCTCGATGACGCGGGAGCTGCTGCAATTCTATGCCCAGTGCTACACCGATGACGCCGCAGACCCTCTCTGTTCCCCGCTCTTCGGCGATCTCACCGGTCTGCCGCCGTCGCTGCTGTTTGTCGGCGGCGACGAGATAATGCTGGACGACACTCGGCTGCTGTACGAGAAGCTGACCGCCGCCGGCTGCAAGAGCCGCATGATCGTCGCGCCTGAGCGCTGGCATGCCTATGTGCTCTACTGCCTGAGCGAGAACATGCCCTCGGATTTTGAGGCGATAAACAAATTCATGGATCGCGTTCTGTCCCCGGCGCGCAGTCTTCGCTGGATGCGCCTTGACAACGCGGCAAAGATATACCCCGCGGCGAAGCGCCGCAACTGGGTCAACTTCTTCCGTCTCTCAGCGGAGCTTTCGGAGCCGGTCGACATCCCGGTTCTGCGCGCCGCGCTGGACGTGACGGTGCGCCGCTTCCCGTCGATAGCCGTGCGCCTGCAGCCCGGCGTGTTCTGGTACTACCTTGAGCAGCTGCCCAAGGCGCCGGAGATTCAGGCCGAGCGAAGCTGCCCGCTGGCGCACGCGCCCTTCGGCAAGGTGCGCGAATGTGCACTGCGCGTGCTGGTGTACAACGAGCGCAACCGCGTCGCAGTCGAATTCTTCCACGCGGTGACGGACGGCAACGGCGGCATGACATTCTTCAAGACCCTGCTTGCCGAATATATCAGCCAGAAGTACGGCGTCGCCGTCCCCGCGGAGCACGGAGTGCTCGGCAGGCTGGAGGAGCCGGACGAAGAGGAGCTGGAGGACAGCTTTCTCCGCTACGCCGGGGATGTGAAGGCCAGCCGCAAGGAATCCACAGCCTACCACCTCACCGGAACGCCCGAACCGGACGGCTTCAAGAACCTCATCACCATGATCGCACCCTCGGACGATGTGCGCGCCGCCGCGAAGCGGCATGGCGTGACCGTGACGGAGCTGCTCTGCGCGGCGATGATGCAGGCCATAAACGAGCTTCAGGCCGAGCGCGTACCCCAGCGCCGCCTGCGAAAACCCGTCAAAGTCCTGCTCCCGGTGAACCTGCGCCGTATGTTCCCCAGCAAGACCCTGCGCAACTTTGTCTCCTACATCACCCCTGAGATCGACCCCTGCATGGGCGATTACAGCTTCGACGAGATCTGCTCCATCGTGCACCACTGCATGGGGCTTGAGAACAACCCCCAGTCGATGCGCGCGAAATTCGCCGCGAACGTCGCCAGTGAGAAATCTCCCCTCCTGAAGGTGGTGCCGCTGTTCGTCAAGAACATTGTGATGAAGGCCGTGTTTGACAGGGTGGGCGAGTGCAAATCCTGCCTCTGCCTCTCGAACCTCGGCAACGTCCAGCTTCCGGAGGTCATGGCGCAGTACGTCTCGCGGCTGGATTTCATAATCGGCGTACAGGCCAAAGCGCCGCACAACTGCGGCGTGATCTCGTGGAACGGGACGATGTATATCAACTGCATCCGCAACATCCGCGAACCGGAGCTAGAAATGCGGTTCTACCGTGTGCTGAAGTCGCTGGGCATCCACATCAAGGTGGAGAGCAACCTGCGTTAATAACCGTTTCTGCGGTAAACTTGGAGGATACTTATGTATTGTATAAAATGTGGCGTTGAGCTTGCGGACAGCGAAAAGGTCTGTCCCCTATGCGGCACGCGGGTATTCCACCCCGACCTGCCGCGCAGTGAGAGCGAAGCTCCCTTCCCGGCCGACAGCCGCGTGCTGCCGGAGGATGTGAACCGCTCCGGCGTACTGTTCATTCTCACGGTGCTGACACTGCTCCCCGCCGTGCTGTGCATCGCGTGCGACTGGCGCATCAACGGCTCCATCGTGTGGTCGGGCTATGCTGCGGGCGGCGTCGCGCTGCTGTATATTCTGGTCGTGCTGCCGCTGTGGTTCCGGCGCCCGAGCCCCGTGATCTTCGTCCCGGTTGATTTCGCCGCGATAGCGCTGTTTTTGCTGTACATCAACTTCGCCGTCGGCGGGCACTGGTTCTTGTCCTTCGCCTTCCCCGTCACCGGGGCGATTGCGCTGCTCGTCACCGCGGTCGTCACGCTCATGCGCTATGTCCCCGGCAGCGCGCTGTACATCTTCGGCGGCGGGCTTATCCTCACCGGCGGGCTGAACGTACTTATAGAGTTCCTGCTGCACATCACCTTCGGCATCGAGGGCATGTTCGTCTGGTCGATCTACCCGCTGACGGCCTGCGTCCTGCTCGGCGTGATGCTGCTGGTCGTCGCGGTATGCAAGCCTCTGCGCCGCTCGCTGCACCGGAAATTCTTCCTGTAATTCATCAGATAACGACAAAAGCGCTGTCAAAAAGTCCTGTCCGGACTTTTTGACAGCGCTGAATTTATTCTGCCCTTAAAGCTTAAAGTCGATTACCATTCAAGGTTCTTTTCGTCTTCCTTGCTGAAAACGTGCGCGACATTGCCGTCGAAGCTGAAGTGTACGGTGTCTCCCATGGCGTAGTGACCCTTCATGTCGATGGTCGGGACGATGATGATAACGTCCTTGCCCTCGGCGGAAACATGCAGATGCACGGAGGAGCCCATCATTTCGGACACGTCGACCTTCGCGGCTATGCCGATTTCGCCGATGGTCGTATGCTCAGGACGAACGCCGAGAGTGACCGCCTGAGACTGGACGTCCTTAGCGAGCAGACGCGCTTCCTTCTCGGCGTCAAGCTCAACTCTGTATCCGCCAAGCTCGACGAAGAACTTCTCGCCATCGCGGACGAGCTTCGCGTCGAAGAAGTTCATCTGCGGGGTGCCGATGAAGCCTGCGACGAAGAGGTTGCGCGGGTTGTTGAAGACCTCCTGCGGGGTGCCGATCTGCTGGATGTAACCATCGCGCATGATGACAATACGGTCGCCCAGCGTCATGGCCTCGGTCTGGTCATGGGTGACGTAAATGAAAGTGGTGTCGATACGCTCGCGCAGCTTGATGATCTCGGCGCGCATCTGGTTACGCAGCTTTGCGTCGAGGTTGGAGAGCGGCTCGTCCATGAGGAAGACCGCCGGGTCACGCACGATGGCGCGGCCGATGGCGACGCGCTGACGCTGGCCGCCGGACAGAGCCTTGGGCTTGCGGTCGAGATACTGGGTGATGTCCAGAATCTCCGCGGCCTCACGGACCTTCTTATCTATAACGTCCTTCTTCTCCTTGCGCAGCTTCAGAGAGAAGGCCATATTTTCATACACGGTCATGTGCGGGTAAAGGGCGTAATTCTGGAAGACCATTGCGATGTCACGATCCTTGGGGGCGACGTCGTTCATAAGCTTGCCGTCGATATACAGCTCGCCCTCGGTGATCTCTTCCAGACCTGCGACCATGCGCAGTGTGGTGGACTTACCGCAGCCGGAGGGGCCGACCAGAACGATGAATTCCTTATCAGCTATCTCAAGGTTGAATTCCTGCACCGCGACAACGCCCTGCTCGGTGATCTGAAGGTTGACCTTCTTTTCCTCAGACTCGTCCTTCTTTTTCTTTTTCTTCTTACCCTCGCCGCTGATGAACGGGTAAATCTTCTTCACGTTTTTAAGAACCACAGTTGCCATACTGCCGACTCCGGCCGCCGGGCCTCCGCCCTGACCGCCTCGCGGGGGCATCGCCTCCCGCATTACGACAGGTCTCCACACTGCCGCACCCTGAGTCTCAGGGAAATTGATATTCCTCCTTGTTAATGCTGTACGGGGCTGAGTCATGGAGAGCCGCGCACGCAGTCAGATTAGACCCTCAGCGCTGATGCTGTCAGGCCATGTATATTATACAGATTGTTGCTGGGTATTGCAAGCCAATATTCGCCGTCCAAAATTGTGCAATATGCTGTACTTCCTTGAAATTCCGGGAGCACTGTGCTATACTGATAGTATGACAGTATCAGTTAACAAGGGCAGGAGGAGACGTATATGGCAGTCCATGAAAGCCAGCCGCATAGGCGTAATAATTATGCGGCAAGAGAGAGAGAATCTCATGTAAGACGTCCTCGGAAAAAGAGTAAGGCTCCCCTTATCGTGGGTCTTATACTTGCGATTTTTGTGCTGGCGGCGGTGATAGCGCTGATCTGGATCGAGGCCAACTGCGTGTTCGTCGGCGGCAAGCTCTACCGTCAGGGCGACACTATCGACCTGCGCGGCGCCGAGGTCAGCACCGCGGAATATGACGAGCTGCACGCCCGCTTCCCCGGCAGCGTGATTCTCTGGAACGTGCCGATAGGCAGCCGCAGCTTTGACAGCAGCTCCACCTCTGTCAGCGTCGATAATTACAGCGATGCCGAGATAGACAGCTTCCGCTACCTGCCCCAGCTCAAGACCATCGACGCGTCGGACGCCGACTGCTATGATGTTATAATGAAGACCGTCGACGCCTACCCGAACTGCACCGTCAGATATCAGGTGAAGCTGGGCGGCACGGCCTACGCGGGCGACACGGCTCAGCTTGTGCTCGATTCCCCGGCGGCGTTCAGCGAGCTGGAGTCGCGCCTGCAATATTTCCCGCAGCTTGAGAGCGTCGATCTCCGCGCCGCCGGACTCAGCGACGACGAGGAGGACGCGCTGATAAGCGAGTTCCCGGCCATAAGCTTTCTCCGCGAAGTGGAGCTTGCGGGCAAGAGCTTTGACACATCCGTCGCGGAGCTTGACCTGAGCGGCACGGATATCGACATCCAGACGCTTGTCGCCGCCGCGCCGCGCTTCACCGGCACGGAGACCGTGGAGCTGGGCAGCCGCGAGCTGTCGTTTGACGATGTTGAGGCCGTCCGCGATGCCTTCGGCGGCGCAGCCGTACACTGCAAGCTGCGCGTTTACGGTACGCAGGTCGACTCCTTTGCCGAGGAGCTGAACTATAACGGCCAGTACCTCGGCGACACCGGTGACGCCGAACGCGCCGCTTCCGTCATGCCGTATCTCCGGAAGCTGTACATGGATAACTGCGGACTCTCCGACGAGGTTCTGGGCGCGCTCGACGACAAGTTTGAGAATCTGCGCGTCGTATGGACGGTATACATAAAGGGCTTCCCCTGCAAGACCGACGCCGACAACTTCTGCGTTTCCAAGTACAGCAGCAGCTACGGCCCGCTTGGCGACGACCTGATCGACCCGATAAAGTACTGCAAGGACATGGTCACGCTGGATCTCGGCCATATGGACTACACGAACCTGAACTTTGTGAAGAACATGAAGCACCTCAAGTACCTCATCTGCGGCGACACGAAAGTGACCGATATCAGCGCTCTGGCTGATCTTGAAGAGATATATTTCATTGAAATGTTCCTCACGCCCTGCTCCGACTTCTCCGTGCTTGCAAACTGCAAGTCCCTGCGGCACCTCAATATATGCTATTGCCCGGTTGCGGATTATACGCAGCTCAAGGAGCTGAGTTTCCTCGACAGACTGTGGGTCAAGCGCTGCGGCCTGACCGGCGATCAGATTGCCGAGATTCAGGCGGCCTGCCCCAATACGTGGATAATGGTCGATAACGGCGATCCGTCATCGGTCTGCTACGATTGGCGCTGTGACGACAGCTATTTTGACATGCGCGATAACCTCGGCATGTTCTACATGGTTGCCAAGCCCGCCGCGTAAAACGGCGCGAAATGTTGTATAACAAAATCGCATGGTGAAATCACCATGCGATTTTACTCTCGGTGCTAGGTTATGCAGGACGGCACTGCACCGAAATTTGATGCGCCAGCCCCTTGGCTCCCCTGCTAGGGGAGCTGGTGGCCGTAAGGCCGACTGAGGGGTCGCCAGAGGGTAGACTAGAGCAGAGGAGAAAAGACAACCCCACATAAAATCCCCAATAAAAAAGCAGACGGTATAAACCGTCTGCTTTTCATTTCAATATGTATCAGCAATCAGGGCTTGGGGACAAAGCCGCCAAGGAAGTTGCCGATCTCGCCAGCCAGTTCGAAGGTGCCGTCGATGATCTGATGATCGTTGTGGTGCTTGCTGCCGTCAACAATGTCCTTGATGGCGCCGGCGATGCCGCTGCCATTGGAGCCGTCCTGACCGCCATTGCCGCCATTATTGCCGTTGGAACCGTTGTTGCCGTTGCTGCCGTCCTGACCATTGTTGCCGGAACCACCGTTGTTGCCGCCGTTTCCGTTGCTGCCGGAGCCGTTGTTGCCGCCATTTCCGTTGCTGCCGTTGCCGCCATTATTGCCGTTGGAACCGTTATTGCCGGAACCGCCGTTGTTGCCGCTGCCGCCATTGTACTTGCCGGAGTTGCCGCCAATGCTGCCGGTCTTGCTGCCAGTGTTGGTGGTGTCAGCATCGAGGTCGAGGTCATCGGCGAGATCTTCCATCTCTTCGTCTTCGTCAAGATCCTTGTCCTTGAGGCTGAAGTTGCCGCAGGAAGCAAGAACAATGACCAGTGCGACGACGAGAACGCCGACGATAAGCAGAGTCCAATACTTCTTCTTCATGATATCTCCCCTATAAAAATTTTTATGCCGTTCTTTGCAGGCATAATTTACCGATATCAATTTACCACCAATTCGGCGGCAAGTCAAGATACATATTACAAAAAAGTTTGATTTTGTAATCATTTAAGAATTGACTATCTCCGCCTGCCGCGCATCTCGCGGCGGCGTCTGTTGATGTAGCGCTCGAAGTCGCCGTTGTCTATAAACTCCGCCAGCACAAGCTGCTCGAACACCGGCACCGTGCAGGAATAGAAGTCCAGCCGCGCGGCGTACTCGCGCATCAGCGGCGCTGGCAGCAGCATATAGCCCACGCGCATCGATGGCGCAAATGTCTTGCTGAAGGTATTTATATAGATGACCCGCTCCGGCGCGACGGAGAATATCGTCTCGACCTGCTTCGCGGCGGCGGAGAACTCCGAGTCGTAATCGTCCTCAATAATATATGCGCCGCGGCTCTCCGCCCATGCAGCATATTCATGCCGCTTTGAGGCGGAAGCGGTCACGCCGCTCGGAAAGCTGTGATACGGCGTGACGTGCAGCGCACCGGCGGCACAGCCGAACAGCGCATCGCTTCGGATGCCGTCCGCGCCCATCTTCAGCATGACGCAGTCCGCGCCGTTGGCCTCATAAACAAGCCGTATCTTCTCATACGACGGATCCTCCAGCGCGAACACGCAGCCGCGGCTGAGAAGCTGCACGACAAGCCCATAGAGATATTCCGCGCCGGAGCCGACGATTATCTGCTCAGGGTCAGCGATTATGCCGCGGCTCCGCGCGAGATAGGCCGCGATCGCGCGGCGAAGCTCCGTGCAGCCGCGGTTCGGCGCGCGGGAGAGAATGCGCTCACCGCTGTCGCTCAGGACGCGGCGCATCGTGCGCGCCAGCACGGAAAACGGGAAATCCCGCGGTGCGTCCGCCCGCTGCTCCTGCGGCGCGGTGCGCGACAGCGCCGGGGCGGAGCCTCCGAAGCACACATAGTACCCGCTGCGCTGGCGGCTCTGGATATAGCCTTCCTCTTCAAGCAGCTCATACGCGTGCTCGACCGTTATCACGCTCACGCCGAGCTCCGCCGCGGCGAAGCGCTTTGAGGGCAGCTTCGCCCCGTCCTTGAGCCGCCCCGCCACGATATCGTCGCGGAGCTGGCGGTATATCTGAATGTATGCGCTCTGCCCGGAGGCTCTGTTGACTGTGTATTTCATAATCTGGTCTTATAAAATTCTCCTTAACTGGCAATATTAATAATACCAATCTGATATTATAATAGGCCACATCAAAAGTCAAGGGTGATAAATATGAAATCCAAGCAAATAAAAGTCATGGCCGTGACGGCTATCCTCATGGCCTTCAACATTGTACTCAGCTCCTTCGGCGTCCCGGTTCCGGGCGGGCACATGTACCTCAACGACGTCATCATCTGCACCGCCGCCATCCTGCTCAATCCCTTCGGCGCGTTCATGGTGGGCGGCGTCGGCGCGTTCATCGGCGACCTGCTGTTTTACCCGACGCCGATGTTCGTCTCTCTCGTGACCCACGGGCTTCAGGCTGTTGTGATATCGCTTGCGACGCGCCGTCTCGGCAAGGATCGCCCCTCCGGTTCCGCCATCGGCGTGACCATCGGCGCGGTTATCATGGTCGTCGGTTACTCCCTCGGCCGCGCGTTCATTTACAGTACGCCTGAGTACGCGCTGCTGAAGCTGCCCTTCCAGATCGCGCAGGCGGTCATCGGCGCAGTGGCCGGCTGGCTGCTCTGCTGGAAGTGCAAGATCGCCGAGCTGTACGAGAAGCGCTTCGGAATAATGAGCTGATCTAGATCGAAAAACGGGCTTCGTAGTTTTGAAAACTACGAAGCCCGTTTTCATATTATATCATCTCATATTGCATATTGGCTCGTGTACAGGTCATAGTAGAAGCCGCGGCGCGCGAGAAGCTCCTCGTGCCGTCCGGTCTCGACTATCTGCCCGTCGCGCAGGACAAGTATAAGGTCGGAGTCCACGATGGTGGAAAGCCGGTGCGCGATGATGAAGCAGGTGCGGCCGCGCATGAGCTTATCCATCGCCTTCTGGATAAGGATCTCGGTGCGCGTATCGACATTCGAGGTCGCCTCGTCGAGTATCAGCAGGCGGCGATCCGCCAGCAGCGCGCGGGCGATGGTCAGCAGCTGCTTCTGGCCGCCGGAGATGCTGGCCGAATCCTCGCTGACAACGGTGTCATAGCCCTGCGGCAGGGTGCGGATGAAGTGGTCGCAGTAGGCTTCGTCGCAGGCGGCGATTATCTCCTCCCGCGTCGCGTCCGGGCGGCCGTAGGCGACGTTGTCGGCCACGGTGCCGCTGAAGAGCCATGTGTCCTGAAGCACCATGCCGAACAGCGCGCGGACATCGTCGCGCGAGGTCTCGGAAATGTCATAGCCGTCGATGCTTATGCGGCCGCTGTCGATATCGTAAAACCGCATGAGCAGGTTGACAATTGTGGTCTTGCCCGCGCCGGTGGGGCCGACGATGGCGATCTTCTGCCCGCGCTTTACGTCGATATTGAGATCGCGTATGAGCGGAGTGCCCTTGCTGTACGAGAAGCTGACGTCCTCAAACTTCACGTCGCCCTTGACGTCGCCGGGGATATGACCGCTCTGCTGCGGCTCCTCTTCGGCGTCCAGCATGTCGAACACGCGCTTCGACGCGGCCTTGGTGCGCTGGAGATTGCTCATGCCGTCGGCTATCTGCTCCAACGGCGCGGAAAACTGCCTTGCGAACAGCACCACCGTCACAACAACGCCGATGCTCACGCCGTTTTCTACGATGAGCACACCGCCGAGGAGGCAGATTATGATGTACGCAAGCGCGTTTGAAAACGCGATGCAGGGTCTTACCAGCGAGCCGAAGAAGTTCGCCTTCGCCTCCGATTTTTTCCGCTCCTCGCATATCCCGTGATGCGTGTCGATAGTCGCCTGCTCATAGTTATAAGCCTTGGTGTTCTGATAATTCGTGAAGCTCTCCTCAACATGGGCGAAGCGCTGCCCGCCGACGGCAAACATTCTTTCAAAATGCTTCCCGCTCAGGTTCGATATCTTTATCGACAGCAGCACCGACACCGGCATGAACAGTATCACGACCAGTGCCAGCCGCCAGTCCTCAAGCAGCATCATCACAGCGATGGCGATTATCTGCAAAAAGCCGACCATCAGCGTGTCGATAATGCTGTGGATGGAGTTGCCCATCGTCGAGACGTCCTCGGTCATGCGGTCGAGTATCTGGCCGACTGGAGTTCTGTCCACGAAGCTTACGGGGAGCCGGCTTATCTTGGCCGAGAGCTTGATGCGCAGGGCGCAGGTGAAATAGCGGCTGACGACGTTATTGAGCAGCAGCATTTTCAGCCAGCTCATCAGGCTTTGCAGCAGGTACACCCCCGCCAGCGCAAGGCATCCACCCGTGAGCACCACGGTCAGGCTCGCGCCGGTGAAGCTGCCCGCCCAGTAATCGTACAGAAGCTGGACGCAGTCGCCCAGCAGCTGCGGCGCGGCGACGGCGCAGGCGATTATAATAAGGCTTATCAGACATGCAAGCGCCAGCCATTTGTATATCGGCTTTGCCTCCTGCACCAGTCTCAGCAGCACGGCGCGGTCACTGCGGCGCCGCTCGCGGGAGGCGGTTCTGTCCTTTTTGTTCTTCATTTCGCCTCACCTCCGGTCTGGGAGATGTAGATCTCCCGGTAGATGCGGCAGCGCTCAAGCAGCTCTTCATGCCGCCCGGCATCGACCAGCCGCCCGCCGTCCATGACGAAGATGCAGTCGCTGCTCATTGCGGAGCTGATGCGCTGTGTGATGACGATCTGCGTCCGCCCCTGTATCTTCTCGCCCAGCTGTATGCGCAGGCGCGCTTCGGTCATAAAGTCGAGAGCGGAAAAGCTGTCGTCAAAGATGAATATCGGGGCGTTTTTCAGTATCGCGCGGGCGATGCATATGCGCTGCTTCTGCCCGCCGGAGAGGTTCTTGCCGGACTGCTCAAGCATATGCTCCAGCCCGTCGGGCAGGCTGTCCACATAATCGGCCATCTGCGCGATGCCGACGGCCTCATCTATCTCCTCCTCGCTCGCGCCGGGGCGGCCCATCTCGATATTCCGGCGGATGCTGCCGGAATATATTGCGGGGCGCTGGAGCACACAGCTCATATTGTTGCGGATGGTCTTGCGGTTTATCGCGGCGGCGTCGCGCCCGTCGAAGTAAATCTTGCCCGACGTCGGCAGGCGGAAGCTCATCAGCAGCTGCACCAGAGTGGATTTGCCGCTGCCCGTGCCGCCGATGACGGCGATCTTCTCGCCGGGGCGAATGTGCAGCGAGACGTCCTCCACTGCGGGGACGCTCGCCCCGTCGTAGCAGAAGCTGACATGCTCAAACTCTATATCGCCCTTCAGCTCCAGCGCCTCTTCGGGGTTGGGGTCGGCGATGCCCTCGGAGTCGAGCACCACGCCAATACGCCCGGCGGCAACCTTCGCGTGGGGCAGCATGACTATCATAAACGCCGCCATCACGACGCCGTTCATCGTCAGTGCGACATACTGGACTATCGCAAAGATGTCGCCGCCGCTGACGCCGCTCAGGCCGTTTTCCATGCGCCAGCCGCCTATCCACACAATAAGCACCGCCGCCATGTTCATCAGTGCGATGGTCAGAGGCGAGACGAGTCCCATGCTGACGTTCGCATGGATGATGTTGTCGGCCATGACATGCGTGGCCTCGTCGATGCGCTTATGCTCGCGCGGCTCGCTGTTGAAGGCGCGGATAACGCGGATGCCGTGCAGGCGCTCGCGGACAATGTCGTTCTGCTTGTCGACGTAGCTGTCGGAGATGACCCACAGCGGCTCGATCTTTCTGCCGACCGCGGTGACGATAATGAACACGACCGGCACGAACACCAGCATGATCAGCGCGAGCACCGCGTCCTTGCGCATGGCCAGCAGCACGCCGCCCAGAAACAGCACCGGTATCGTCACGACGCTGCCGGAGAGCATCGACGCGACCCATGAGAGACCGCCGATATCATGCGTCGCGCGGCTGAGCAGCGCGGAGGTGCCGATGGAGCTGAACTCCTCGAAGCTCATGTTGTTGACGCGGTTGAACACCGTCTCGCGCAGATCGGTACAGAAGCCCGCGACGACCTGCGCGCTGAGGTACGCGCCGCCCAGCACCGTGCCGAGGCTTATGAGCGCGACGATCAGCATACGTCCACAGCAGCGGAGTATGTACGAGAGATCGGCAAGGTAGACGCCCTTGTCGAGTATGTCGCTCATAATGGTGGGCAGGAGCAGTTCGCACAGCGTGGACGCCGCGCTCAGCAGCACCGCCAGCAGGAGCTGCGCCCTGTACGGCTTCAAAAACGGAATAATTTTCTTCATATATTCTTTTATGTCCTCTTAGTTTCAGACCCAGTGCGCAAAAATGCCCGGAAGATGATGCTTCCGGGCAATGTCCACAAAAATATGCAGGGCAAATTACGCACAGAGCCGCCCGGATTCGGTATTTTTATTCAGCTTTCCTGCGAACTTGATGCTCATCTCGGCGACTCCTTTCTATTTTAATATATAAATTGATTTAACGCTTTATTAGATTAACACACGGGGTATATATTGTCAAACATTTTATACTTATTTTCTTCCACTATTGGTTGACACCGGCAGCCCCGCGTCCTCAAATGTCGCGCAGACCTTTTCGGCGTACATCCGCATCTCACCGTCCGGCAGTCGGAACGTGAATCGGCGGCCATAGAACGGCAGCCCCGTGAGGATGTCCCATAGGGAGTCCAGATTCTCGCCGTACCAGTCCTGCCAGTGCATTTTCTCACGGAGCACGGAGTAGATATCGTGCCGCGTCGCGCAGTGGGACAGGTCAAGCTCCACTTCAGGGACGAGTGCGTCCAGCAGCCCAGTGCAGCCGGAGTATATGTCGTTCCACGCGGTGTCAAAATCGTCGGTATACCACGGGTCGGCGACATCGTCGTCCGGGCGGCCGCAGTATTCGGTCAGCTTATGGATCTTACCGTCCGGATCGCCGCCGCAGATACGCAGCATGTTGCGAATGTTCGCCGAGTCCATGCCGATAAGCAGGTCGTACGCACCGTAATCCGCCGCGGTCATGCGGCGGGCGGTCTTGCCCGCGCAGCCGATGCCGTGCTCGGCGAGCTTGCGCCGCGCCTGCGGGTACACGGGGTTGCCCAACTCCTCGCTGCTGGTCGCGGCCGAGGCGATATCGAATTCCCGCTCCAGCCCCGCCGAGGCGACGAGCGACTTCATCACAAATTCCGCCATCGGGCTGCGGCATATATTGCCGTGGCAGATGAAAAGTATTTTGGTCATATTCTTCACTCTTTTTCCTTGTTGTCCAGACTATCCATGTATTTTTTCGCATCTTTCATGAAGCTCACTGCAATCATCACAATAACTACTCCAATAGGGAACGCTGCCACAATACTGACCGATTGGAGATTGTTCATGGAGCTTTCCGCAAACAGCAGTGCGATCGGGAGCAGGATCAGCAGGATGCACCACATCAGCTGAATACCCTTATTCGGCTGTTCGCCATCCTTCAGGGTATGATAGCTATAACAGGAGGCAGTAAGCGCAATGGAATCGAAGGACGTTGCATAGAAAGCTATCATAGTCAGCAGTACAACGACCATTATCACGGGCGCGCATGGCATCGTTTTAATAATCGAAACGATCATTCCGTAAAGATCACCGTCTGCCATGTACTGGGCAATAAAGTCCGCTTTTCCTGTCGCCTGCATTCCCATTGAATAGTTTCCAAGCACGATAAAGCTTGTCAGTGTTGAACCGACGCCGAACACGTATCCGCCGAGTATCGTCTGGCGCACGGTTCTGCCGCGGGAGATGCTGCCAATAAAAAACGGCGCTGCCACACACCACACCATCCAATAAGCCCAATAATAGATCGTCCATGTCTGCGGGAAGTTCGACGTACGAAGCGGGTCTGTAAAAGTGGACAATTCCAGAAAATTCTGCAGCATCCGGCCAAAGGAGGACAGGCCGGTCTCAATAATGTACCGTGTCTCTCCGCCGAACAGCAGCACAAAAGCGCTAAGTCCGAAAAACATGTAAATGCAGATATTCGCCAGCTTGCTGATACCCTTGAATCCATGCAGCAGTGAATAAGTATAGACCACGCATGTAATCAGCAGGATTATGATATTGATAGCCGTCCGGCTGACTGCGACATGAAACAGTTCACTGATAATAGCTGCCATCAGCGGGGTCGCCACACTGAACGTCGTTGCCGTACCGGCAAGGAGGGCAAATACCGCCAGCAAATCAATAATTCTGCCTGCCCAGCCATCCGTATGCTTACCGAGAATCGGGCGGCAGGCTTCCGAATACTTCTGGCGGTTTCTTTTTCTTACATGAAGCATAAAGCCAAACGCAACTGCCAGAACCAGATAGAACCCCCACGGGACAAAGCTCCAATGGAACAACGGATACACGCCCGCCCAATCCTGAAGGCTTCCCATTTCCGCAAGATGCGGATCGGTTGCATAGAGCACCCATTCCGAGAACGAATAAAACAGGATATCCGCTGCGAGGCCGCAGGTAAACATCATCGAACCCCATGCGAAGAAAGAATATTTTGGTTTTTCATTTTGTTCGCCAAGAACAATATTACCATACTTTGACCCCGCAATAAACAAGGACAAAACGAAAATCCCCAGTCCAATGATCAAGTAATATGTACCAAACGTATCACCGAAGAAAAATCGGATCCGGCTCAGCACCGCGTTGGACTGCTCCGGCATGAAGAAAAACAGGACGCACAGCGCAACTACAATTGCCAGCGGCACCAACGTTATCATCCAATCTATTTTCCCGCGTTCTTTTTTCACATTCATTTACTCTTCCCCCGCATATTTTTTGTAGCCAGCATCCAAAGCGATCAGCTCGCTCAGATTATCCACCTCCGTAATATCATCCTTGTCCATCGGACGGATGCCCAATTGATATTCATCCGGATAGCAAAACATTACTACATCATCCCAATAGATTTGTCGGTTATACTTTTGTTCAAATTCAATCTCCAAATGGTGCTTCAGCTTTTTCCCGTCTTCTGCCGTCCAGCGGGAAATGCTGTACAGCTGCCAGCCGCCTTTACCCCCCGTCCGGCTGCATGACGTCACAATTCCATCATTCACCGTCTGGAGCCATTCATCGGTCTCTGCATCCGTCCAAACGCTGTTGTATCCGGAACGCTCAAACTCCGGGCTCAAAACCGCCGGATTGTATATGATCTGATCCCCGTCCAGAATGATGGCATTTTCAATATGCTCTCTTGCCACGTAAAGCGAAGCAATGTTATTGCAGGTATCATAATAAGGATTTTCGATCAATTCGATGCTCGGATAGTCTCTCTTCAGCTTCTCAAACTGTTCTTTCAGATAACCGACAACAACATAGATTTCGCAGATCCCGTTTTTGTGCAGGCCATCAATTACCGTATCAATCATTCGGACACCATTCACCTTAACCAAAGGTTTCGGCGTCGTCAGTGTTACCGGACGCATCCGATTCCCTATGCCCGCCGCCATAATGATGGCTCTTTCCACTTTTGGCATTTAAACTTCCTCCTGCCGCTTTTTCAGTTCATCCTGAACAATCCGATAGTAATCTTTCGCATAGCGATACTGGCGAAGCGAATATTCGCCAAACTCCACGCCCAGATTGCGTTTATACTCGCACCAATTGCTCCACAGCAGGCCGCAGGCCGCAATATAGCAATAAATTTTGATTCTGGTCGCATCATCACAGCCTTCGGTAAAATAGGCCGCAATCAGGTGATCCACCTGACGCTTATTGTAGAGCGAGTAAATGCAGAACATCGCCACATCAACATGGGGATCCTGCATTCCTGCATACTCCCAGTCAATCAGGCGAATCACCTCTTCGCCATCTTTCTCCGCAAACAGGAAATTATCCGGCACCGCATCAATATGGGTCAGGACTTTTTCCCCGGCATGTGCATCAATATACGATTTCAGCGACAGAACATTCGCCTTTGTTCTTTCGTAGTCTTTATATATAGAAGGTGTACCGTCCCACAGTGTTTCATAGAACTCCATCTGGCCGAAAATATCAAATCCGTGATCCACTTTCAGCTTCATCTCATGGAAGCTACGCAGCCGTTTCATGCACTTTTTGACATCTTCGTAGTTCAGAGGGTCACATACTCTGGCTCCTTCCATAAATGCTGTGATTTTATAGCCATTTTCCGGGTTGATGTATGCAACATCATCGCAGATATGCTTTCCGTCAATGGTCTGATAAACTTCGGCTTCCTGACGGCGGTTTATCATCTGGTCGGTTCCCTCTCCCGGAACACGCATGATATATTTCTTTCCTTTACAAGCAAATAGGAAGGAACGATTTGTCATGCCCTTTTTCAAAACCGTAATGTCCGTGACTTCTTCCGGCTTCGCCTTTAAAGCCTCGCAAATTACCTTAATCTTGTCTGTTTTGAGCTGGTTGGAGTCGCTGTCAATTTCCCTAAGCTGTTCATAGGTGTTGATTTCCACAACATCTGCCGAATGAACCACGCGGGCTGCAACGATCATTCGGTCTTTGTTGTAAAGCGCTTCTTCCCAAAACGCCCCATCATACCGCTGATTCTGGCAAAGCTCTTCGATGCGTTTGGCAACGGTATCCGCATCCTCTTTCAGCAAATAGCAAATGCCGATCATTGCATTGCCGCCGGAATTTCCCGGCACGGTTACCAGCTCCATTTTGCGGTTAACGCGAACATTGCTCTCGTTGTCCACAAGATCGCTGACCATGTACCACGAATACAGCTCATGGCGGTGAAACGGATTACAATCACACCAGATATCGCAGGGAATTATGTACGCGTTCTCCAGATGCTCTTTTACAAGTCTGACCGAATGCAGATTGTTTTTTGCCGCATAATCGGCATTGACTACCAGCTCCACACCATACTCATCGATCAGATACTCGTATTTTTCCTTCATAAAACCTACAACTACATAGATTTCTCTGATACCCGCCTCATGGAGCTGCTTGATGATACGCTCAATCAACGGTTCATCGTTGACCTCCAAGAGTCCCTTTGGCATCTCCGTATTGATGGGAACCATTCGCATTCCAAAGCCTGCCGCCAAGATAACAGCACGCCGGGGAGCCTTCTGCTCAAACTCGGTTATGGCTTTCATCGTGGGGCAAACCGACTCGTCCAGATAACCGGCCTTGATAAGTTCTTTGAGCGAGCGGTTAACTACGCCTAAAGAATGTCCGGACACTTCTGCTAAAATTCGTTGATTAATGAACGGCTCAAGCAGCAGAGCAGTTAACACGTCACTATTCTGCTTGTTCATCAATTCCGCTTCCTTTCTTTTCATGAACGCATCATCAATAACAAATGCAAATTTCATCAGAAACTTGCACTCACTGTTTCAAGCAGTCCTCGCTGATATTTTACTTTTGTTCGGTACGCTATTCTTTTGAAAATACACTAACGTTGGGATTATAACATACCACTGCCCAGTATGTCAAAAAATTTTATCCCCCTAGGGGGCTTCCGCAATTGCCCCACGGCTGATATAATCAGGAACATGATTCATCACCAAAGGAGAAACGACCTCAAATGAAAAGAACTCTTGCACTTATTCTCGCAATGCTCCTGTCCCTGAGCATGCTCGCAGGCTGCGGCCAGCAGCAGAGCGGCACCCCCGCGACCGAGGCTCCCGCCGAGGAATCCTCCGCCGTTGACGCCGCCCCCGCTACCCGCGTCATAACCGACGGTCTGGGACGCGAAATAGAAGTTCCGACCGAGATAAACTCCATCGTCACCCTCGGCAACGCAACGCGTATGCTCGTCTACCTCGGCCTTCAGGACAAGATGGTCACCACCGCAAACGGCGACCAGAACGACAGTCTCTTCATGGCCTACGGCTGCTTCAACCATGAAGCGTGGGCTGACCTGCCCGCGGCCTCAGCCGGCGGCTACGGCGAAATTCTGCCGGAAGTCATTCTTGAGGCCGATCCCGATATAATCCTCTGCACCTACGAGGAGGACATCGTCAACTCCATCGAAGAGCAGCTCGGCCGCTCCGTCGTCGCCGCCCCGCAGGGCACCCTGTTCGGCGAGGACTACAAGCTGGCGCTTCGCGTATTCGGCGACGCCTGCGGCGTGCCCGAACGCGCCGAGGAGATCATCTCCTTCATGGACAACTGTCTCGCCGACCTCGACGCGCGCACCAAGGACATCCCCGATGAGGAGAAGCCCCTCGTTCTCGGCGCTGCCGCCACCTTCCGCGGCGGGCACGGCATCGAAGGCGTTTACGCCAACGACGCGATTCTCGCTTCCATTCACGCGAACGACGCTGCCGCCGGCATCATCGAAGGCCCCCATGGCGTAGAGGTAGACCGTGAACAGATCCTCGCGTGGGATCCCGACATCATCATCCTCGACTCCGGCAACCTTGAGCTTGTCAAGAATCAGTACGCCGAGGACCCGAGCTTCTTCGAGCAGCTCAGCGCCGTCAAGAACGGCAAGGTCTATCAGTGGCCGAACTCCACCGCAAACTACACCAACGTCGAGATTCCCCTCGCCAGCGCCTACTACGCAGGATCGCTGCTGTTCCCCGATGCATTCGCGGACGTCGATTTTGAGGCCAAGGCAAACGAGATATTCTCCTTCTTCCTCGGCCACGACGGCTACCTCGACCTGCTGACCGAAGCCGGGCTCGGCTACGGCACCGTCACTCTCGGATAACAAAGGTGTGATATAATTGCAGAAGTACCCAGTAAAAATCGAACAATATGAACAGTTCGTCGCCCGCAAGCGCATAGCGCTTGCGGCTGCGGCGTTTATTACGCTCTTTGCCGCCGTGGTGTATATGGGCATCGGCTCTCTGAAAATCAGCCTGCCGGACATTTTCCGCGCGCTCGCCGGTGAGGGCGAAAAGAAATATCAGACCGCCATTATGAACATCCGCCTGCCGCGCGTACTGGCGGCGATATTCGTCGGCGCAACGCTCGCAGCCTCCGGCGCGGTGATGCAGTGCGTACTGCGCAACCCCCTCGCCTCGGCATCGACGCTGGGCGTGTCGCAGGGCGCGGCTTTCGGCGCAGCGCTGGGCATAATCGTGTTCGGCGGCGGCGTGATAACAAACTCTAATTCCACCTCGACCGTATCGGTCGACAACCCCTATATCGTGACGCTCTGCGCCTTCGTCTTCGGCTCGATATCGTCGGTCGTCGTGATACTCATCTCCCGGCTCAAGAAAAATGTCGGCCCCGGCGGGCTGATCCTCGCGGGCACGGCGCTCAGCGCGATGTTCGCCGGCGGCAGCACGCTGCTGCAATACTTCGCCGACGATACCTCGCTCGGCGCGGTCGTGTTCTGGACCTTCGGCAACCTCGGCAGCGCAAGCTGGAAGGATCTGCGCTTTATCAGCGTCGTTTTCGTGCTGAGCTTCATCTACTACATGTATAACCGCTGGAACTATAACGCCATGGAGGCGGGCTACGACACGGCCAAGAGCCTCGGCGTGGACACGAAGAAGGTCA
This sequence comes from uncultured Eubacteriales bacterium, assembly GCA_900549645.1. Classification (GTDB taxonomy): domain Bacteria; phylum Bacillota; class Clostridia; order Oscillospirales; family Oscillospiraceae; genus Limivicinus. The sequence continues at coordinate 59,950 of URPD01000002.1, forward strand.
TGGTCGCCAGCATGGCGGTGTGCTCACTGTCGGCGGCGGTCGCGGTGTCGTTCGTCGGCATAATCAGCTTTGTCGGCCTCATCGCGCCGCATGTCATGCGCTTTTTTGTCGGCAACGACCACCGCTTCCTTGTCCCCGGCTCCGCGGTCTGCGGCGCGCTGCTGCTGATACTCGCGGACGCGCTCGCAAAGCTGATCGCGCCGCCGATAATTCTGCCCATCGGCGCGATAATGTCGTTCATCGGCGGGCCGGTATTCCTTATTCTGCTGTTCAGGGGGAGGAACTCAAATGGTTGAGGTAAGAGACATTTGCTTTTCCTACGGGAAGAACGCCCCCGATACGCTCCGCGGCGTGAGCTTTGACGTCCCGGGCGGCACCTGCACCGCCATTCTCGGCAACAACGGCGCGGGCAAGAGCACGCTTCTGAAATGCATCGACCGCATTCTCCGCCCGAAGTCCGGCGAGGTCATCGTGGACGGGAAGAACGTTTTTGCGATGAGCAGCAACGAGATGGCGCAAAACGTCGCCTACGTAGCGCAGAACGCGCGGGCGGTGGACATGTCGGTTTTCGACACGGTGCTGCTCGGCCGCAAGCCGTACATCCAATGGGACGCGACGCACCGGGACAGGGAGATAGTTTCGGATATCCTGCGCCGCATGAAGCTTGAATCCTACGCACTGCGCAGTGTGTCGGAGCTGTCCGGCGGCGAAGCGCAGAAGGTGCTGATCGCCCGCGCGCTGGCGCAGGAGCCGCGCGTGCTGCTGCTCGACGAGCCGACCAGCAATCTCGACCCGCGCAATCAGCACGAGGTCATGCAGCTTGTGCGCGCCATCGCGCGTGAGCATAAAATAAGCGTCATTACCGTGCTGCACGACCTGAACCTCGCCATCCGCTACTGTGACCGCTTCATGTTCCTCAAGAATTCGGAGATATACGCCCACGGCGGGCGCGAGGTCATGTCGCCGGAGATAGTCGAACACGTTTACGACATGCACGTACACATCGTCGACTACATGGGCATACCCGTTTTGATACCGTTCCCGGACGTCAAAACGCACGGGGAGGACGCGGATGGAACAGATTAAAAGCTGGGACGAGGCCGCGGCGGACTACCAGCGGGTTTTCCGCATGGGGCTGAACGACTATAACCGGCAGCTGCTGGAGTTCTTCACCTCAAACGGGCTGCTGCACCCCGGCTGCAGTGTGCTCGATATCGGCTGCGGCGTTGGGAAATACGGGACTTATTTCGCCGAGCTTGGATGCAGCGTGACGCTGACGGACATTTCCCCCGCCATGCTCGCGCACGCAGCGCGGAACATGGCGGCGTACGCCACTCCGTGGCGCATCGTCGAGGGCGATTTCGCTATGCTGAGCACGGACGAGCTGTCCGGCGGCGATAAATTCGACCTGTCGGTCGCAATGATGTCCGCCGCAGTGCACGACACGGCCAGTGTGGAGAAGATGAGCACGCTGACCTGCGGCTGGTGCTTCACGGCGAACTTTGTCGAATGGGCGCAGCCGATGCGCGACGAGTTCTACTGCCGGATGGGGATGGAAGTCTCCGGTTTCGGCGCGGGGATGCACGACAGCGCAGAGGCGCTGCTGCAAGCCGTCCGCGGCGCGGGCTATGACCCCATCGTGAAATACGTGCCATACGACTGGAGCGACGACCGCAGCCCGGACGAGGCCGCGGAATATCTCATAAAGCGCTGCGGCAGTGACATCGGCGCCGCCGCGCTTATGGCTCGTGCAAGAAGGATCGCGACGGAGCTTGCGGACGAAAACGGGGTTTTCGTCGACAGCGTCAACACCCGCGTCGCGTGGATATACTGGAACACGGAGGCCTGACATGGACATTCACGAGATTTTTGAAGCCGCCGGGAAACTGCATGGGCATCTCTGCCCCGGCCTTGCCATTGGCGTACGGGCGGCCGCGGAGGCTGGCGGGCTGCTTCATGGCGAGCTGCGCTGCGCGATAGAGAGCCGCGCCTGCTGGGCAGACGGACTCCAATCGGTTCTCGGCGCAACGGTCGGGAACGGCAGGCTATGCTTGCGCGAGACGGGGAAGCCCGTATTCAATTTTTACGGCGAGGGCGGCGCGCTGCGGCTGTATCTGCGGCCGCTGCCGAAGCTGACGGATAAATCCGCGCTCATTGAGCATGTCCTTACCGCGCCCGCGGCCGAGATCTTCTGTTTCGGTATCCCGCATGTTCCGTTCCCCGCCGCGCCGCAGCACCGCGATGAACGGCAATGCGCCGTATGCGGAGAGCTAACGCGTGAAGACTTCCTGCAAATAAGAGGTGGAGTTCCTGTATGTACGGACTGCGCCGAAAAACAATCTCCGGATCGGTGATCCGGAGATTATTTATATCTGCTTATTTACGTTTGGGGTCGAACTTGACCGATGGCTTATAGAATTCGAAGATGACCGCGTCCTTGCCGCGCTCATTCTTCGGCTCGTGCGAAGTCCACGCCACCTTCATGGCGCCAAGCTTCTCCGCGATATGCACGGTGAGCGGCCGGTGGCCTATACGGTAGGCCATAAACTGCGGGCGGCAGACGAAGTTCATAAGTCCGTGGCTCAGCGCGAACGCGAGCGGCTTCGGGAAGTTCTCATACCGCCCCGCGGGCATGGCGAGCTGGCCGCGCAGAAGCTCCGGCGCGTGGAAGCGGAACCACGCCACGATGAACGGGTCGAAGCTCTCGATGCACACATCGCCCCTGTATTCGGCGAGCAGGGCGTAGGTCTTTTCGCACAGCTCTATATTGCGGCGGCCGCGCTTCAACTCGACGATGAGCGGACTGCGGCCTCGGACTGTCGCAAGCACCTCGGTGAAGAGCGGAACGGTATACTCCGTGCCGCAGAGCCGCAGTTCCGTAAGCTCGGCATATGTCTTTTCATCAACGCGGCAGTCCACGCCGCAGACGCGCTTGAGGTCATCGTCATGGAACACCACGACCTGACCGTCCTTTGAAAGCTGTACGTCAAGCTCGATGCCGTAACCGGCGCGGGACGCCAGCTCGAACGCCTCCAGCGAGTTCTCCGGGACGCTCTTGTCCCGCGAATGCAGGCCGCGATGGGCAAAGTTCACGTTCTGGAACGGCGCGCGCTGACGCTTCGTGACCCGTCCCGGAGCCAGCATGAACAGCGGCACGGAAGCCAGTAAAGCCGCTGCACCCGCATAGTGAAGTTTCTTTTTCATTACAGAGCCTCCTAAACTTAATTCTTTTTCATTTTTTCATTATACAATTCTCATACAATAGTATATTACCACTTATCCCATGTATCAGTCAATTTTCAAAATGAGTATTTTGCCCAAAAACACCACGCCCGCTCCGCTTGATAAAGCCGGTCGAATATGCTATATTAATATTGGATTATTATCTATATACTTTCCATCAAAAAAGCAAGAAAGAGCGTATATCATGTTTAACGGATTTACTCCCGCTGCCGGAGATTTTCTCTGGGAGCTGGCATTCAATAACGAGCGCGTCTGGTTCAACGAGCACAAGGAGCAGTTTGAGCAGACCGTGAACGAGCCGTTCAAGGCGCTCGCCGCCGAGACGCAGGCGCTTATGTGCAGCCGCTTCCCGGAGATGGACTGCCGCCTGCACGTCTCGCGCATTTACCGCGACGCGCGGCGGCTGTTCGGGCGCGGGCCGTACAAGGATCATCTGTGGTTCTCTATAAAGCACGGCAGCATTCTTCTCGAAGGGCCGATGTTCTGGTTCGAGATCGGCGCAGCCGATTACAGCTACGGCATGGGCTTTTACAGCGCGACGCCCGGCCAGATGGAGGCCTTCCGCCGCAGTCTCGACGCAAATCCCGCCAGATTTGAGCGCATCGTCCGCAAGGTCGAGCGCGGCGGCGAATTCGTGCTGACCGGCGAGGAGTACAAGCGCCCCAAGGGGCACGCCGACGATTCGCTCGGCCGCTGGTACAACCGCAAGCGCATCGGGCTGGAGTGCAGCCGCAACCACGACGCCGCGCTGTATTCCCCGGAGCTGCCGGGGATACTCACCGACGCCTACGCAAAGCTCATGCCCATGTACGAATACTTACTTGAATTCTATCACAGCGCAGACAGCGAAAAAGGAGAGAAGCCATGAACGAGCATCCAAAGGTATCAATAGTCGTTCCGGCATACAACGCCGCCGGATATGTAGAGGGCTGCATCAACAGCGTCCTCGCTCAGAGCTGCGGCAGCTTCGAGCTGATAATCGTCAACGACGGCTCGAAGGACGACACCGCCGCCGTCGTTTCCGCTGTCGCAGAGAAGGACTCCCGCGTCAGGCTGCTGACCGTTGAAAACGGCGGCCCCGCCGCCGCACGCGAGCACGGGCTTGCCATCGCCAATCCCGAAGCGGAGTACGTAATGTTCCTCGACTCGGACGACCGGCTGCTGCCCGACGCGCTGGAATATGCGCTAGGCGGAGCGAAGGACGCAGACATGGTCATATTCGGCTACGCGATAGTGGGTGTGGACGGTTCGGAGCGCTATTACTGCGAGCCGGAGCAGCTTATCGACCGCGCCGGTATGGCCGAGGCGCTGCCGCGCCTGTACAAGGCAAACCTTCTCAATCAGGTATGGGGCAAGCTCTACCGCGCGTCGCTCATCCGCGACAACGTGATACGCTTCCGCGATTTCCGCTGGGGCGAGGACAGGCTATATGTCTTCGACTGCCTCGAAAAAATCGACCGCGTGAGCGTGCTGCCCGGCTGCAAATACCGGTATATAATGCACCGCGGCGAAAGCCTTATCACCAAATACTACGACCGGAAGCTTGAGGTCTGCCTGCTGTCCGACAAGCGCATAGAGCAGCTTTGCACGGAGTTCGGCGCGGAGAGCGACGGCAGCATGGAATACATGTTTATGAAGAGCATTTTCTCTTGCCTGACAAATCTCTTCACGCCGTCATGCCCGCTGAGCTATCTTGAAAAGCGCTCCTACGTGCGCCGCGTCATTACGAACAGCCGAGTCCTCCGCCGCAGTGAAGCCGCCCTCGGCGGCGCCGCGGTGAAGCTGCCCTGCGCCGTCATCCGCAGCGGGAACGTGACGCTCACGATGTTCGCCTTCCGCATGATGGCGCTCGCCGGGAAGCTTTTCCCGAAGCTTTTTATGCAGATAAAGCACAGAAAGTGAGTTTTGAATATGAGTAAGATCCAAGGCGAATCCCGGCTCAGCTTCTTTGAGGCGACCAGCATCATCGTCGGCCACGGCGTCGGTGCGGGGATACTTTCGGTGCCGTATCTCGCGGCGCACAACAGTCTGCGCGAAATTCTCTGGATAATTGCGCTGGGGTATCTCATAAATATCGTGCTGCACCTCATAATCGCGGAGCTTTCGTACAATAATAACGGCGCGCAGTTCGTGAGCTGCTTCGACGCGGAGCTGTTCTCCGGGCGCATCAAAAAGATACTTACATGGCTGACCTTCGCGCTGCTCGGCGTGTCGGTCATTGTGAACGTCAGCGCGTTCCTGACGGGCGCGGCGGCGGTGTTCCGCAGTTGGTTCGGCCTGCCGGACGTCTGGGGTATGCTGCTGTTCTACATTATCGGCGCGGGCGTCGTATTCATCGGGATGAAGCTCGTCGGCATCTGCGAAAAGATTGCCGTCGGCTCAATGCTCGCCGTGATCGGCATACTGTTCGTTGCCACGCTGCGCTCCGACATCAGCCCGCTGCCGGGCGGATGGCACGGCTGGAACAACGTCCTTGCGATGTACGGTATGGTCAGCTTCTCGCTGTCCGCGGTCATGTCCACGCCGCAGGTCGTCAAGGGGCTTGAGGGCGATCCGAAGCGCATCCGCGGAAGCATCGCGCTCGGCCTTGCGATAAACGCGGGGATGATCCTGCTCATAACGCTGATGACCCTGCTCGGCGCGGGGCAGAATATAAGCGAGGACGGCGCGCTGGTCGACCTCGCGGCGCATCTCGGCGGCTGGGTGAGCGTGGTCGGCTACGTGTTCACGCTGCTCGCGCTGGCGACATCGTTCTGGGCGAACACGCTGAACCTGCGCGACATCGTCGGCGAGCAGACCGGCTGGAGCCGCCATGTGAGCTGGCTCGCGGCGTCGCTGCCCTGCCTGCTGCTGGCGTTCTTCGGGCTGTCCAGCTTCGTCGGCTTCACGCGCTTTGCAAGCGTGATACAGGTCGTCACCGGGCTTGGTATCCTCGTGGCCTACAATCTCTCGCGCCGCAGAGTCGGCGGCTCCGCGCTCATCGGAGTGTTCGGCTCGCTGCCGTTCCAGATTCTGGTCGGGCTGTCTACCCTGCTTGCCACTATCGGCGCGGTGCTGCCCGTGACCTGATCTTCAGTACAAGAAATGAGGCTCAAACCGAGAATGAAACTGAGAAAAGCACTTATCCCAGTCGCCGCGGCCGCGGGTGCCGCGCTGGCCGAGGTATATAAATACACCTTCTGCCGCAACGGCTCGCGGATACTGAACCCCATAATGGACAAGCGCACGCACGCCGGGGACTACTACGTCCACCGCGACGGCGCGGCGCAGGCTCTGCGCGAAGCGCCGCATCTGCGCTTTACGATGCGCTCCGAACGCGGCGAGCTGCTGCACGGCTTCTACTACCCCTGCGGCGAAAAGCCCTGCGGGCGCATCGCGTTCCTGATACACGGCTACCGCTCAGATCATGCGGAGGCCGCCGGGATGTACTATGAATACTATAAAAGCCGCGGCTTCGATCTCTTCTGCTGTGACAACACCGCCGCTGGGGAGAGTGAGGGGCGCTACATCGGCTTCGGCGTGTTCGAGAGCCAGGACTGCCTGCAATGGCTGGACTTTTTGCAGGAGCGCTTCGGCGCGGACATTCAGGTGATACTCCACGGCTTCTCGATGGGCGGCGGAACGGTGCTGAGCATGAGCGATCGCTGCCCGCCCTGCGTACGCTTCATCGTGGACGACTGCGGGTTCTCAGGCCCGGTGGACTCCCTGCGCCGGCGGCTGGGGCTGCTCGTCTGGCCGCTCGGCGCGATAAACCGCGTTGTGGCCGGGTACTCCCTGCGCGACGGCGACGTGCGGCCGCACATGCTGCACTCAACGCTGCCGATACTCTTCGTGCACGGCACGGAGGATCACACGGTTCCGTTCGCCATGGGCAAGGAGCTGTACGAGCTGTACCCCGGCGCGAAGGATCACCTTTTCGTCGAGGGCGCGCATCATGTGGAGAGTATGCACCGCGCGCCGGAGGCATACGCCGCCAAGCTTTACGAATTCATCGGCAAGTATATCCGTACCGTGTAAACTGAACAACGAAAACAGCCATCCGATTTATCTATCGGATGGCTGTTTTCATCATTATTTATGCTTTGCCGCGTAGCGGAACATCCAGATCACCAGCGCGATGACCGCCAGCACGACGATCACGCCGAGGATCACGTTGAACAGGCCGCTGATAAGCGTTATCGCGCCGGAGATGATCTTCACGACCAGCACGATCGCGGCGACAACCGCCGCCGTCACCAGCGCGTACACTATGTATTTGCTCATACCTTCACTCCTTATATTTCGTTGCCGAGCCGGGAGATGACCTGCGTGAAATACTCCGGCAGCGGCGCTTCAAGCCGGACGAGCTGTCCGGTGCGGGGGTGGATGAATTTCAGGCGGCGCGCGTGGAGGCACTGCCCCTCAAGCCCCTTTTCCGGGCACGGCGCGCCGTACACGCCGTCGCCGAGCAGTGGATGCCCGATGCTGGCCATATGGACGCGTATCTGGTGGGTGCGGCCGGTTTCAAGGCGGCAGAGTATGCGCGTATAGCCGCGGTAGCGCGCGATGACCTCATAGTGCGTCACGGCGGGCTTCGAGTTCTTCGGCGTGACCGCCATGCGCTTGCGGTCCACCGGATGACGGCCTATCGGCGCGTCGACCGTGCCCGCATCGTCGCGGAAGCCGCCGTGGACGACCGCTTCATACTCGCGCCCCAGCGTATGATCCGAGAGCTGTGCGGAGAGGAACTGGTGCGCAAAATCGTTCTTCGCGGCGATTATCAGCCCCGAAGTGTCCTTATCAATGCGGTGGACGATGCCGGGGCGCTTTTCGCCGCCGATGCCGGACAGCGAATCGCCGCAGTGCCACAGCAGGGCGTTCACGAGCGTCCCGTCGGGGTGCCCCGGCGCGGGGTGCACGACCATGCCGCGCGGCTTGTTTACGACGATGACGTCCCCGTCCTCATACATCACGTCCAGCGGGATATCCTGCGCGATAAGCTCGGTATCCTCCGCTTCGGGCAGGAGCACCTCAAAGCTGTCCCCCGCGGCGCACTTATAATTCTTCTTCACGGCCTTGCCGCCGAGCAGAACCGCGCCGTCCTCTATCAGGCGCTGGGCGGCACTGCGCGTCAGGGAGTCCATACTGCGCGCAAGGAGAGCGTCGACCCTGTCGCCGCTCTCCTCCGCAACTATTGTTACAATATTTTCGTCCATTACTTGAACTCGTTAAGGATATCGTCCAGCGAGAATTCGTCGTCGCTCTTCGTCTCCTGCTTCGCGGGAGTCGCTTTCTTCGCCGGAGCCGGAGCCGCCGGACGCACCGGAGCCGGCGCGGGTGCCGCCTGCTGGCGCGGCGCAGTCTGCGCCGTGTAGGGCTTATAGGCGGGGCGAGCGGAAGCGGTCGGGGTCTGGCCTGTCAGCTCGGCAACGTCGCTCTTACGCTTCGCCTCGACCTGAGCGTTGGCGCGCTCCCACTCGGCGAAGGGATCGGACGGATCCTGAACGGTCACGCGCTGCGCAGCCGGGGACGGCGGAGTCTGCACGCCGCGGGCGGCGCGGGCAGCCTTATACTGCTCGTACTCCTCCTCATACTTCGGCTTGCGGCCTTTGCGCGCGGGCTTTTCGGCCTTCGGCGCTTCCTCGCGCGGTTCACGGCTGCGGCGCTTGAACACGGGACGGGCGGGGACATCGTCCTCCTCGTCATCCTCAAGCACGTAGTCGTCCTCGTCGTCGTAATCCTCATCGTCCTCTTCCTCGTCACGGTGTCCGCCGAAAAACAGCGACACGATGAACAGCAGTGCAAAGACGGTTATGAAGATATCCGCGACGTTGAATATCGGGAAGTTGGGCGCGAACTCGAACATGAACATGTCCTGCACGTAGCCGTACAGAATACGGTCGATGCAGTTTCCGATGCCGCCCGCCATCACGAACACCGCGCTCCAACGGCCAAGCGGGTTGGAGATGAAGTTCGTGGCGAGGGCGATGATTATCGCAACGGTGAACACGCCGCAGATGATTATAAACGGGATGCGCGCGCCGCCGCCGTTCAAAAAGCCGAAAGCGGCTCCGGAATTATGGACGTTCACCACGCTTATCACGCCGGGGATAAGCTCGTTGACGGTGCTCTCCAGCGGGATATTGCCCGCGACCCAGTATTTGACCCACTGATCGACGATAACGGCGAGCAGCGCAACTATCGCATACAGCATATTTTTCTCCTATCTGCCGCCCGGAGACGGCGCTCGAATTTTATCCGATCGGTCTCCTGAGCTTACTTTCCTGCGATGACTGCCGCGCAGCGCGGGCAGAGCCCGGTTTCGGGCTGCGCGTTGAGAGAATGCATCCAGCAGCGCGGGCACTTGACGCCCGGAGCCTCAATGACGGAAACGTTCAGGCCGGGATTGTTGGAGCCTGCGCCGCTGACCGCCTCGGTCTCTTCGCTGTCCTCATCCTTGATGAGACACTGGGAGACGATGAACAGCTCGGACAGGTTCATGCTGCCGACCTCGTCGAGCAGCTCACGGCTGGCCTCGTCCTTGGCGTGGAGCCGGACGGACGCCTCCAGCGGCTTGCCGATGCGCTTGGACGCGCGGGCAGCTTCAAGCACGCCGTTGACGTCGTCGCGCAGGGCGATGAGCTTGTCCCAGCGGGCAAGCGCCTCATCGGAGAGCGCATACTGCGTGAAGGGCTTGTTCATCTCGTTGAGCACGATGTTGCGATCGTCGTCGCCCTCGCGGTGCGGCATCGCCTGCCATATCTCGTCGCAGGTGAAGGCGAGGATCGGGGCGAACATCTTTGCCATACTGTCAAGGATCAGGTACAGAGCGGTCTGCGCACTGCGGCGCTTGAGGCTGTTTTTGCCCTCGCAGTACAGTCTGTCCTTGATGATGTCAAGATAGAAGCTGGAAAGCTCCACGACGCAGAAGTCGTTGATGGCATGGGAGACCACATGGAACTCATAGTCATTATAGGCATCCGCGACCTTTTCTATAAGCTGGTTGAGCTTAGTCATTGCCCAGCGGTCAAGCTCCAACATATCCTCCGGCGCGACAAGATCGTTCGCGTCAAAGCCGTCGAGGTTGCCGAGGCAGTAGCGAGCGGTGTTGCGGAACTTTAGGTAGTTCTGGCTGAGCTGCTTGAAGATCTCCTTCGAGCAGCGCACGTCGACATGGTAATCGGCAGAACCTGCCCAGAGGCGGATCATATCAGCGCCGAACTCCTTGACGATATCGGCAGGATCGACGCCGTTGCCGAGGGACTTGTGCATCGCCTTGCCCTCGCCGTCAACCGTCCAGCCGTGGGTCAGGCACTCTTTATACGGGGCGCCCTTTCCCAGCGCGCCGACCGCGACGAGCAGCGAGGACTGGAACCAGCCGCGATACTGGTCGCCGCCCTCCATGTACATGTCGGCAGGCCAGAAGCCCTGATCACGCTGCATGGCGGCGTAATGGGTGGAGCCGGAGTCAAACCAGCCGTCCAGAGTGTCGGTCTCCTTGGTGAAGTGCTTACCGCCGCAGTGCGGGCAGGTGAAGCCTTCAGGCAGAAGCTCTGCGGCGTCCATCTCGAACCACGCGTTGCTGCCCTTCTCTTCAAATATCTTTGCGACGGACTCGATGCTCTCGTCGGTGCAGACGGGCTTATGGCAGTCCTCGCAGTAGAACACGGGGATGGGCAGACCCCAGCGGCGCTGACGGGAGATGCACCAGTCGGCGCGCTCGCGGATCATTGCGCCCATGCGATCCTTGCCCCACGCGGGCAGCCAGCGGACGTTCTCGCAGGCGGCGATGGCTTCATCCTTGAAGGAATCGACCGAGCAGAACCACTGCGGGGTGGCGCGGAAGATGATCGGGCTCTTGCAGCGCCAGCAGTGCGGATAGCTATGGACTATCTCCTCGGAGGCGAAGAGAGCGCCGCTCTCCTTCATGTCGTTGAGGATGATGGGGTTGGATTCGTCGGTCTTGAGTCCGGCGTACTTGCCGGCGTAATCGGTATGGCGGCCCTGATCGTCGACCGGGACGACCATTTCCATGCCGTAGCGCATGCAGGTCTGATAGTCATCCGCGCCGAAGCCGGGAGCGGTATGGACACAGCCGGTACCGGAGTCCATAGTGACGTAATCAGCCAGCAGCAGACGGGAGGTCTTGTCGAGGAAGGGATGCTGCGCGAGCATATTCTCGAAGAAGCGGCCGGGATGGGTCTCGACGATCTCATAGCTGTCGAAGCCGCCGATCTTCATAACCTTCTCGGCCAGAGCCTCGGCCATGATGTACATCTCGCCGTTCGGCGCCTTGACGACGGCGTAAGCCTCGTCCGGGTGCAGAGCGATGGCGAGGTTGCCGGGCAGCGTCCAAATAGTGGTAGTCCAGATGACGAAGCTGAGCTTGGAGAGGTCGAGGTGGCCGAGCTTGCCAAGATCGTCCTTCATCGGGAACTTGACGTAAACGGTGGTGCAGGGATCGTCCTGATACTCGATCTCGGCCTCGGCGAGAGCGGTCTCGTCCTTGGCGCACCAGTAGACAGGCTTGAGTCCCTTATAGATATGGCCGTTCTTATACATCTTGCCGAAGATGCGGACTTCGTCGGCCTCGAAGCCCTTGTTCATGGTCTTATAGGGGTGCTCCCAGTCGCCGATGACGCCGAGGCGCTTGAAGCCCTCGCGCTGGATATTGATGTACTTCTCGGCGTAGGCCTCGCAGGCGGAGCGGAAGTCCGCGACGCTCATGGCCTTGTGGTTGAGCTTCTGCTCCTTGATGATGGCGCTCTCGATAGGCATACCGTGGTTATCCCAGCCGGGGATATACGGGGTATAGTAGCCGCGCATCGCGTAGGAGCGGACGATGAAGTCCTTGATGGACTTGTTGAGCGCATGTCCCATGTGGATATTGCCGTTGGAGAACGGAGGGCCGTCATGCAGGGAGAAGCGGGGCTTGCCCTCGTTCTTCTTGAGCATTTCGTTATAGATATCCTGCTCTTCCCATTTTTTCAGCATCTCAGGCTCGCGCTTGGGCAAGCCCGCGCGCATGGGAAAGTCGGTTTTCGGCAGATTAAGAGTGGAGTTGAAATCCTGTGACATTTTTGTGTCTCCTATTTATATAGTATATCAAATCAAAGGGGGCGCGCGCAGCTGCGCTCGCCCCGCGAATCAGCGTGTTGACCCCAGCCCCACTTACAGGGTGAAGGGCTGAGTGCTGTCAAACTGGACAGCAGGCTTGGAAGCGGGAGTATCCACGGCCTTGGGTATGTCTATCTGTATGGAAGGCTCCGGCTGTATTCGTGCCACGGAATTTTCGATGCTTCGCACAGCGTCCTCAACGGAAGGCGCTGCGGCTCTGGGCGCGGGAACGGCTTCGGACTCCGGAGAGGAGATTATGCCGCTGCTGATGGCGTCGATATTCTTGAGCTGGGTGTTGCACAGGGAGCGCACGCCGTCGAAGAACTTCGCGGTAGCGGCCTTGGCGTCCGCCAGACGCTTCTCCTGCGCGGCAGTCTGCTCGGCGATGGAGCCGACCTTCGCCTTGACCTGCTTGTCGGCCTCGGCCAGCATCGCGGAAGCGCGGGCGCGCGCATCGTTCTCGATCTGGACGGCGAGCTTCTGCGCGGAGAGAACCGCCATGTTCAGCGCGTCCTCATTGGCACGGTACTCCTCGATCTTGTCCACGAGAACCTTCATCTTGCTCTTGAGAACAGCGTTCTCCTTCTGAGTCGCGGTGACATCCTCCGCCAGCTCCTCCAGAAAATCGTCAACGGAGGCCATGTCATAGCCGCTGAAGCGTGCCTTTTCAAAAGTCTTTTCACGAATGTCCTGAGCGGTAATCATATCTTTATCCACCTTTCAATGCGTGTTTATTTCTCAAAAATACTGCTCGTCGCTCACCGGCTGCTCGCTCTGCGAATTGAGCAGATCGACGTTCTGCGGGGAGACGAAATATGTCTTTGCGGAGATCGGGGTTATTTTTCCCTGCAAGGCAAAGGTTATGCCGGACAGGAAGTCAAGCAGACGGCGGGCATTGTCGTTCGGCACGCCCTCCAGCGTCATCACCACGGAACGGCTTTGATTGAGGTGATTGACCAGTTCCCCCGCCTCCTCAAAGGTCTTGGGATTGAAGAGGATGACCTGCGTCTCGCTGCCGCCGAAGTTCACAAGCCGCTCGCGCTGGGTGCGGGGCTTCGCGGCCTTCTTTATGCCGAGATTGCCGAACAGACTCCCTCCCTCGCCCTGCGTCTTCGCCGGGCGGCGGGCAGGCTCCGGATTGGAGGACGGCTCCTCGCCGAAGGTGTTCTCAAACTGGAGCTGCGCGGAGCTTGCCGCCGCAGGTGCAGGCTTGAAGCTTTCGTCCGCACCTTCAAAAAAGTCGCTGTCGTCGTCCTGCGGTTGAGTAAGCTTTTTCAATTCATCAAAGAGTCCCATCGCTGCCTCCGGAATTATTGCTGTTTATCGGTCCATAATCGCGGGCGCCGAAAATCGCCGTCCCCACGCGGACCATGTTAGATCCACAGGCTATGGCGGCGGTGTAATCCGCGCTCATACCCATGGACAGAAGACCCATATGTACATTATCGTATTTTTTTGCGCCATTGTCAACAAAAAGCTTTTGCATACTGCAAAAATAAGGGATATTTTCTTCCGCGCGGCTGCATTTTGGTGGAATTGCCATAAGGCCGCGCACCATAATATGGTCAAATTGCGCCGCAGCGGCCAATGCCGCGGGAATTTCTTCCGGCCTGAAGCCCGATTTTGCGGCCTCGCCGCCGATGTTCACCTCAAGCAGGATATCCTGACGCATCCCATTTGAGGCGGCGCAGCGGTCGATCAGGCGCATCAGCTCCTCGCTGTCGACGCTCTCGATGAGCGCGGCCGTGCCGACGACCTGCTTCACCTTGTTCTTCTGGAGGTGCCCGATAAAATGCAGCCGCGCGCCGGCATATGCTGCCTGCGCGTTCTTTTCCAGCATCTCCTGGACTCTGTTCTCGCCGCAGATCTCAACCCCGGCCTTTATCGCCTGCTGAACCCTTGCGGCGTCATTCATCTTTGTTGCCGCGACGAGCCGGATATCCTCCGGTCTGCGCCCGGCGGCAAGAGCGGCTTCGGCGATGCGGGAGCGCACGATCGCCACGTTTTCGGCTATATTCATCAGCCCAGAACCTTTCCTTCGTATATATCTTTGCCAGAAACTATAACCATATTCCCCTCACGCAGTGCGTCAAAGCTTGCGTCCTGCGCGGCGAGGCAGAAGCCCCCGGCCTTATCTGTATATATTATATCCACATCCAGCGATCTGACGATCCCCGCTGTGGAGATATAAACGAAATTGTTCCCCTCGCCGTCGGTATGCACGGCTTCCAGCGGCAGCTCCAGACCGCTGTACCGGGAAAAGATTATCTCCGCGCCGCTTCGGCGTAGACTCAGATATTCGGGCGAACCCGCCGTCAGCCGCAGAAGCAGCGCGCGCTGCCCGTTTTCGGCGGCACTGACGGAGATTATCTCGGCGGCGGTGCTCTTTTCAAAGCCATCGAACAATATCTCACAGCTGCCGCCCTCATGCAGCGGGACGCTGTCATCCGCGAACGCCGCGAAGTACCACGCGAAGCCGTACACGGCGCGGCCGCCGGTGGACGTCTTCTCCGGCTCGGCGGAGAGGATGTCCCTAAGAGACTCCACCGTCAGCCCGTCGAGCATGTCCGGCGCGAGGTACTCATAACCGTCGGTCTGCGAGAAGCAGACCGCGGGTCGGACAAGGCCGTCCGTCCCTGCGGGAAGGCGCGTCCCGTCCGCGATACCGGCGGGCACGGGCAGCGGCTCCTCCGTCCGCACGGCGACACCTTCTATCGCCGCGCTCTCCGTAAGCTCACAGCTGTGAACCGCCGCCGTGCGCACCCCGCCGCCAAGCCCGTTCACGAGCCACGCGGCGGCGTAGGCGCAGACGGCGAGGAACACCGCCACGGCGGCAAAACGCAGCAGGTATGACTGCCCCGTTTTTCTCACCTTATGTATCCAGCTCCAACTCGATCGGCTTCGGCGGCACGACTGTCGATATCGCGTGCTTATAGATAAGCTGCTGCTTGCCGTCGGAATCGAGGATCACGGTGAAGCTGTCGTATCCGCGCACGATCCCGTGAAGCTGGAAGCCGTTCATAAGGAACATTGTGACGACGCTCTTGTCGCGCCGCGCCTGATTCAAAAAGATGTCTTGGAGATTCTGCGTTTTCTGCATTTTGGCCAACTCCTTTTTCTCGGACGGGCATATTATTTTTTCCCGCCTCGTAATGCGGTATTTATAATATACCGGAGTCGTGCAAAAATGCGGTCGAAAGCCGTCGTGCGGCTTCAAAATCGGGATTTTCGTCCCAGTCTATCCTCAGCGCGCCCTGTGTGCGGCGGAACCATGTCATCTGGCGCTTGGCATAGCGGCGGCTGCCGAGCTTGATAAGCTCCACGGCCTCGCCGCGGCTTATCTCGCCGCGCAGAGCCATGGCCGGCTCCTTGTATCCGATGGCCTGCATCGCCGTGCACTGCTCCGAAAGTCCGGAGTCGAGCAGCCCCTGCACCTCTTCAAACAGCCCCTCGGCGACCATCTCGTCCACGCGCCGGTCAATGCGGGCATAGAGCGCCGCGCGGTCTGCGTAGCCGAGGATTATCTGTGCCGCGTCATAACGCGGGGGCAGGGCGCGGGTGCGCGCGTCATGCTCGGTGATGGTCATGCCGGTGAGCTTATATATCTCTATCGCGCGGACGATGCGGCGCTTGTCCCCGGCGGGGAGCTTCGCGGCGCGCTCAGGGTCAATTTCCCGTAGTCTGCTCAGCATTTCCTCGCCGCCGACGCGGTCATACTCCGCCAGCAGCTCCTCGCGGAGCTTTTCGTCCCCGTCGTTTGCGGCGAAGTCGCGGCCGGATATCAGGGAGTCGATATACAGTCCCGTGCCGCCGACGACCACGGGAATTTTCCCGCGGGAAATTATATCCTCACAGCAGCGCGACGCCTCTTCGACATAGCGCGCCACGGAGTAATTCTCCCACGGCTCCGCCACGTCTATCATGTGATGCGGCACGGCGGCCTGCTCGGCGGCGGTTGCCTTGGCGGTGCCGATGTCCATGCGGCGGTATATCTGCATGGAGTCCGCCGAAACTATCTCTCCGCCAAGCTCCTGCGCAAGCGCGATGCCGAGGCGGGTCTTGCCCGATGCGGTCGGCCCCGCGACAACGATGATCTTCTCTGCCATCGCCGCCCTCAGACTATGCGCTTGAACTGCTTGTCAAGCTCCTTGCGCGTGAGCGTGACGGATACGGGGCGGCCATGCGGGCAATAGCGCACCTGCCCGGATATCACTGCGTCCACCACGGCCTCCAGCTCCTTCGGGTGCGTGTCCCAGCCGGCCTTTATCGCGGCCTTGCAGGCGACGGTGTGCAGTATCTCGTCGCGCGCGCTCTGCGCGTCCGGGCATTTGCCGCGGCGCAGCTTCTCGCATATCTCCTCGATAGCGGCGGGGACGTCCCCGGCGTCCATATCGGCGGGCACGGCGCGGACTATCAGCTCCCGCTCGCCGAACGGCTCTATCTCGAAGCCCAGCTCATACAAAAGCGCAGCGTTCTCGGTTATCGCGTCCATGTCGTCGCCGTTGGGGTGGATCGTCACGGGGATGAGCAGGTTCTGCGCCATGAGCTCGCGCTCCTGCGCCTTCAGCCGGTCGAATATCATGCGCTCATGCGCGGCGTGCTTATCGATAAGTATCAGCTTGTCGTCCTGCTCGACGATTATATAGGTCTTGAGCGCTTCCCCCACTATCTTGTGGTCGGGGATGGGGCGACTTTCAACATTTTGAACAGGTTTTTCAACAGCCTTGGCCGGCATATCCTGCGAAAATGCAGGCTCAGTCTCGCTTTTTTCGGGTTTTTCCGGCAAAATGCGGCTGTTTTCCGGCTTCGGCTCCGTCTCATACTCCGCAGGCTCCGCGCGGAGCGACATCTGCACCGGCTGTACGGGTCTCGCCGCGCTCACGGGCGGGCGCAGGGAGGACACAGCCGTCGCCGTCACTGCAGCGGGCTGGGGCTGCACCGGCTTCGGCGCGGCATACCCGCTCTCGCGGAACTTCTCGGCGCTCATGCTCTGATAAAAATCGGGCTTCGCGCCGACGGCCTTCTTCGTCGACTCCGAAAGCTTTATTTCGGCGGTCTGCCGCTCCCCGGCGAGCGCGGACAGCACCGCGTAATGCACCGCGTCGAACACCTTGCGCTCCTCGGAGAACTTGACCTCGGTCTTGGCCGGGTGAACGTTGACGTCCACGCTGCCGTAGCCCAGCTCTATATACAGCGCGCAGGCGGGATAGCGCCCGGTGAGCAGCGTATTTTTATACGCCTGCTCCACGGCGGCCTGCAAAAGCTGGGATTTTATAAATCTGCCGTTGCAGAAGAAAAACTGCGCACTGCGGTTGCCCTTGCCATAGGCCGGGGAAGAGACGAAGCCCGTCACGCGGATGCCGTTATTCTCGCCCGTGCAACGGAGCATCTGCGTCGCCATGTCGCGCCCCATCAGGGAGTACACGCATGACTCCTGTTTCCCGTCGCCGGGGGTGAAGAATTCCTCGTTTCTGTCTTTTATAAAGCGTATCGACACTTCCGGATGTCCAAGCGCACAGCGCAGAGCCGCAAGCTGGCAGGCGGAAGCCTCACTGCGGTCACTCTTTAGGAATTTCAGCCGCGCGGGGGTGTTATAGAACAAATCGCGCACGGTCATCGTTGTCCCGTCCGGGCAGCCGGCGGCGAACATCTCCTGAATGTCCCCGGCCTCCAGCACGACGCGGGTGCCGCTCGCGTCGCCGCGGCGGCGGGTGTTAAGCTCGATCTTCGACACGGCGGATATCGCCGCAAGAGCTTCGCCGCGGAAGCCCATCGTCGATATGGCCTCCAGCCCCTTCTCGTCATGCAGCTTCGATGTGGCATGCCGCAGGAACGCGACGCCCGCGTCCTCCGGTGCCATGCCGCAGCCGTCGTCCGTGACGCGGATATAGGTTGCGCCTCCGCCGCGGATCTCGACCGTTATATTCTTCGCCCCGGCGTCGAGCGAGTTCTCGACCAGCTCCTTGATGACGGAAGCCGGGCGCTCCACCACCTCGCCGGCGGCGATCATATCAGCCACATGGGGCTGAAGTACGTTTATGACAGGCATATGCTTTCTCCTTAAAAGCCTCGATGCGCTCCATTGCCGCGCACGGCTCCGGAAGCAGAGATATTATACACGATTTCGGTTGAAAGTTCCATAGCTTTTATGTTAATATAAAATGAAAAACTATCTTATCAGAGGACAAGACATGAGAGAAACTATAGATATAAGCAGGATAAAGCAGCAGGAGGACATCTGCGCTGAAATTTTCGAGACTGTGACCGCCGACGGCAAACGCCCGCTGGCGATGGTGGACACCTACGGCTGCCAGCAGAACGAGGCCGACAGCGAGAAGCTGCGCGGCTATCTCGCCGAGATGGGCTACGGCTTCACGCAGGACGAATTTCAGGCCGACGTCATCGTCGTCAACACCTGCGCCGTGCGCGAGCACGCCGAGATGCGCGTCCTCGGCAACGTCGGTGCGCTGAACCACACGAAGAAGAATAACCCCAACCAGATAATCGCCGTGTGCGGCTGCATGGTGCAGCAGGAGCACATGGCGGAGAAGATAAAGAAGTCGTACCCGGTGGTCGACCTTGTATTCGGCCCGCACGAGCTGTGGCGCTTCCCGGAGCTGATGCAGCAGGTTATGACCAAGCACAAGCGCGTATTTGCAACGGCGAAGAGCGACGGCGCCGTCGCCGAGGGCATCCCCCTGCGGCGCGACGGCAGCGTGAAAGCGTGGCTTTCGATAATGTACGGCTGCAACAACTTCTGCACCTACTGCGTCGTCCCCTACGTTCGCGGCAGGGAGCGTTCGAGACTGCCGGAGGACGTTGTCGCCGAGGCGCGTCAGCTTGTTGCGGAGGGCTATAAGGACATCACGCTGCTCGGGCAGAACGTCAACTCCTACGGCAGAGACCTTGAGAGCGACACGGACTTTTCGGACCTTCTCCGCATGATAAACGGCATCCCCGGCGACTTCATCCTCCGCTTTATGACGAGCCATCCCAAGGACGCAACGGAGAAGCTCTTCAAGACCATGGCCGAATGCGAGAAGTGCGCGCATCACATTCACCTGCCCGTACAGTCCGGCAACGACCATATTCTCAAGCTCATGAACCGCAACTACAC
Source organism: uncultured Eubacteriales bacterium (assembly GCA_900549645.1). GTDB lineage: Bacteria > Bacillota > Clostridia > Oscillospirales > Oscillospiraceae > Limivicinus. The sequence goes on from URPD01000002.1 coordinate 79,406, forward strand.
GCGCGAGAAGTATCTCTCGCAGGTCGCCCTTGCACGCAGCTATATGCCTGACCTTGTGATCACGACCGATATAATCGTCGGCTTCCCGAACGAGACGGAGGAGGAATTTGAGGACACGATAAGCCTCTGCGAGGAGGTGCGCTTCGACGCGATGTTCACCTTCATCTACTCCAAGCGCGTCGGCACTCCGGCGGCCTCGATGCCCGACCCCTACACCCGCGCCGACAAGCAGAAGCATTTCGACCGGCTCATGGATGTGTCCAACCGCATCTCCGGCGAGAAGCACAAGGAGTATGAGGGCAAGAGCGTGCGCGTGCTCGTCGACGGCGAGACCGGACGCGAGGAATACAACCTCTCCTCGCGCACAAACGGCGGCCGTCTCGTGCATCTGCACGGCGACAAGAGCCTGATAGGGCAGTTTGTAAACGTAAAAATAGTCTCCAGCAACACATGGGCGCTGTACGGAGAGATAGAGAAGGGATAAATTATGGCTGAATTGACGCCGATGAAGCGGCAGTATTACGAAATAAAGCAGCAGTATCAGGATTGCCTGCTGTTCTTCCGCCTCGGCGATTTCTACGAGATGTTCGACGACGACGCGCGTCTCGCCTCAAAGCTTTTGGATCTTGCGCTCACGACGCGCGACCGCTCGGTGGAAAATCCCGACGAGCGCACGCCGATGTGCGGCATACCTTACCACAGCGCGGAGACCTACATCGCCCGGCTTATCGCCAAGGGCTACAAGGTCGCCATCTGCGAGCAGACGGAGGATCCCGCGCTTGCAAAGGGCCTTGTCCAGCGCGACGTGATACGCATAATCACGCCCGGCACCGTGACCGAAAGCTCCATGCTCGACGAGCATCGCAGCAACTACATCTCCGCCGTGTACCTCAACAACGGCCACGCCGGAGTCGCGTTCTGCGACGTGTCGACCGGCGAATTCTGCTGCGCAGGCTTCGACGGGGACGCAGTAAGCCACGTTATAAACGAGCTTGGCCGCTTCACGCCGCGCGAGGTAGTGCTGTCGATGGGCGCGGAGGAAAACTCCGCGATAACGGAGTTTGTAAGCTCCAAGCTCGGTGCGATGCCGGAGCATGGCGGCGATAAATTCGAGTATCTTCAGGCGGCAGAGCTGGTGTGCCGTCAGTTCGGCTTCGAGGATGTGGACAAGGCCGGGCTTGGCGGCGAAAGCGCGGCGGTATGCGCCGTCGGCGCGCTGCTGGCGTACATAATCGAGACGCAGAAATTCGACCTCAGCCACATAAACCGCCTCGACATATTTTACAGCGGGCGCTACATGGAGCTTGACTGGACAACGCGGCGCAATCTCGAACTGACCGAGACTCTGCGCAGCGGCGAGAAGCGCGGCTCTCTGCTGTGGGTGCTCGACAAGACCAAGACCCCGATGGGCGGGCGGCTGATGCGCTCATGGGTGGAGCGTCCGCTGCTGTCCGTCTTTGCGATAAAGCGGCGGCTTACGGCGGTAAGCGAGCTGTATAACGACACGGTCGACCGCTCGGAGCTGACGCTCGTGATGCGCGAGATAAGCGACATGGAGCGCCTTGCCGCGCGCTGTGTCTACGGCACGGCGGGCGGGCGCGATCTGCGTATGCTCGCAAACTGCGCGGGGCAGCTTCCGCGGCTGAAGGAGCTGCTTACCGGCTTCAAGAGCCTTGAACTGCGCGACATCTGCGCGATGGACGCGCTGGACGATATCCGCGCCCAGATAGACCGCGCGATATGCGACGAGCCACCGTTTTCCGTCCGCGAGGGCGGGATACTGCGCGAGGGCTACTCAGAGGAGGTCGACAAGCTGCGCAACATCCGCGACAACGGCACGCAGATGGTCACGGAGCTGGAGCAGCGCGAGCGCCAGCGCACGGGCATAAAGAAGCTCAAGATCGGCTACAACAAGGTGTTCGGCTACTATATCGACGTGCCGAAATCCGCGGGGCTTGAAAACGTCCCCGCCGACTACATACGCAAGCAGACGCTTGTATCGAATGAGCGCTACTTCACGCAGGAGCTGAAGGAGCTCGAAAATACGCTCCTGACGGCGAAGGACAGGATAAACGACCTCGAATACCGCTACTTCTGCGAGATACGCGACATGGTTGCGGCGAACGTCGACCGCATCAAGGAGGCCGCCGACCGCGTCGCGCGGCTGGACGCGCTGTGCTCGCTGGCCGAGGTCGCGGTGCGGAACAACTACACGATGCCGGAGGTCGACACCTCGAAGGAGCTGCACATAATCGAGGGACGGCACCCCGTCGTCGAACAGACGCTGAAGGACGTGCTTTTCGTCCCGAACGACACCTTCCTGAACGACTCCGACGACCGCTGCGCGATCGTCACGGGGCCGAACATGGCCGGTAAATCCACCTACATGCGCCAGACGGCGCTCATCGTTCTAATGGCGCAGATGGGCTCCTTCGTCCCGGCGAAGAGCGCGACTATCGGCGTGGTCGACCGCGTGTTCACGAGGATCGGCGCGTCGGACGATCTGGCCTCCGGTCAGTCGACCTTCATGGTGGAGATGAACGAGATGGCCGGGATACTCAAGCACGCGACGGCCTCGTCCCTGCTCATCCTCGACGAGATCGGCCGCGGCACCTCGACCTTCGACGGCATGGCCATCGCCCGCGCGGTGCTGGAATACTGCGCCGACAAGCGCAGGCTTGGCGCGAAGACGATGTTTGCGACGCATTATCACGAGCTGTCCGCGCTCGAAGGGGAGCTGGGCGGCGTGAGAAACTACAACATCACGGCCAAAAAGCAGGGCGGAACGCTGGTGTTCCTGCGCAAGATAGTGCGCGGCGCGGCGGACGACAGCTACGGCATCGAGGTTGCAAAGCTTGCGGGGCTGCCCGACAGCGTGATAAGCAAGGCCAAAGGCTACCTCAAGGAGCTGGAATCCAGCGGGATAGGCCCCGCCGTCACGCCCAAGGCCGCAGACGACCAGATAAGTCTGGCCGACGTCAGCGCGGACGAGGTGCGCGATATTCTTCTGCGCACGGACGTGAACACGCTCACCCCGCTCGAAGCTATGAATCTCCTCTTTGAGCTGCAAAAGAAAGCGAGGGCATAACATGCCTGAAAAAAGCGGGCTGCAATTCACCAGCAGCCTCACAAAGAAAGAGTATATAGCGGCTCTCGCGTACCTGCCGGTGCATGTCATCGGCATACCGAGTCTCGTGGCGGTGTTGATATTCGGCGTGTCCGATCTGCTCACGCTCAACATCATCGCCTACTCCGTCGGCACGGTGTACATGCTCGCGCTGTTGGGCAAATTCCTGCGCCGCGATTTTGACGCGCTGTGTGACCACCCGGTGAAGTTCATCGTGGAGATCGGCGTATCCTACGGCATATACTACCTCTCGAACTTCGTCATCGCGCTGATACTCACCGCGGCGGACAGTCTCAGCAACCCGAACAACGGAGCGGTCATCGACATGGCGCTGGAGAGCGGGCGGCAAATGGTCATTATGACGGTCGTGATGGCGCCGATCGTGGAGGAGCTGATGTTCCGCGCGGGCATTTTCGGCCTGCTGAGGAAATATAACCGCGTCGCGGCGTACGCGGCGAGCATGATACTCTTCTCCGTATATCACATCTGGGCTTACGCCATCAGCGACGCGAGCTACTGGATATATATAATCCAATACCTGCCGATAGCGTTCCTGCTCTGCCGCTGCTATGAGCGCTGCAACAGCATCTGGGGCAGCATCGGGCTTCACATGCTGGTAAACGGCATGTCGATGTGGGCGCTCAACGCGCTTTCGAACCTATGAGCGAAACATACGAGCTGAAAACCATCGGCCATGTGCGCAGTGACTTCCCAGAAAAGTTCGGCATCCCGCGTCAGGCGGGGATAGTCGACGCGCTTGAGGCCGCAATAATCTTCGAGCCGGAGTACCAGCGCGAGGAGGCTCTGCGCGGGCTGGAGGGCTTCTCCCACATCTGGGTGATATGGCAGTTCTCCGAGGCCGTGCGCGACAGCTGGTCGCCGACGGTGCGGCCGCCGCGTCTCGGCGGCAACGCGCGCATGGGCGTGTTTGCGACGCGCTCGCCCTTCCGCCCGAACGCGCTGGGGCTTTCATGTGTGCGGCTGCTGGGCATCGGGTACGGCGCGGACTGCGGCGCGTATCTGCGCATTGCCGGGGCAGATATGCTCGACGGAACACCGGTCTACGACATCAAGCCCTATGTCCCCTATGCCGACTGCCATACCGAGGCACTCTCCGGCTTTGCGCCGAACGCGGGACGGCAGCTTCAGGTGGAGTATTCGGGCGATACGCTGAGCGCCGTACCGGAGGCTAAGCGCGCCGCCCTGACGGGGGTACTCGCAAACGACCCGCGCCCGCGCTATCAAAACGACCCGGAGCGGGTATATGCTATGGATTTTGCGGGGCTTGAAATAAAATTCACGGTCAGCGAGGATACACTGACCGTGAGAGATATATCTTTAGGACAGGGAAGGCGCTGAGCTTGAATAGGCTCAAAGCGCCTTTTCCGCAAGCAGGACCGTCCACGTCCCCTTATCGACCTCTTTTATCACCCGGAAGCCGTTCTTCTTCCAAAATGCCTTGGACTGCGGGTTTTCCTTGTCTATGCCCAGACGAACGGCGCTCTTGCCCGCGTCCTTGAGACAGGCAGTAAGCTCCCGGATGATACTGCTGCCGACGCCCTTGCCCTGAGCTGCGATATTCATCATAAAAAAGCCTATAAAGGCCATACTCTCCTCGGGGAAGCCGTCTATCAGATCCATCACCGCAAGAAGTCCGTTCTCGTCATAAAAGCCCAGATAGTATTTGTTCTCTGTCTCTACGCCGGGAGGCGCTATGTGCAGGTCGCTCATTATCTGCTCCCTTGTCGCCTCTGCCTCGCAGTATTGATAATACTGCACATTACCCCGGCATAAGTCCAGTATTTCATCTGCATCACTGTCGTCAAGCCGCCGAACCCGGTAAATGCGGCTCAGCTTATTTATTTCTATCATATTCTAACCTCTCTTGTTTCTCCGCGTCCCGGAGAATATCAAAAACAGCCACAACAAAAGCTGCTGTGGCTGTTTAATATTACTTGTTCTCAGTAGTTTTCCTTGCGAAGCTCGAAATACGCCTGCGGGTGGTTGCAGACGGGACATACTTCGGGCGCTTTCTCGCCGATGGCGATGTGTCCGCAGTTGCGGCATTCCCAGACCTGTATGCCGCTCTTCTCAAATGCCTGCTTCTCCTGAACGTTGCTCAGGAGCTTGCGGTAGCGCTCCTCGTGCGCCTTCTCGATGGCCGCGACGCCGTGGAACTTCGCCGCCAGCTCCGCGAAGCCCTCTTCCTCGGCCTCGGCCGCCATGCGCTCGTACATGTCGGTCCACTCGTAGTTCTCGCCCTCCGCGGCGTGGAGCAGGTTTTCCTCGACGGTTCCAAGCTCGCCCAGCTCCTTGAACCAGAGCTTTGCGTGCTCCTTTTCGTTGTCAGCCGTTTTCAGAAACAGCTCCGCGATCTGCTCGTAGCCGGCCTTTTTGGCGACCGACGCGAAATAGGTATACTTGTTTCTCGCCTGCGACTCGCCGGCGAACGCGTCCCACAGGTTCTTCTCGGTTTTTGTTCCGCTGTACTTATTCATATTCGTTCTCCTTTCAAGCTCACAACGGTGATGCTTCTATAATAAGCTTTGCCGGGGAATAAGTCAATGAAAAATGCCGCGCGGGTTAATTTTTGCGCGTGGTTTTGCCTTTAAATGGTGTTAATGAATTAATTAGCTAAACCTCTTGACGCTTCGTACTATGTAGGATATAATCGGCATGACAGAGAGGGTTTGTACCGCTCCCCGTCAAAATTGCATCTATTTACGAACATTTGATGGGGCGCGTATGAAAAAGTTTGCAATCAGTTGTGAAGTTCTTTACCCTCTGGCATTGATGTGCATGTCCTTGTCTTCCGCTTTTCTTGTCAAGGCCAATCTTGGTCTGCCGCTTGCGATACCGTATATCGTGTTCAGAGCCAGCGGGATATTTACGCTCGGCCAGTGCGAATACATCGTGCAGGGTGTGCTGCTGACGGCGATGTGCCTGCTGCTGCGCAGACTGCGCGTCGCATACATCGGCTCGCTGCTGACGGGTTTTCTGTGCGGCGTGCTGCTTGACCTCTACCAAAAATACATCCCCATGTTCGACATCGCGCCGCTCGCCATGGCGGCCATGCCTATGGAACTGCGCATCGTGTTTTACGTCATCGGCTTTTTCTTCATGTGCAGCGGCGTGGCGCTCATCTACCGGAGCTACTTCCCGCCGAATGTCTACGATTCGTTTGTCAAGTACGTTAGCGAGCGGTTCCATGTCAACCGCGATAAGTTCAAGATATGCTACGACATCACCGTCTTTGTCCTGTCGCTTGTGATGTCCTTCTCGATATTCGGCAGACTCATGGGAATATCCGTCGGAACCGTGGTGTCGGCGTTCCTGTCGGGGCTTACCATGATGGAGCTGGGGCGGCTGTTCGACAGGTTCTTTGTCGTATACTCGCACTGCCCGCGTCTGGCGCATTTCCTGAATCCCGATTATAAGCCGATGCCTTTCCCCGAAACCGCAGCAAACCCCGCCGTAAGATAACGGCGGGGTTTGCTATTACTATATATATTATAGTATCAGAGAAGCTTTTTATATACAGTGCGCGCGGGGTTGGCGTAGGCTTTGAGCATGGCGAGCACATCGCCGTCTTTTCCCTCCATCTGGCGGCGGGGCAGGACGAGCGCCTGATATGGAGTGCTGTAAATAAGCATCTCCTTCTTCATCCACACGATGAGTGCGATGTTATCCCAAGTCAGCTCGGCGCGTTTCTTTCCATCGTTGGCAATTATCTTTTCCGCCGTGAAGCTGTACGTCACCGGCACGGCGACGGCGGCCGCCTTTGCCGATTGCAGCAGGTACATTATAGGCGTGACTATGGGATTGAGCGCGCCTATGCCAAGGCAGATCACCGTCAGCACGACGCTGATTTTTCCGGCGGTGCCGATACCCAGCGCGATAAACGCCGCGCTGATGAGAAGCCTCGCTATGCCCATGGCGCACACAAAGGTATGGTACATCTTATATGCGAAGATGTCCTTCGCGGCGGGCCGCGCGGTCACGGAAACAAAAGAGGGAGTCGAAGAGTCCATATAGTCACCACTGTCTGTCTTATTTTAATATGCCTTGATGGGACTGTCGTAAAATACGCAGCGCCGCGTGCAGCAGTCCCATCAAATTCCGCATTTCTGCAAAATCTGTTCATAGGCGCGGAGCAAAGGGAGCCTGTCGGCTCCCCTTGCTTTCTAACGCCAAGGAGATTCTATGTAGTTCCGGTTATCAACCGAACATCATGTTGGGGATAAGGGTGGATATCCACGGGAAGGCCGTAATGAGCAGCAGGCCGAGGAGCAGCGGGACGAAGTACGGCACCATTGCCTTGACGATCCTCGCAAAGCTCAGTCCGGTGACAGCCTGGCCGAGGAAGAGCGCGGTTCCGAAAGGCGGGGTGAAGATGCCGATAACAACATTCAGGCAGATAACGACGCCGAAGTGGATCGGGTCGATGCCCATCGCGATCAGGGACGGGAGCAGGATCGGGGTGAAGATCATAATCGCAACGTTGGAGTCCATGAACATACCGATTATCAGGAAGATGATATTGATAATGATAAGCAGACCGAACCAGCTCATGTTGAGGCTGGTGACGAAGTTCTGCACGATGGCGGCAACGCCGGCGCGGCTGATGACCTGCGCGAAAACGCTTGCGGCACCGCAGATGAAGAACATCGCGCCGATGTTGGCAACGGATTCCTTAGCTGCATTGACGAAGGTCTTCCAGCTTACGGTGTGGTAGCAGAAGACTGCGACCAGAAGAGCGATGACGGAGCAGACCGCGGCCAGCTCAGAGGATGCGAACTTGCCGCTGTACATACCGGCCAGAAGCAGAACGGGAACCATGAAGCCGGGGATACCCTTGATAAATATCTTCCAGCGGGTCTTATGTTCGGTGGGTCCGTCGTAGGTGGGCCACTTTTTCTTATGTGCAAGGAAGGACACGGTGCCCATGAACAGGATGCACATAAGGATAGCGGGGAGAATACCTGCCGCGAGCATTCTGATACCGGACTGCTCGGCATACAGGGCGTACAGCATAAGGGGAATGGACGGCGGGAAAAGCGGGCCGAGGGTGGAGGATGCGAGGGTGATGCCGGTGGCGTCCTCAAGAGAGTAGCCGGCGTTGGCCATTGCCTTGATCTCGATCTTGCCGAGGCCGCCGACATCCGCCAGAGCCGCGCCGGACATACCGGCAAAGACCAGCGACGCGATAACGTTGACCTGCGCAAGGCCGCCCTTCATCTTGCCGACAGGGGTGACCATGATGGCGTTGAAGATGGAGTCGGTCAGGTTGAGGTGATTCATAAAGGTGCCGGCGAAGATGAACATCGGGACGGCAACCATGTTGATGGAGTTCATGGAGGAACCCATCTTTGCGACGACCGCGCCGAGGTTGACGCCGTTGGTGATCAGGTACAGGCCTCCGACGAAATAGAAAATATAACCGACGGGAGTTCCGACTACGAGCAGCAGCAGGAAGAGAACAACTATTGATGTTACACCCATTATTTATTCTCCTCCTTTTCTTCCTCTTCATGCTCCATGCGGAGTTCTTCCTCGATGGTAAGCTCCGGCACGTTCTCCGCGACGGTGTCAATGTCTTTCTTTACAAACAGGTCGATAACTTCTGCGAAAAGCTCGACCAGAGAGAGGGCGATGCCGATGCCGAGGACGCCGTAGTACGCAAGGTTCGTGAACCCACTGGCGACCATGGTGCCCATGCCGACCTTAGTAAGCCAGATCTTGAAGCCGCTGGCCATCATTATAAGGCAAGCAAGTTCCACGAAGAAGTGGATAACGCTGAAAATTTTCTTAACAACTTTCGGAGAAATATCGTACACAAAGGTAACGCCGATATTGGTCTTGTGATAGAGGTTATAGGGCATACTCGTGAAAACGAGGATGATGACAAACCAACAGGCTATCTCATAGCCCCAGACGATGCTGACGCGGAACAGTTCGCGCATGAGAACAGTGAATGCAATGGTAGCGACGGAGGCGTACATGCATATAGACTGAACTACGAAAAAGAGCTTGTAGACCCACTCCAGACCGGGGCGCAAATAGTTTTTCTTGAGCATTTTAACGGCTCCTTAACGTTAGATTAATCTGCAAAAGGGAACAGATGAACTGTTCCCTTTATTGCAAATGCTTAAAGGATAAAATTAGTAGTTGGCGAGGTAATCGGCAATGTAGTCGAAGTACTCGGCGTACTGCGGGTAATTCTTCTCCTTGAGAGCGTCAACGCCGGCCTTGAAGGCATCGACGTCAAGACCGTCTTCTGCGGTGATGATGGTCATGCCGTTGTCGAGAAGGAGCTGCTTGTACTCTTCCTTGTTGGTCTCAAGGGTCTCGTTCTGGAACTGCTGCTGGGCGGCGATACCGTCTCTGAGAACCTGCTTCTCAGCGTCGGTCAAGCCGTTCCATGTATCGGTGCAGATATAGTTTGCCGCGAAGTCGAACATGTGGTTGGTCTCCATGACGTACTTCTGGCAGTCCCACATCTGGTAGGAAGCGAGGGTGGCGTAGGGGTTCTCCTGACCGACGACTGTGCCGGTGGTCAGAGCGGAGATGGTCTCAGTCCAGTCGATGGGGATGGGAGTGCCGCCCATACCCTCGATGCACATGGTGTAAACGGGGTTGGTGATGCAACGGATCTTCGCGCCCTTGAGGTCAGCGGGGGAGTACACGGGGAAGTTGCAAGTGAGCTGACGGGCGTCGATGGAGTAGTTAAGGGCAAAGATGGTCATGCCGGAAACTTCGTTGCACTTGTCGATCATCTCGGCAAGAAGGGTGTTCTTCTCAAGGTCAACTATCTTAGCGCCTTCGTAGGGATCGGTGTACAGGTAAGGCATGGACCATACTTCCATCTCAGGATAGAAGGTAGCCAGCTGGGCGAAGGAGCAGCCGCCGATGTCGATAGTGCCCATGATGGCGCCTTCGAGGGTCTCCTGAATGCCGCCGAGCTCGCCGTTGTAGTAAACGTCGATCCATAGGGTGTCGCTGTTGTTGTTGACGTAGTCAACGAAGTACTGAGTGAACTGGCCGTTGGTGGATTCCTTGGAGTTGTGCTGGTTCATAACGAGGATCTTTCTGCCGGCAGCCTTTGCCTCATCGGTAGTGGTGGGGGAGGAAGCGGCGGCGGAATCGCCGTTTCCTGCGGGAGCTGCGGATTCTTCCGCTGCGGGGGACTTGTCCTCAGGAGTGGTCGCGGTGTTGCCGCATGCGCAGAGCGCGAACACCATGATGAGAGCGAGGAGCAGAGCAACAAATTTCTTCATTTTTTTCTCCTTTTCTGTTTTTTATTTTTATAGTAGTGCTGCTGCACTCTATTACGGATTAATACTTGCCCCAGAAGGCAGGCAGCCAGATGATCATCTCGCCCATGCCGCGGTTATCCCACGCAAAGTACGGGATCATTCTGAACTTGACGGGCTTGACCTCGGTGTCATCCAGAGTCTGATAGAGGGCGTCCTCGTCGTACCACTCGTCGTCCTCGAAGGTGAGACCCTCGGTCTCCAGAGTGACAAGCTCGTGACCCTTTATCGTCATCTTCGACTCCTCGAACTTCGCGTTGACGGGGATCATAATTCTGCCGAGATCCTTCGCCTCGGAGTCCATAGTCTCAACGCAGTACACCAGCGGGCCGCGCTCGACGGCAACCTGATTGAGGTCTTCCTCGACCTTGGTGTGGGCGATGGTGAGACGCGGGGTGAGATCCATGTCAAGCTCGACGACGGTGTTTGCTATATCCTCGACGCGTACGTCGAAGTAGCTTTCCGCGGACTTCTTGTCAAGCTCCGCAACGACCGCACCGTTGACGCTGACCTTGCCCTTGCGCAGCCAGCCGGGGATACGAAGCTTGAGCGTGAAGGGAACGTTGTTCTCAACATCCTCGAAGCGGAAGCGGATCTTGCCGCACCAAGGATACTTGGTCTCCTGGCGGAGCGTGAATTTCGCGCCGTTTGCAAGGGCGGCCTTCAGATGGCTCTCGCCGTACATGCCGAGCCAGACGGCGTCGTCGGACTGCATGTATGCGTACTCGCTCGATTCTGTGATGAAGCGCGCCATGTTCGGAGGGCAGCAGAAGCAGGACATGGTGTTGACTCTGGTACGCGGCCAGATGACCTCGTAGTCCAGCTCCTCGGTGCGGCGGAGCATGTTCTCGTAGAAATACTTGTCGCCGTCGAGGCTGACGGACGCGATGGTCAGGTTGAGCATGGTGCGCTCGATGAGGTCGAAGTACTTTGCCTTCGGGTCAAGCGAGAACATGCGGAGATTCCACATGATGGAGCCGAGCGCGCCGCAGGTCTCGTTATAGGCGGTGATGTTCGGCAGCTGGTACTCATAGCCGTAGGCCTGATGCACGAAGCTGACCTTTGCGCCGTTGAGATACGGGAACAGGCCGTAAGGCGAGTTGCCGGTGTACAGCGCGGCGTTGCCGCCGTTGAGGTAGGTTTTCTGCATGAAGCCGTTCTTCCACACTCTGTCGAGCATGGCTCTGTACTCCTCGTCGCCGGTCTCGGCGTAGAGGTCGGCAACGCCGGCATACAGATAGGTGGAGCGGACGCAGTGACCCATGATCTTCTTGTGGGAGCGCAGCGGAGTGGCGTCCTGATTGTCGAAGGAGCCGTCCTTGACCAGATCGCGCACCGCGACGGCCATCTTTGCGATTTCAAGGAATTCCTTGTCGCCGGTGGTGCGGTACAGCTCTACCAGACCCATGTAGTGGGAGGGGCAGACCTCGGTCTTGGCTTCGCCCGCGTCGAGGAAGCCCTGATACATGGTGCGCAGGTATCCCGCCGCCTTTATCGCTATCTTCAGGAACGCGTCCTTGCCGGTAACGCGCTTATAGGTGCAGGCCGCCGTGAACAGGTGGCCGAAGTTATAGCACTCGAAATCGTTGATATCGCCCAGACGGGAGCTGTCGCCGTCGGTTCTCTTGCGGTCGGCGATTATCTGCTTGGTGGAGATATAGCCGTCGGGCTGCTGGCACTTGCCGATAAGCTCTATGTAATCGTCAAGCTCTTCTTCAAGCTTCTTGTCGCGGCGCTTTGCAACGACATAAGTCGCCGCCTCAAGCCACTTGTAGAAGTCGCCGTCGCCGAAGGGGGTGCCTTCGTGATCGCCCTCGGCGATACCTGCCGCGACGCGGAAGTTCTCAACGACGTGGAACCAAGGATCCTTATCCTCAAACATTGCGCGGATGTGGGGCACGGTGCTGTCGGCCGCGACGTCGAAACGCTCGCGCCAGAAGCCGCCGTCCCAGTCTACGTTCTCCTGCGCAACAGAATATACCTTTGCATACGGGCTTTTGCTGGTGTCAATTATCATGTGATTTTCTCCTGTATACTACAAAGCTGAATAATTGATTCAGATCAGGCCTTTACGCTCAAGCGCCTTTCTGAGCTCCGCAGCGCCGAAACGCGGGCTGCCGAGGAAGGGCTTGCCGAAGTGCTCGCGCAGATGCGGCTCGGCATAGGCCATGCTTCCCTGAGCAAGAACGATGACGTCCACCTTGTCGATTATCTCCTCCGCGGCGCTGGTGAGGCGGGCGCGGAACTGATCCTGATCAAGGCCGAATGCGCCGTCAACAAGGCAGTCGACAAGCTCAACATGCTTGCCGGCCTCGCGGGCAACGCGGGCGACCGTGTTCTTTGTCGGGGTCAGGGTGGTGGGCAGAGTAGCCATAACGCCGATGCGGGAGCCGAGGCGAACCGCCTCGCGGCACATCTCCTCGTCAACGCGGACGATGGGAACGCCGATATAGCGGGCGGCGTCCTGCGCGCAGTCGGCAACCTCGCCGACGGAGGAGCACAGGTTGAGCATCGCGTCAACGCCCTCTTCGGCGGCCTTCATGTACATGCCGATAAGGCGAGCCGCGGGAGCGGTGGTAACATAGCCCGCTTCGCGCACGTCAGCCAGAATGCTGGGATCCTGCAGACTGAGCATTTCAACGTCGTCGCCGAGCTGCTTTTTGACTTCTTCTTCCACCAGTTCGATAAGTTCCGGTGTCGTGCTTGTATAAATCAAACCAACTTTCATTTTAAATCGCCTCGTTTTTCAGAATTTCTCTCTTCGGACGTACTACATCCTACCTTGTCAATATGATAACATGCAATTTACAATCTGTAAATTGGAAGTATTGCTGAGAATTGAGTCCATTTTTTATTAACAATGCCTATAAATAAATTAACACTGCCTATTGATAGCGCTCACTCACACATTTTTGTCCTCCCTGCGGGCCGTTCGTCAATACGCCGATGCGGCGCCGGTCTTGTGAAAATATTCTCTTGAAATTAAATCCTTTTATGATATACTCGAATTAACATAGTACATATGACGTGGGCAGAAAAACACAGAAGGGAGCAGGCATATGCTGAATCTTGACAAGCTGCTGATCAACTACATGGACTCCCCCTCCGGAGTGGAGCGCGAGCCGGTCATCGGCTGGAAGCTCAGCTCCGACCGGCGGAATGTGACCCAGCATTCATATAGAATACGCATCAGCGAATCCCCCTCCTTCGACGAGTGCGTGTTCGATTCCGGCGAGGTAGTCTCCGACGAATCGGCGCACGTCCGCCCGAAGGCCGGGCTGAAAAGCATAAAGAGATACTACATCCGTGCGGAAGTCACCGACGACGCCGGAGAAAAGGCCGCCGGCAACAGCAGCTTCATCACCGCCTATATGGATAACAGCGAGTGGGCGGGTGAATTCATAACTGCCGAGCAGGAGGCCGACAAGGACGAAAGTTTCGGAACACTGCTCCGCAAGGAGTTTTATATCGACTCGCTGCCGCAGGCCGCGTACTTTGTCGGCACGGCGCACGGCCTGTACATCCCGTATCTGAACGGCAGAAAAATCGGTGGCGACGTCCTCGCCCCCGGCTGGACGTCCTACAACAAACACCTGCTTTATCAGGTATACGACATAAGCGGCGAGCTGCTTCCCGGCGCCAACGCCCTCGGCGTGTCGCTCGGCGCGGGCTGGTACAAGGGAAAGATGAGCTACAACCTCAACCGCAACCACTACGGCACGCGCACCGCCTTCGGCGGCTGCATAATTCTGGACTACGCTGGCGGGCGCAGGGTCGTTATCGGCAGCGACTCAAGCTGGAAAGGCTCGCGCAGTCCGATCCTGTTCTCCGAGATATACGACGGCGAGACCTACGACGCGCGGCTGGAGCAGCCGGGCTGGAACAAGCCCGGTTTCGACGATTCCGCGTGGTCTCCGGTCGAGACCGTCGCGCAGGATGTCTCCGTGCTCGCGCCCACGCGCGGCAAGGGGATTCAGATCATAGACTCCTTCACGCCGCGCCTGATGACCACGCCGCGCGGCGAAACCGTGCTCGACTTCGGGCAGAATCTCTCCGGCTGGTGCCGCTTCAAAATAGAGTCCGCGCCACGCGGCGGCAAGGCCGTCATGCGCTTTTTCGAGACGCTTGACGCCGACGGCAACGTCTACACCGCAAATCTCCGCACCGCGAAGCAGACCGTGGATTACACCTGCGGCGGCGGGGGCGCGGAATATCAGCCGAGCTTTACCTACCACGGCTTCAGATACGCGCAGATACTGGAATGGCCCTGCGAGGTCTGCGCCGAGGACTTCACCGCGCTCGTGCTGCACACAGCGATGGACGAGACCGGCTCCTTCGTCTGCTCTAATCCGCTTCTCAACCAGCTTCAGCACAACATTCTCTGGAGCATGAAGGGCAATTCCCTCGACGTCCCCACCGACTGCCCTCAGCGCGACGAGCGTCTGGGCTGGACGGGTGACGTGCAGATTTTTTGCAGCACGGCCATGTTCCTGATGAACGCGTATTCGTTCTATGCCAAGTGGCTCCGCGACGTAGCATTCGACCAGACCGAGGACGGCGCGGTCGCGCACATTGTGCCGGACATTGTCTCCGGCAAGAGCGACGAGGACTGGCTGACCAAGCAGGGCTGCAGCGGCGCATCCGCATGGGCGGACGTCGACATCATCCTCCCGTGGAACCTCTACCTCACCTACGGCGACACCGGCATCATCCGCCAGCAGTACGAGTCGATGAAGCGCTGGATAGATTTTATGACGGCGCACAGCAGCGAGGGCTGCCTGTTCTCCTACAAGCTGCAATTCGGCGACTGGGTCGCGCTCGACGCGGAGGAGGGCAGCTACTTCGGCGCAACGCCCACGGCCTACACCTGTGCCGCGTTCTACTGCTATTCTACCCGGCTATTTGCGAAAATGGCCGCGGTCCTCGGCAAGGCCGAGGATGCGGCGCACTACGGCAGACTTGCCGAGGAGCTGCGCAAGTCCTTCAACGAGCACTTTGTGAATCCCGACGGCACGCTGACAGTCAAAACGCAGACCGCGCACATCGTCGCGCTGCATCTTGACCTTGTCCCAAGCGAGTTCCGTCCCAAGCTCGCCGCAGAGCTGAAGCGACTGCTTGACGCAAACGGCGGCCATCTGCTCACCGGCTTTATCGGTACGCCGTATTTCTGCCACGCGCTCAGCGACAACGGCTATGTACGCGACGCGTACAGCCTGCTGCTGAAGGACGATTTTCCGAGCTGGCTGTATCAGGTGAAAAAAGGCGCGACCACCGTCTGGGAGCACTGGGACGGGCTGAAGCCCGACGGCACCATGTGGAGCCCCGACATGAACTCCTTCAACCACTATTCCTACGGCTCCGTGGGCGACTGGATGTACAAGGACATCGGCGGACTGTGCGTCGAAGAGGCCGCCCCCGGCTACAAGCATTTCACCATACGCCCGCGCATGGACTCCCGCATCGGCTGGGCAGAGCTGCGCTACGACAGCATATACGGCCAGATCCTCTCCCGCTGGGACAGAAGCGGCAGCGCGGTCTCGCTGAAGATAAGTGTCCCGGCAAACACCGGAGCGCGGGTCGTTCTGGAGGACGCGCTCTGTATCACCGCCACCGGCGGACTGAATTTCAGTCAGGACGGCGGGGCGCTCTGCGCCGATGCCGGTTCCGGAACCTACATTATAAATTACACCGTCGATATCGACGGACAATAACATACAACACAGGAGGCGTCTATGAACAACAAGATCAAAATCGGCTTTGCTCCCACCCGCAGAAGCATTTTTTCAGCCCCGGACGCAATCAAATACGCCAATCTGACCCGCGCGAAGCTGGATGAGCTGGGCATCGAATACGTTGATATCACGGATATCAACGACGAAGGTCTGCTCTACGACGAAAACGACCGTCTGCGCATGGTAGAGAAATTCCGCGCCGCCAAGGTGGACGGGCTTTTCGTGCCGCACACCAATTTCGGCACGGAGTACGAGGTTGCCCGCCTCGCAAAGGCTCTGAACGTGCCGGTGCTGCTCTGGGGGCCGCGCGACGAGCGCCCCGACGAGAACGGCGTCCGCCTCAGAGACAGCCAGTGCGGCCTGTTCGCAACGGGCAAGGTACTGCGCCGGTTTCAGGTTCCGTTCACCTATATGACAAACTGCCGCCTCGACGATGAGGAATTCGAGCGCGGGATACGGCTATTCATTGCGGTGTGCCGCACGGTAAGGACTTTCCGAAGCACACGCATCCTCCAGATCGCGCCGCGCCCCTACGACTTCTGGTCAACCATGTGCAATGAGGGCGAGCTGCTTGAGAAGTTCAACATTCAGCTCGCGCCCATCCCCATGACCGAGCTTATTCAGGCGGTCAAGAGTGCGAAGGCAGAGGGCAAAAGCGTCCGCGAGACGGTCGACTACTGCCGCTCGTGCATGGACATCGCCATAAGCGATGAGCAGCTGGAAAACGTGGCGGCGCTCAAGGTCGGCATGAAGGCGCTGGCTGCGAAATACCACTGCAATGCCATCGCCATCCAGTGCTGGAACGCGCTTCAGGACGAGCTGGGCATCATGCCCTGTGCGGCGAACTCTCTGCTCAACGAGGAGAGCATCCCCACCGTCTGCGAAACGGATATCCACGGCGCGATCACGGCTCTGCTCGTCGAGGCCGCGTCCCGCGAGAACAAGCGCAGCTTCTTCGCCGACTGGACAGTGCGCCATCCCGACAACGAAAACGGCGAGCTGCTTCAGCACTGCGGCCCGTGGCCGATCTCCGTCGCCGCCGAGAAGCCCACCATCTGCTACCCGCTCGCTTTCTCTTACCCCGGCGCTGTCGCGGCCGAGGCGAAGAAGGGGCTTGTCACTCTCGCCCGCTTCGACGGCGACAACGGCGAATACTCGCTGCTGCTCGGCAACGCCAAGGGCATCGACGGCCCGTACACCAAGGGCACCTACCTCTGGGTCGAGGTCGAAAACCTCAAGCGTCTGGAAGCAAAGCTCGTGGAGGGGCCGTACATCCACCACTGCGTCGGCATCCACGAGGACGTCGTGCCGGTGCTGTACGAGGCGTGCAAGTACATCGGCGTAAAGCCCGACCTTTACGACCCCATCGAGGAGAAGGTCAAGGCATATCTTCGCGGCGAATAAGCCCGCGCGGCATGGAAAGGATCTGATAACATGAGTGAAAATCTCGCTGTAAAGGCGTATGAGCTGCGGCAGAACATTCTCGATATCGTCATGGCCGGTAAATGCGGCCACATCGGCGGCGACATGAGCGTCATAGACATTCTGACTGTGCTGTACGACAGGATGAACGTCTCCCCTGAGCATCCGGACGACCCTGACCGGGATCGTTTCGTGCTCAGCAAGGGGCACTGCGTCGAGGCGCTTTACGCGGTTCTCTGCGACAAGGGCTTCCTTCCTCTCGACGATATTCTCGCTACCTATTCTAAATTTGGCTCCAAATACATAGGCCATCCGGTCAACAAGCTCCCCGGCATCGAGATGAATTCCGGTGCGCTAGGTCACGGGCTGGCCGTTAGCGTCGGGATGGCGCTGGCCGGAAAGATGGACGAGCGCGGCTACCGCATCTACACCGTCATGGGCGACGGCGAGCTTGCGGAAGGCTCCGTCTGGGAGGCCGCCATGGCCGCCGGGCACTACAAGCTCGATAACCTCTGCGCCGTCATCGACCGCAACGAGCTTCAGATCTCCGGCCCGACGGAGAGCGTGATGTCTCAGATGCCGCTGACACAGCGCTTCGAGGCTTTCGGCTGGCATGTCGTCAACGTCGCCGACGGAAACGACGTCGCGCAACTTGGCGCGGCCTTCGACGAGGCGGAGCGCACTCACGGCGCGCCCACGCTCGTCATCGCGCACACCGTCAAGGGCTGCGGCAGCGCGGTGATGGAGAACAAGGCTTCTTGGCACCACAAGGTGCCGACACCTGAGGAATACGCGCAGATCGCGGCCGATCTCGCCGCCGGAAAGGAGCGTCTGAGCCATGAATAAAATAGCGAACAGAGCAGTTATGTGCGAAGTGCTCATGGAGCGCGCCGCGAAGGATCGGGACGTCGTCGTCCTTTGCAGCGACTCCCGCGGCAGCGCGTCCCTCGCGCCGTACGCGGAGCGGTTCCCGGAGCAGTTTGTCGAGGTCGGCATCGCGGAACAGGATCTCGTCGGCATCGCCGCGGGGCTTGCCGCCTGCGGGAAGAAAGCCTACGCCGTCTCCCCCGCGAGCTTCATCTCCGCCCGCTCCTACGAGCAGGTCAAGGTCGACTGCGCCTACTCCAACACAAACGTAAAGCTCGTGGGCATTTCCGGCGGCATCAGCTACGGCGCGCTCGGCATGACCCACCACTCTGCGCAGGATATCGCGGGCATGTCCGCGATCCCGAATATGCGCGTATATCTCCCCTCTGACCGGCACCAGACCCGCGTGCTGTTCGAGGCGCTGCTGGACGACGCCAAGCCCGCGTACATCCGCCTCGGCAGGAATCCCGTCGAGGACGTGTACGAGGAAGGGCAGCTCGAAGCTTTCAAACTCGACCGCGCCATCAAGCTCCGCGAGGGCGGCGACGCGAGCATCATCGCCTGCGGCGAGACGGTTCGCCCCGCGCTCGACGCGGCGGCGCTGCTGGCAGCCGAGGGAATAAACTGCGCCGTCATAGACATGTACTGCGTGAAGCCGCTGGACTCCGAAGCCGTTCTCGCCGAGGCAAGGGCGACCGGGCACATCGTCACCGTTGAGGAGCACAGCCCATTCGGCGGACTGGGCGCCGCGGTCAGTCAGGTCGTCTCCGCGAACCATCCCTGCTATGTCACCAATCTCTCCCTGCCCGATGAGGCGCTTATCGCCGGAAGCTCGCGGGAGCTTTTCGCCCACTACGGCCTTGACGCGGCCGGCATCGCCGCCGCGGTCAGGCGCAGTGTTGCGCCGCGCGCGGGGGAGAAATAAGGATGAAATACATTTTGGCCGTTGATCAGTCCACCTCCTCCACGAAGGTGACTCTTTTCAACGAGCGTATGGAGGCCGTCCGCAGCAAACGCCGCGCGCACCGCCAGATATACCCCCGCCCCTCGTGGGTCGAGCACGACGCCGAGGAAATATGGCGCAACACCGCCTCGCTGCTGGCCGAGGCAGCCGAGGGCATCGCGCCGGGCGATGTTGCGGGCATCGGCCTTGCAAACCAGCGCGAGACGACAGTCGTCTGGGAGCGCGATACCGGCAGACCGGTATGCAACGCCGTCGTATGGCAGGACACGCGGGCAAAGTATATCACCGACCCAATCCAGCCGTATTCCGACCGGATATTCGCCCTCTCCGGACTGCGCCCCTCGCCGTACTACTCCGCGGCAAAGCTCGCCGCGATACTCGCCGAGGAGCCCGCGCGCATGGAGGCCGCCAAGGCCGGTAAGCTCTGCTTCGGCACGGTTGACAGCTTCCTGCTATACCGCCTGACCGGCGGCAGGAGCTTTTACACCGACACGACAAACGCCTGCCGCACCCAGCTTTTCGACATCGGGCGGATGTGCTGGAGCGAGGAGCTGGCCGGGTATTTCGGCATACCCATGGCTATGCTGGCAGACGCCGTTCTCCCGGCGGACTCCGCGTTCGGAACCGTCTCCGCCATTCCCGCGCTCAGCGGGGTTCCGGTGACGGCGATGCTCGGCGACAGCCACGCATCCTTATTCGGGCACGGCTGCACCGAAGCCGGGCTTGTAAAGACCAGCTTCGGCACCGGCTCCTCCGTGATGATGAACATCGGCTCCTCCCCTGTCTGGTCCGGCAAGGGTCTTGCCACGTCCATCGGCTTCTCCCGCGGCGGCAAGACCTGCTATGTGCTGGAGGGCAATATAACCTGCTCGGCGGATACGCTCATATGGGTGAAAGACTATCTGCATCTGATAGACGATCTCGGCGAGCTGGACGAAGCGGGCACGGTGGGCAGCACCGACGGAGTGTATCTTGTCCCGGCGTTCGCCGGGCTCGGCGCGCCGTGGTTCAATGAGGGCGCAAGAGCGATGATATGCGGCATGAGCCGCGGCACGACGCGCGCGCACATTCTCCGCGCCGCGCTTGCAAGCATCGCCCACCAGAACGCCGACGTGCTGGACGCCATGGCCGCGGATACCGGCATCCCGATATCCCGCGTCCGCGCTGACGGCGGCGGCTGCTCGAACCGCCTGCTCATGCAGATGCAGAGCGATCTGATCCCCTGCGAGATCGCGGTCAGCTCCGAAAAGGACATAACGCTCAGGGGCATCGGACTCATGGCCGGTATCTCCGCCGGGCTTTTCGCGCCCGATGCCTTTGAGGCCGCAAGCCGCACCGTTTACAGCCCCGCCATGAGCGAGGAGGAACGCAAGCTTGAGCGCGCCGGATGGATGAACGCCGTCCGCCGCTGCATGTGACACTGTGATAATATGACTGATTTTTCTTCTTTACCCGTTGATAAGCTTCTCCGCGAGGAGGGCTTCGCCTGCGGCTGTGGGCGGATGCACAAGGCCTATCCGCTCCGATATCTCGCAATCGCATCGGACTGCCTTGACCGCGTTATCGACGCGCTGGAGCAGCTGAACGTGAAAAAGCCCTTCGTCATAATGGGCGAACACGGCCGCGCCGCCGCGGGGCTTCGCGTCATGGACGCGCTCTCACGCGCGGGCATCGGCTTTTCGTCCTTCTGCTTCCCGGAGGGGATGCACATTCTCCCGAATGAGGAAGCCGTTGCAATGATCGACGCTGCGTTCGACGGCTCCTGCGATTTTGTTCTCGGCATCGGCAGCGGGGTCATAAACGACCTGTGCAAACTGGCGGCGCACTCGCGCGGGCTGGACTGCGGCATCGTAGCTACCGCCCCGTCGATGGACGGCTACGCCTCCAACTCCTCCGCGATGGAGCTTGGCGGGGTCAAGACAACGGTTTACACCGTCTGCCCATCGATCGTGATCTGCGACACTGAGGTCATGCGCAGTGCGCCGGAGATCATGCTGCGCTCCGGCTTCGGCGATATGGCCGCGAAGGTCGTCTCCATCGCCGACTGGCGCATTTCCCACATCGTCTGCGGCGAATACTACTGCGAGGGCATCGCGCAGATGATGCACGGCGCGTATACGCGCATTCTCGACAATGTCGACGGTATCATGCGCCGGGACGAGCGCGCGATACGGCTCCTGACCGAGGGGCTCGTCCTCTCCGGGATCGCCTCGTCGTTCTCCGGCATGTCGCGCCCAGCGTCCGGCATGGAGCACACGGTTTCGCATCTGCTGGAGATGTTCGCGCTGGCGCGCGGTATGCAGCCCGCGCCGCACGGAATACAGGTCGGCTTCGGACTGCGCGCCGCACTGCGGCTCTACGCGGCCTGCCGCCGCTTCACGCCGACGCGCGAAAAATTTGAGCTTGCACACCGGAGCTATTCGCCCGGCGAATGGGAGCGCGAACTGCGCGCGGCCTTCGGCGCTCAGGCGCAGGCTCTGATAGACAGCTCCTTGCGTGACCGGCGCAATGACTTCGGCGAGGCCGAAAAGCGGTTCGCCGCGGCGCTCGCGCACTGGGACGAGATATGCGCAATAATGGATTCCGTGCTCGCGCAGGAGGCGCAGATAACCGCCGCGCTCGACCTCGCCGGTATCCCTGGCTTGGGGCAGGCACAGCTCATGGGATACAGCCATCGGGAGGCGATAAACGCCGTGAAGTTCAGCCGCGATCTCCGAAGCCGCTACATCTTCACCTCCCTTTGCTGGGACATCGGCCTGACGTCTTACGCCGCGCTCGACACTCAGCTTGAGGAATGGCTCCATGACTGAGCCGGTATCCGTCCTCCGCCCCGTGTCCCCGTCGGACACGCTCGGCACGCTCGCGGCGCTGCCGGAGTTCAAGGGGCGCGAATATATTTTCGACGCTTCGTCGACTCTCACCATCGAGCAGCTTTCTGCCGGTGTGGGCGGCGTGTGGAACGCGGACGCCATGTGCAAGGGCATAGATTTTCTGCGTGAAAAGTGCGCGAATGGCAGGGTTTTCTATGATATACGGCAGGATATCACGCCGCCGTGCCTTATGGCGTTCCCCGTCGAGGGCGCGGCGCGCTCCGTGCTCATCTGCGCAGGCGGCGCGTACGGCGATGTGTGTCTGCTGTCCGAGGGCTTTCCGATAGCGCGGCGGCTCAACAGGCTCGGAATCTCCGCTTTTGTTCTCCGCTACCGCTGCGGCAGAATGCCCGTGCCGACAGACGACCTTGCCCGCGCAGTCGAATTCATCGCCGAGAATGCAGAACTGTTCGGCGTGGATATGGGCAAGCTTGCGCTTATGGGCTTTTCCGCCGGAGCGCATCTCGCGGCCTCATATGCCGCCGGTATCGTCTGTGCGCCGACGTGTCCGGCGTATCTCATGCTGGCGTACCCCGTCGTCACGATGGGCGAATACGCCCACGCGGGCAGCCGCGAGAACATTCTGGGCGGTGATTTTTCCGCGGAGTCGGCGGAGCGCTGGTCGGTTGAGCGGCATGTGGGCACGGATTTCCCGCCCTGCTATATCTGGCAGTGCCGGGATGACGACATGGTGTCATCCCGAAATTCACTGCTGTTGTACGGCGCGCTGCAAAACGCGGGCGTCCCGTCAAGGCTTGAGCTTGTTTCCGGCAGCGCCCACGGCTGGGGGCTTGCCGACGGCACAAGGGCCCACGGCTGGCTTGACCGCGCTCTCGATTTCTGGCAGAGCTTGGACGAATAGAATAACCCCGACCATATGGTCGGGGTTATTCTCAGCTTGTCAAAAAAGTCCTGTGAGGACTTTTTTGACAAGCTTCATCCGCC
>URPD01000003.1 GCA_900549645.1 uncultured Eubacteriales bacterium
AGGTAGTAGCCGAACACGGTCGCCGACACGATGATGAGCATGACGGTGGCGGTGCCGGAGATGGTCTCGCGCAGGATGGGGATGAAGTGCTCCTTGCGCAGGCCCTTGTAGACGAACTTACCCACGATCAGGCAGTAGAGCACGCCCACACCGCCGGCTTCCGTCGGCGTGAAGATGCCGAAGCGCATGCCCATGATGATGCCCAGCGGGAAAAACAGCGCCCAGAAGGACTTGAGCGCCTGGCGGCCGATCTCGCCGAGCGTTGCGCGGCGGGGGCGGGACGGCGCGTAGCCGCGCTTTTTGGAGATGATCGCCACGGCGATCATCAGCGTCACAGCCATGAGCAGACCGGGGATGTAGCCGGCGGCAAAGAGCTGACCGACGGATGCGCCGGCGATCAGGCCGTAGACGATGAGGTTGATTCCGGGCGGGATGATGGGCGTGACGCACGAGGATGCCGCCGTGATCGCGGCGGAAAAGCCCTTGCCGTAGCCGCGCTTTTCCATCTCGGGCACGAGCAGCTTGCACTCCATGGCGGCGTCGGCGTTGGCCGAGCCGGAGCAGCCGCCCATGAGCATGCTCAGCAGGACGTTGATCTGCGCAAGGCCGCCGGGCAGGTGACCGGTGAGCGCATCGGCGAAGTCCATCAGCCGCGCGCTGATGCCGCCGTAGTTCATGATCGAGCCACACATGATGAAAAACGGGATCGCAAGGAACGGGAACGACTGCGTGGACGTGATGAACTTCTGCATCAGCAGGTACGGCACGGTCGTCGTGTCAATGAAGCCGAAGTAGGTCAGCGCCGCGGCAAAGAGCGCGTAGGCGATCGGGATGCCCGTGAAATACAGCACGAGCGCGATGATGATCGGCAGGATCGAAAGAAACGTGCTCATGCGTCCACCTCCCCGTCAAGTTTGTTGCCGCTCTTGAGGTCTTTGATGAAAATGACGAGCGAGTACACTGCCATGAACACCGTGGCAAGCATCATCAGCGCCGTCATAAACATCGACAGCCTGTACCCCACGTCGGTAAACAGCAGCAGCGTGTCCACTGCCAGACGGCGGCGATAGCCGCGCTCGCCCCGCGTCACACCGGATGCGTTCCTCACGGCCTTCGGCGTATAATATATCCCATCAGAGCGCAGGCCGCAGCTTGCGTAAATGGCCTTTCTGTATGGCACGGCGCGGTTGATGCCGCTTATGCGGTTTATGGCGCGACGGCTTATCATGCGGAAGCTCTCCGTGTGCATTTTGTACGGCATTGGAGAGTAACGCTGAAAGGTGCGGTAAAATATGCGCGAGGACAGACTCTGCCGCTTTTCGGGCGCGGCGCTGACGATATCATAGCCCTGCATCGCGCGCGCATAGACGGCCATGACGTCCTCCGCCGCCCAGTCAGGCTCAGTGCTGTCGAACTCAAAAACATAGTCGCCGATAGCAAGCTCCAGCCCTGCGTTCATGGCAAGCTCCAGTCCGTGGAAGCAGCTCATATTGACGACGGTCACGCTGACGCCGAGAGCGTCCGCCCGCGGACTCATGGCACGTATCGCATCCACACTGCCGTCACGCGAATAGTCGTTGACGCAGATAAGCTCCGAATGCGCAAAGTTCGCCGAAAGCGCGGAGAGCACGTTTTCAAGGAAAACGCCTATCCTGTCCTGACAGTCATGCACATATACTACCGCCGAAACGAAGTTTTTCTCTCTGTTATCCATTTATCAGCACCTCATCCAAATCGTACACCGTGTTTATCTTGCCGGACAGGACGCTTACAAAGGTGGGCTCGGTGGAAAACGTCCTTATGACAGTGGGACGGGAGTCGTCTATCTCTGAGCTGAGAAGTATGGGCTTCATGGAGAAAAGCGAACTTTCATACTCAAAGCTGAACTCATCCCGCAGATACTTCCCCGCGAGCTTGGACATGTACGGGTACGCCGTTGTGGGGCGGGCGGGGCAGGTGTTGCAGTTGGCAAGCTGCGCGGGTGAGCACGTGCCTCCCGACGCGGCCTGACACGAAAACTGCGGCAGGGCTTCATAGCTAGCCGTATGCGGCGTGAAGGTGACAGACGTGAGCGAGTGCAGCCCCGTCATGCCGAAGGGCATGACGGAGAAAAAAGGCCCGTCCATGACGGTTATGCCGCAGCTTGAAAGCTTTTCCCCGGCTTTGCAGAGAATGATCTCGCAAAGCTCATACTTTATCTTGAAGCATTCAAAGCCCAGCATGGATATTATCTGATTTGCGGAGGCGTAGCTTGCGTTGAGCACAAAGCGCGCCCTATACCGCCCACTGTCCTTCGTGCGGACTTCGTACTCCCGCCCGGTATTCTCTATTGCGCTGACGGCAGAACCATATTTTATCACAGCATTCGGCAGTGCGGCCAGCTTTTCAAGGTAATAATCACGCAGGACCGCCGCGTCATATGTATATTCGCGCACAAGGAAGGCCCCGTCGCAGAGACCCGGCCTGAAAAAGCGCTCCGGGTGCAGCTCCTCGCACGGGATACCGGCGGCGCAGCAGAACTTTTTGAACTGCGCCCCGTCCGACCATGAGTACGCGCTGGAGGTGGCGTATATCTTGTCGAAGGCACGGTTTATACAGAAGTCGAAATCCTTATTGAAGCGCGCGAAATACCCCGCGGATTTGACGGCCGTTGAAAGCGAGCGCGGGTAATGATAGCCCTGATGTACACGCGCCTGATTGATATAAGTGGCACGGCTGAACGCGGCGGAGTCGCACTCCAGCACGCACACTCTATCCCCGCGCGCTGCGCAGAAAAGCGCGGCATACATGCCGTACAGCCCCGCGCCGATGATTATTCTGTCATAAGTGTCCATACATTCTCCGGCGCGGCGAAAAAACCGCCGCGCAAAGCGCTTATTTTTTCTCCTTATTCGCAATGGAATACGAGAAAATTATCGTGACGATGGAGAGAGCCGCCGCCGTGCCGATGAGCATGGCCTCATAGCTGAACGGCAGCGCCTTGCGCAGAAGATACACAATGGCAAGCACGGCGATATCGACCGCCATGTGGGCAAGGTTCATCCCCACGATGGCCTTTTCATCGCCGGCGGCAAGACACTTTTTCGTGATGAAGCTGTTGAGATACGCGCCGAGCGCGCCCCAGACCAGCCCGGCCAGCGCACCGATAACATAGTTCATGATATTTCCTCCGAAATGCGCATAAAATTTCTTTTTATATGATACCACAAACGCACGCCGCCTGCAAACTGCTTTTTAATTTTTCCCATGCATTTTTTGCCGCGTGTATTGCGCGGCATGCGGCAGATACTATCGGCGAGGTGATAAAAATGAGTCCCAAAGAACTGCTCTATATCGAAGACGCGCTTGGACACACTCAGTTTCTCATGAATCAATGCCGCACGGCGGCCTCACAGCTCAAGGATCCGGTGCTGCGCCAGCAGGCACAGCAGCTTGTGAACGGCAACCAGAAGCTGTTCACGCAGTTTTACAACCTTGTATAAGGAGGCACGGCAAATGGACGACAGAGATATCATGGAAAACATTCTGCTCACGACGAAGGGCGTGTGCGACCTGTATATGCACGGCTCCATCGAGTCGGCGACACCGAACGTTAGGCAGGCCTTCAACACCGCGCTCAACGACTCGCTGAGCATGCAGAGCGGAATATACCAGCAGATGAGCGATCACGGCTGGTACACCGCCGAGCAGGCGGAGCCGCAGAAGATGCAGCAGGTAAAGCAGAAGTTCTGCTGCACGCAGGGCTAAGCCGGACACCTCTTGAATGCAAAAAATCCTTCGCCGAAGCGAAGGATTTTTTGTATATAAGGGTTTGATTACTCGTTGATGCCGATAACAACACCGGAGCCGACGGTACGGCCGCCTTCACGGATAGCGAAGCGGAGGCCGTTCTCGATGGCGATCGGGGTGATCAGCTCGACGTCCATGTCAACGTTGTCGCCGGGCATGCACATCTCAACGCCTTCGGGCAGGGAGATGACGCCGGTAACGTCGGTGGTACGGAAGTAGAACTGAGGACGATAGTTGTTGAAGAACGGGGTGTGACGGCCGCCTTCGTCCTTGGACAGAACGTAGACCTGACCCTTGAACTTGGTGTGGGGGTGAATGGACTTAGGAGCAGCCAGAACCTGACCACGCTCAACAGCCTTCTTGTCGATACCGCGGAGCAGGCAGCCGACGTTGTCGCCAGCTTCTGCGTACTCGAGGGTCTTGTGGAACATCTCGGTACCGGTAACGGTGGTCTCAGTGGACTCGTCCTTCAGACCAACGATCTCAACCTTGTCGCCAACCTTGACGCGGCCACGCTCAACACGGCCGGTAACAACAGTGCCGCGGCCGGAGATGGTGAAGACGTCCTCGATGGGCATAAGGAAGGGCATGTCGGCCTTACGGTCGGGAGTGGGGATCCAAGTGTCAACAGCTTCCATGAGGTTCTTGATGCACTCGAACTCAGGAGCGTTGGGATCGTTGGACTCGGAAACGAGAGCGTTCAGAGCGGAACCACGGATGATCGGGGTGTCATCTCCGGGGAAGCCGTAGAAGTCGAGCAACTCGCGGACTTCCATCTCGACGAGCTCAAGCAGCTCTTCGTCATCGACCTGATCGCACTTGTTCAGGAAGACGAGGACGGAAGGAACGTTAACCTGACGGGCGAGCAGAAGGTGCTCACGAGTCTGAGCCATGGGGCCGTCGGAAGCAGCGATAACGAGGATAGCGCCGTCCATCTGAGCAGCACCGGTGATCATGTTCTTGATATAGTCAGCGTGGCCCGGGCAGTCAACGTGGGCGTAGTGGCGGCCCTGGATCTGAGCGCCGTCTTCGCCGGTCTTGTAGTTGTGGCCAATGCGGTCTTCAGTCTGGTACTCAACGTGTGCGGTGTTGATGGTGATACCACGCTCACGCTCTTCAGGAGCCTTGTCGATGGAAGAGTAGTCAGTGTACTCTGCGCCGCCCTGCATAGCAAGGTACTTGGTGATGGCAGCGGTAAGAGTGGTCTTGCCGTGGTCGATGTGGCCGATGGTGCCGATGTTGCAATGGGGCTTGCTTCTGTTGTACATCTGTTTTGCCATTAGAATATCCTCCTAAATTAATGATTTATCAAACATTGTTGTCGAAACCCGCGCGTGATTTAACGAGGGCTTCCTGCAAATTCTTGGGCAGCGTGACAAAGTGGCTGGGCTCCATGCTGTACGTAGCTCTGCCCTGAGTCTTGCTGCGCAGGTCTGTAGCATAGCCGAACATCGTAGAGAGCGGAACGTTGCACTCGATGGTGGCGGTGCCGTTTCTGATGTCAGTGCCTACTATCTGGCCGCGTCTGGCGTTGATATCGCCCATAACGTCTCCCATGTATTCATCGGGAGCAGTGACGACCACCTTCATTATAGGCTCAAGCAGCGTCGGACCTGCCTTCTGGCATGCTTCCTTGAAAGCCATGCTGCCGCAGATCTTGAATGCCATTTCCGAAGAGTCGACCTCGTGGTAGGAGCCGTCAAGCACAGTGCACTTTACGTCCACGACCTGATACCCGGCGAGAACGCCGGAGAGCATTGCGCCCTGAATACCCTGATCGATGCACGGGATAAACTCCTTCGGGATCGCGCCGCCGGTGACCTTATTGATGAACTCATAGCCTTTGCCGGACTCGTTAGGCTCGATCATAAGCTTGACATGCGCGAACTGGCCTTTACCGCCCGTCTGGCGCGCGTAGCGGGTATCGACCGTGGCAGCCTTGGTAACGGTCTCCTTATAGGAAACCTGAGGCTTACCGACATTGGCCTCAACCTTGAATTCGCGCAGCAGTCTGTCGACGATAATTTCAAGATGAAGCTCACCCATACCGGCAATGATGGTTTGTCCCGTCTCTTCGTCCGTATAGGTCTTAAAGGTGGGATCCTCCTCTGCCAGCTTCTGGAGAGCGATAGCCATTTTTTCCTGACCGGCCTTCGTCTTAGGCTCGATAGCCACGCGGATGACCGGATCCGGGAATTCCATGGACTCAAGGATGATAGGATTCTTTTCGTCACAGAGCGTGTCGCCGGTGGTGGTGTTTTTAAGGCCGACGGCGGCGGCGATATCGCCGGAATAAACCTGATCGATATCCTCTCTGTGGTTGGCGTGCATACGCAGGATGCGGCCAAGACGCTCACGCTGTCCCTTGGTGGAATTCATGACGGTCTTACCGGTCTCCACAGAGCCTGAGTAGACGCGGAAAAAGCTCAATCTTCCCACATAGGGGTCGGACATGATCTTGAAGGCAAGAGCGGAGAACGGCGCGTTATCATCAGCCTCTCTCGTTTCTTCCTCGTCGGTCTTGGGGTTGACGCCCTCGATAGCTGGAACATCCAGCGGCGAAGGCATGTAGTCAACGATCGCATCCAGCAGCTTCTGTACGCCCTTGTTTTTATAAGAAGTGCCGCAGGTCACGGGAACCATCTTCACCGCGACGGTGGCTTTTCTTATCGCAGCGCGGATCTTATCCGCGGGGACGTCCTCGCCTTCGAGATACATTTCCATGATCTCGTCGTCGAAGTCGGATACTGCCGCAAGGAGCTTATCACGATACTCCTCAGCAAGCTCTCTCATGTTCTCAGGGATCTCCTCTGTGACCATCTGCTTGCCAAGATCATCGAGATACACGTCAGCGTTCATATCCACGAGATCGACGATGCCCTCGAAGCTGTCCTCGCTGCCGATGGGGAGCTGGATGGGAACGGCGTTGCACTTCAGTCTCTCATGCACCATATCGAGCACATGATAGAAGTCCGCGCCCATGATGTCCATCTTATTGACGTAAATCATGCGGGGGACGTGATAATGGTCAGCCTGTCTCCAAACAGTCTCGGACTGAGGCTCAACACCGCCCTTTGCACAAAGAACCGTCACGCATCCGTCCAGAACTCGCAGGGAGCGCTCAACCTCAGCGGTGAAGTCGACGTGACCCGGGGTGTCGATGATGTTGATGCGGGTTCCGTTCCAGAAGCAGGTGGTTGCAGCAGAGGTGATGGTTATGCCACGCTCCTGCTCCTGCTCCATCCAGTCCATGGTCGCGGTACCCTCATGGGTCTCACCGAGCTTGTAGTTGACACCGGTGTAGAACAGAATACGTTCCGTAGTCGTGGTCTTGCCGGCGTCGATATGAGCCATGATACCGATATTTCTCGTTTTCTCAAGTGAATATTGTCTGGGCATTTGAAACTCCTGAAGGGATTACCATCTGAAATGCGCGAAAGCCTTGTTGGCTTCTGCGTTCTTGTGCATATCCTCGCGCTTCTTGACGGATGCGCCGAGATTGTTGCACGCGTCCATGATCTCGCCTGCGAGGCGCTCTTTCATGGTCTTCTCGCTGCGCTTGCGGGAGTAATCCACGAGCCAGCGCAGAGCCAGAGTCTGGCGACGGGCGGGACGGACTTCGATAGGCACCTGATAGGTGGCGCCGCCGACACGGCGAGCCTTGACTTCGAGCTGGGGCATGATGTTGTTCATCGCCTCGGTGAAAGCATCAAGCGGCTCCTTGCCGGTCTTTTCCTTGATGATGTCAAAAGCATCGTAAACGACCTTCTGAGCAACACCTTTCTTGCCGTCGAGCATAACGCCGTTGATGAGCTTGGTCACCAAAACGCTGTTATACATAGGATCAGGCAAAATTTCTCTTTTGGGAACATTACCTCTTCTGGGCACGTTGCTTCCCTCCTTCATTAAAAAATGGAATCACAGGTACTCGAATACTTACAAGTATCCGTTTGCGCCCTGAGGTTTATCCACATTTATATAGATAAACGGCAGGGCAGAAAATTGCCGCTGCGTTTGAAATTACTTTTTCTTAGCAGCTTTGGGTTTCTTGGCGCCGTACTTGGAGCGGGCCTGCATACGGCCGTTGACGCCCTGAGCATCGAGGGTACCGCGGATGATGTGGTAACGCACACCAGGGAGGTCCTTGACACGGCCGCCGCGGATCATGACGACGGAGTGCTCCTGCAGGTTATGGCCGATACCGGGGATGTACGCGGTAACTTCATAGCCATTGGTCAGGCGCACACGGGCGATCTTACGCAGTGCGGAGTTCGGCTTCTTAGGAGTAGAGGTACGGACTGCGGTGCAGACGCCTCTCTTCTGCGGAGCGCTCAGGTCGGTCTCCTTGTTCTTCAGGGTGTTCAGACCCTTCTGCATTGCAGGAGAGGTGGACTTGTAGGTGACTTTCTCTCTGCCCTTTCTAACGAGCTGGTTAAAAGTAGGCATTGTGTTCCTCCTTTCTTCGGATGATAAAATTTATAAAAAAGCTTGATAACATCAGGCTTTTTTATCAAATTTGGCAAATGGGCGCAATAAGGGCGTACCACCGCCATACAAATTGGAATTGTAGCATATTCCACAAAATTAGTCAAGGATTTTTGTGTAGAAAATTTTCTGATTTCAGGTATATTCTCCCCTCCCGCGGCGTAAGAAAGCCCCAGCCTGACGGAGCCGTCAGGCCGGGGGCAAGCCTTATTCACTTACTATCTTATAATACACCTTCGCCGTGCGCATATACACGAGCGCGTATATCAGCGCAAAGCCCAGAAAGCTGCCGACCGTGCACCACATCGCAAGCTGCACGTTCATCAGGCCGAAGAGCTGAAGCATCAGCTTCACAAGGCTGAAGTCAAAGGCGACGTGTACAGCCGCGACTACCAGCGGCGCAAAGAACACGATGAGCACCTGCTTATTTATGCTGCTGCGTACCTCCTCCTTTTGCAGTCCGACCTGCTGCATAATCCGGTAGCGCTCACGATCCTCATAGCCCTCGGATATCTGCTTATAGTATATTATAAGCACCATCGCCATCATAAATATTATCCCGAGGAAGCCGCCGAGGAACAGGAACGCGCCGTTCAGCGAATAGAACTCCTCCGCGTTAGAGGTCTTTTCATTGACGTAATAGCGCTCCCAGTCGATCTGATCGCCGGAGATGTACGGTCCGACGTTGTCCCAGTCAGATATTGCCTCGCCGCATTCCCTTTTCTGCTCGTCGGTGCCGTCAGTATCAAAGCAGATATTGCAGGTCATCTGCATGACGGGGCCGTTGCCGGCAGCCGTGTCCTCGACGAGCTTCCATATATCGCGCAGAGCAGCCATGTCGGGGAAAATGAGGTACTTTATATTTGCCGCGTAGACAGCATACTGGCCGATCTTGAAGCTCTTGTCCTGCTCCACAGTTCTGAACTCGCGGCGCTCGACGCTGCCATTGCCGTCAACTATCGAGATATGCAGCGTGTCGTAGCGCGCATCGCCGCCGACATACATCACCTCGTCCGGCGCGAGCGTCAGCTCCTTGCCGCTGATTGCGGTATAATCCGCCGCGGTCAGCATGACGGCGTTCACGACCGTCCCGTTGGCATCGCCGGTGTTCATGTTTCTAAGCTCGTTATTATTCTCGACCATGAACAGCGGCATGGAGTTGTAGCTACAGATCTTCGTCGGCTCCAGCCCCTGCGCACGGACGGCCTTGGTCATGCCGTCGGTCAGGCGCGCAGTGTCGAAGTTATCGTCCTCGTTATGGATGAAAACGCCGCTAATATCTGCCGGATAGCGCAGACGTATGGAGTCCTCGGTGCCCATGTACAGCGAGAGCGTGGAGGATATCATAACGAGCACCATGGTTGAGAGGATGCAGATATTTGCAAGGCCGACGGCATTGCGGTTCATGCGGTGCAGCATACCGGAGATGCCGATGAAGTTGCCGGTCTTATAATAAAATCTCTTGTTTCTTCTCAGCGCCTTGAGAACCGCGATGCTCACCGCCGAAAACAGGCAGTATGTGCCGATAATGACAAGAATTACGGCGACAAAATACACGACGAGTGCGTCAAAAGCATTCTTCGTTGTCACGGCGATGTAATAGCCCGCGCCGAGGGAGCCGATGCCCAACAGCGTGAGCAGCCATTTCGTCTTCGGCTCGCGCTCCCCCGCGTTCTCACCGTGCAGAAGCTCAACGGGGCGCTGAAAATGGAGCCGCTTGAGGTTACACAGCAGCGACACGGCAATGACTCCGGCAAAGGCCGCCGCGGTCAAGCCGATCGCCTTACCCGAGACATAAAACTCAAACATCGTGTCAAAGCGCATAATGCGCCCGACCAGCATCATCACAAGCTTCTGAATCAGTATGCCGAGCGGTATGCCGATGACGACGCTGCACAGCCATGTGTACAGTGACTCACAGCACAGCACAAGACCGATGCTGCCCTTGCCCATGCCGAGGATATTATACAGACCCAGCTCCTTACTGCGGCGCTTCATCAGAAAGCTGTTGGTATAGCTCAGGAATATCACGATAAAAAGCGCCAGCACAAAGCTGCCAAGCGTCATGAACATCATCAGATAGTCATAGCGCTGCTTCCCCGGCAGATCGTTGTAATAGGACAGCGCCGTCATAATATAGAACGCCGCCGCGCTGATAACGACGGTCAGCAGATACGGAAAATAGAACTTGCCGTTTTTGATTATATTTTGCCCTGCAAGCTTGGGGTAAAAGAGCTTATTCATCGCGGCCGCCTTTCTGGAGGAGCTTGAGCGTGTCGGAGATTTTGGCGTACATAGCCTCCTCGTCCATCTCGCCGCGATATATCTGGTGGAACACCTCGCCGTCTTTGATAAACATGACGCGCTTTGCGTGGGAGGCGGCCTTGGTCGAGTGCGTGACCATGAGTATGGTCTGCCCATCGTGATTTATCTGCTCAAAGAGACGCAGGAGCTGGTCGGTCGCCTTTGAGTCGAGTGCGCCGGTCGGCTCATCGGCGAGGATGAGCTGCGGATTTGTGATGAGCGCGCGGGCGACGGCGGCGCGCTGCTTCTGGCCGCCGGACACCTCATAGGGGTATTTCTGCAGGATGTCCTTGATGCCGAGCTTTGCGGCAATAGGATCGAGCGCGCGGCTCATCTCGTCGTACTTCTTGCCTGAGAGCACCAGCGGCAGGAAGATATTGTCCTGAATAGAAAAGGTGTCGAGCAGATTAAAATCCTGAAACACGAAGCCCAGATTGTCACGGCGGAAGGCGGATATCTCCTTCTCCTTTATATCGACGATGTTGCGTCCGTTGAGCAGGACTTGTCCGGAGCTCGGCTTATCGAGCGAAGCGAGGATATTCAAAAGCGTCGTCTTGCCGCTGCCGCTCTCGCCCATGATGGCGACGTATTCGCCCTTTTCGACCGAGAAGCTGACGTTTGAAAGCGCCTGCACGCTGTTGCCGCCGAAACGGGAGGTATAGATTTTCTTCAGATTTTTTACTTCGAGAATAGGCATTGTCATTTCTCCTTGCAGTATTTACTGCCGCACATCGCGGCGCATGCGGAGTACACGGCTCCGCAGGGGTCGGGGACGCCGTACAGTATGCTTGCTCCCAGCATAAGTTCTCCAAGCCCGCTGTCGTTTTTGATGATGCCGTCGATCTTGTCAAGCCAATTTGTTTTTTCAGTCTTTTTCATCTCGCTGACCCCTTTCCTTGGTTTACGCATGTATTTTACCGCGCCGGGGCAGAGCCTGCCATAGCTTTGCCTTACAAATACAGCCCCTAAGCTTACATTCTTGTAAGAATAGGGGCTTTTATCAGTCCGAATGTGCGTTGTCGTATATCGCCTTTATCTCCGGCGGGAGCTTGTCCGGTATCATCTCGTGCAGCGCGTCCTCGCTGCCGTCGGCCATCGCCCGCTCATAATACCAGCACTTGAAGCGCAGCATGTCCAGCGTTTTTTCAAGCCGATCCATCTCGGCCTTCACCGTCTCCAGCTGGTGCTCGAACAGCGCATGGCGCTGAGGGTAGGTGCCGCTCCCCTCCGCGCACCACTGCATGAACTGCTTTATCTCCTTTATCTCAAGCCCCGATCTTTTCAGGCACTCGATGACGCGCAGAGCCTCCAGCTCGCGCTCGCTGAAGCGGCGGATGCCGGAGCTTCGCTCCATCTGCGGGAACAGCCCCTCTTTATCATAATATCTCAGCGTGGATATTGGAAGCGAGAACATCTCCGATACCTGCCCTATCGTATACATATTTGTTTCCTCTATTAACAAAATTTTTTCCTTTTGCATCTTGACCTAAAGTCAGCTTTAGGGTATATAATAATTATAGCACGGGGACAGAGACGCTGTCAACCGATACTAATATCAACCGAAACATACGGAGGTAACTCATATGTCCAAAAAGGTTCTCGTTATAAGCTCCAGCCTGCGCCCGAACAGTAATTCCGAAGCGCTGGCGGACGCCTTCGCCGAGGGCGCCGCGACCGCTGGCAACGAGGTAGAGGAAATTTCCCTGCGCGGGAAAAACATCGGCTTCTGCCGCGGATGTCTCGCATGTCAGCAGCTCGGCCATTGCGTGATAAACGACGACGCGCTGGAGATTGCCGAGAAGATGCTGCACGCGGACGTGCTCGTTTTCGCAACGCCGATCTACTACTACGAAATGAGCGGCCAGCTCAAGACCCTGCTTGACCGCGTGAACTCTCTCTTCGCAAGCGATTACGCGTTCAGAGACGCGTACTTTCTCTCCACCGCCATGGACGACGAGCCGGGCACCGACGAGCGCGCCGTACACGGCTTCGAGGGCTGGGTCATTTGCTACGAAAACTGCCGCCTTGCGGGCACGGTGTTCGCCGGCGGCGTGGACGGCGCGGGCGAGATCGCAGGTCATCCCGCGCTTGAAGAGGCGCGCGCAATGGGCGCCGCGATAAAATAATTTCTCAGGAGGAATTCATCATGGTAAAGCAGACTGCGGGCAGAGACGCCCTGAATGATTTTGCGCCGAAATTCGCCGAGCTGAACGACGATGTGCTCTTCGGCGAGGTGTGGTCGCGCGAGGACAAGCTGTCGCTCAAGCTCCGCTCTATTGTGACC
Source organism: uncultured Eubacteriales bacterium (assembly GCA_900549645.1). Taxonomy (GTDB): domain Bacteria; phylum Bacillota; class Clostridia; order Oscillospirales; family Oscillospiraceae; genus Limivicinus. Next base: position 12,863 of record URPD01000003.1, read on the forward strand.
ATAACCGCTCTCATCAGCAAGGGGATAACCGATTCTTCGCTCAAATATCATCTTTCCACCGCGCGCACGAACGGCGTGACCCACAGTGAGATGGCCGAAATACTCACGCACATCTCATTCTACGCCGGCTGGCCGAACGCGTGGGCGGCGTTCCGCATGGCGAAGGAGGTCTACGCCGACGACAACGCCGTTGAATCGCACGGCGGCTTCTTCGGCCTCGGCGAGCCGAACGACGCGTATGCGCAGTATTTCACCGGCCGCAGCTTCCTCAAGCCGCTGACCGTCCCCGGAGAGACGGTGTTCCTCGCAAACGTCACCTTCGAGCCGGGCTGCCGCAACAACTGGCACATCCACCACGCGAAGTGCGGCGGCGGACAGCTGCTCATCTGCGTCGACGGCGAGGGCTGGTATTAGGAGGAGGGCAAGCCCGCGCAGAGCCTGACCCCCGGCGATGTCGTCACCATCCCCGCGAACGTCAAGCACTGGCACGGCGCAAAGGCCGACAGTTGGTTCAGCCATATCGCCGTTGAGGTTCCCGGCGAGGAGTGCCGCAACGAGTGGTGCAAGCCCGTCAGCGACGCGGAGTATAACGCGCTGTAAGATATAGAGTAAGCGCGGGAAAACCACCTTAGCGCCCTTTAACGAGGGGCATACTTCATCTCAATATTATCAAAATAGCGGGGACTCTCAACCGAGTCCCCGCTATTTTACGTTTTCCTTATTTACCTCTTCGCAAGCTTTTCGGACAGCTTGTCAACTATCTTTCTGAGGTTGAAGCCGACAGCGCCGCCTATCGCCGCGCCGATAACAAAGAACAGCTTATGATAGCGGCGGCGAACCTTCTTGATGATGACCACAGGCGTATTCTTCTTTTTCTTGGGAAGCTTCATAGCACTTTCTCCTTTTTATATTTAATTTTAGAAATCCATAACCATACGCGCGCTTTCCTCTTCCGACAGCTCCGTCACTCTCGTGTCAAGCACGCGGTACACCCTGCTGCACATGCTCAGTACGCTGGGACGGTGCGTCGTGACGATGCAGGTCTTATCCGGGCAGTGCTCCAATATACTGCGCAGTACCTGCCGCTCGGTAGCAACGTCCAGCGCGCTTGTCGCCTCGTCCATGAGGAGTATCGGCGCGTCGCGCAGGATCGCGCGCGCGATTGCGATGCGCTGTGCCTGACCTTCCGACAGGCCGCGCCCGCGCTCGCCCACGGGGCTGTTTATCCCCTGCGGCATCTTCTCCACGAAGTCCCACGCCGAGGCCGCCTTCAGCGCCGCGACGAGCTGTTCGTCGCTCGCGTCCTGCCGCACAATGCGCAGGTTATCCGCAATTGTGCCGGAGAAAACGGTGTTCCCCTGCGGGACATATGAAAACAGGCACCTTGTGTCCGCCGATAGCGGCACCTCGCCGTCATTGCCGACGAGCCGCGCCGTGCCACCGTCGGGATGCACAAGGCCAAGGAGCATGCGGATAAGCGTGGTCTTTCCCTCTCCGGAGGGGCCGACCAGCGCAACGATCTCGCCGGGCGCGGCCTCGAAGCCGGAGCCGCTTATGATCTTCGTCCCCGCGGTATACGAGAAATCTATATTCTCAAGCTTCAGCGCGTATGCGCCGCCGTGGGGCTGTTCCCCGCCGCGCGGCTCCTTGCTCAGCTCCGCAAGCTCCCGGATGCGCCGTGCAGCGACGGAGCTTGTCATGGCCAAGGGCAGCATACCCACAAGCCCTGAAAACGCGCTGCTCAGGCTCGCCCGCTGCTGTAGAAACAGCGTCATCGTGCCGAAGTTTATATATCCGCCCCACAGCCGCCACAGGCAGTAGGCAAAGGCGATGAACTCCACCAGCTTTCCGAGCGCCGAAAGCCACGCTTTCGTGCGGATGCTGAACGAGTTGTAGCCCAGCGCGACGTCCTTATATTTCCCCTGCCAGCCGCGCAGACGGCTCTTCGTGTCGTCCTCCGCGTCAAAGCCCTTTATCGTGTCGATATTATAGAACACCTCGACCTGAAAGGCCGACAACTCGCTCATCGTCTCGCGCGTTTTATTGCTGTATCCGCGCATCCTGCGCATGAGCGGCCGCGATGAAAACAGCAGCACCGGCGCGCTCGCAAACGCGATGAGCGCCATGACCGGGTCATAGTACATTATCACGCAGAACGTGGCAATGAAGCTGAAAAGATATATCACGAGGTTCGGTATCCAGCATATCGCGTTCGACGCGACTGTGCTGACGTCGGCGGTGAAGCGGTTTAGTATATCGCCGCTCTTGAACCGACTCAGCTCCATCCATTCGGAGTCGAGCAGGCAGCCGAAAACATCGGCCTGAATATCGTTATTGATATCGACGCCGAGCTTTGCCGACACCCACGACGACAGGCTCGAAAACCCTATGCTCAACGCCGCGCCCACGACCATTATCACCGCGACTATCCAGAGTCTGCTGGAATCGAAGCCCGTGATGATGTCGATGACATATTTGCCCGCAACGCTTGAGGCAAGCCCCGTCGCGCTGCACAGCAGACCGAGCAGGGTGTAGAGCGCTATGCGCCCCTTATATGGCTTTGCATAGCGCATGATCCATTTCCAGTCGGCGTACATGCCGCGGAAGCTGCCGTCCCGGATGCCCTTCAGCAGCATCCCCAGAGACTCCGAGTGAAGCGGAGCGCTATTCTTTTTTTTGCTGCCCTGATCCATCCGATTCTCCACGAAAACTCTTGATAATGCGCATCACTGCGCTGCCGCCGTGAAGCAGCAGCAGCCTGACGCCGAAGCTGTCCACCCAGAAGCCGCTGAAAAAGTCCCAGCATCTATCGCCGGGGGCGATCAGCTTTCCGTCCCGCTCGGCCTCGACGACGCGCGCGAACACCGCGTTTCGCGGTACGCCGCACTCCATGACGCACTGCGCGTCGCCGGAGATGTCGAGGCTGCCGTCGGGGTTCACGCGGCACACGCGGTGCATGATATACTGGCCGTTCGGGCGCGTATAGAACACGATGTCACCCTTTTTTATCTCCGAATCCGGAGCCGTGAAGAATACGGTGTCCCGCCCGTGCTTCAGAAACGGGCTCATGCTGTTTCCCGCCACGCGGACCGAGACACGGTGTCCCTGCCTGATAAGCTCCCTCAGCATACCCATATACTCCGCCGTGTCAACCTTTTTGCTCATGCTCAGTCTCCGGCCTTGTCCCTGCCGTAGCCGTACTTCTTGTACCCGGTCTTGCCGTAGCCGTATTTACCGTAGCCATACTGGCCGTAGCCGTATCTCTTGGAATGGCTCACCGCCGGTGTGTCGTTCAGAACGCATCCGGTAAGCTTCGCCTTCTGGTCGGCAAGCTCCTGCATCGAATCCACTATCTGATTGCGCGAGGCGTAATCGTGCCGCACGACGTACACTATCGCGTCCGCACAGCGGCAGATGAACTTCGCGTCGGAGATTATCCCGCAGGGCGGCGTATCGAGAACGATATAGTCATAGTCCGGGCGGAGCCGCTCTATCAGCTGCTCCAGCTTATGCGCATTCATCGGCGGGCGGCGCTTTGCCGCCGTGCTGCATATCACCTCAAGGCTGCTTCCCGGCACGGGAGAGAGCATGGAAGCTACCTTTATATTGCTGTCCGTCATATATTCGGGCAGGCCGGGTCTCGTGTCGTTCACGCCGACGGCCGCCTTCGTATCCTGCTTTCTAAGGTCGGTGTCAATGAGCACTGTCCGCAGTCCGGAGCTTGCCAGCGACAGAGCGAGGTTTGCGGAAATGGTGGTCTTGCCCTCGCCGGGGAGAGTGCTCGTGACGAGGATGACCTGCGCGCCCGGCTCCGTCATCGCGCGCAGAAGCTTTATGCGCAGGCCGCGCATGGCCTCGACAAAGTCGGGGTCGACGCCCGCGTGGGTCAGCGAGATTATGCCCTTCCCGCTCCGGCGCTTCTTCGCCGATGTGCGCGCGACGCTCGCCAGTATCGGCACGTTCGCCGAAGCCTTGAGGTCTGCTGCACTGAATATCGTCTTGCGCATCATGGCGAGCACGAGCGCCGCAAGGCAGCTCAGGCCGAGGCCGAGCATACCGCCCTTGACCGCCGAGCCTTTCCACGAAAAGCTGTTGTACGGCGCGGTGGGCACCGTCGGCTCGCTCTTCATAATGACCTGCGAATAGTCCACCATATAAAGCGCCACGCGCGGATAGCTCGCTATGACGGCCTCCAGAATGTCATACGCGTCCTGCGGGTCAGAGCTGGTGACGGTGAGTATGAAGAGGTTCGTATCCGCAACGGCTTCCGCCCTTATGCTGCCGTTTATATAGCTCACGCCCAGCTCGTTTTTCACAAGCTCGTTCATAACGTCGGTTCCCAGCATATACGGGAAGGCCGCGGCGAGCTGCTTTGCCGCCTCGTTATCGTAATAGTAGCTGTAAGAGAGGATATCGTCCGACGAATAGCCGGAGCTGACGGTGAACATGGCGCGCGACTGATACATCGGCGTATAGTTCATCTTCGCGCGCAGCGCGAACAGCACTGCGAAGGCCGCCGTCACTATTATCGCCGGGATCCACAGCTTTTTAAGCTCTCTGAAAAAGCGCGAGAGCAGCTCAGATATATCTATATAGTTTTGATTCTTACCTGCTTCCACGTTTTTAACCCTTCATCCTGCCGTCCGTAGAGCCGGTCTCATTTTTATAATTGCCGTAATATCCGTACTTTTTCCCATAGCCGTAGCCGCGGCCATATCCGTAGCCATAGCCGCCGTCGCTGCCGTGCATATCGTTGAGTACGCAGCCGAGGAAATGCGCGCTGCTGTTGTTGAGCGCGTCGACGCAGTCGTTTATATCCGCCGCGGGGATGGTATCCTGCCGGACGACGAGCATCGACTGGTCGGCCATGTCGCACAGCAGCTCCGCATCCGGGAACATGCCCATAGGCGGCGTGTCTATCACGACGAAATCAAGTCTGCGCAGGCGCTCGATACTGCGGCGCATCGTCTCCGACGAGAGAAGCTCCGTGCAGCGCTCGTCGCTGTACTGCGAGAAGAGCATCATAACGTTCGTCTCCGCGTCGTACTTGGCGCAGGTGTTCAGCGCCTCGACGGAGAAGGGCTTGGCGAGCATCTTGTTGAACGGCAGCGGGCTGCTCCAGCGCCCGCCGAACAGCTCCGTCTGGCTGGGGTTGCGGAGGTCGGCGTCTATAAGCGCGACCTTGTAGCCGCGCGACGCGAGGCTTATTGCGATGTTCGCCGCGACTGTGGACTTGCCCTCGTTCGCGCCGACGCTCGTGACGAGCACGATGCCGCCGCCCTTTTCGCGCTTTTCATGCTCGATCCTTGAGCAGAGGGAATTTATCTGCTCGGTATACGCAAGGCTTACCGCGGGGGAATTTATGAGTATTGCGCCCGCTCCCCTGCGCTTTTTCTTTCCTGCGCCCTTTTCATGCCCCAGCATTGCGATGACCGGCGCGTCAAGCAGGCTCTTCGCGCCGCTTCGGGTCTGTATCGTCTCGCTCATAACGGATATTGCGACTATCGCTGCCGCCATCAGCACCGCGCCGGCCAGCGCCGCTTTCATCGCGGTGCGCCTGACGTTCATTGAGTTGACAGGTGTCGAAGATATTCGCGGCTCCTGTATCACCTGCGCGACGATATTGCTGGATATATAATCGGAAAATGTATCAAAATTATCCATCAGCGCAACCAGCGCCAGAAACGCCTCGCGCTGTGAGCCGGATTCCGAAGTCACGACAACAAAGTTGCTGTTCTCTACAAGCTTTGCCTTTATGCCGCCGGAATAGCCGCTCAGCTCATCGGACGAGGCGCGGATGGTGTCATTGACGATTCTGTTATCCAGCACCTCGGTGAGTATGGAGGCCATCTCCTTTGCCGCCGTGATATTGCGGGTGCTGTACCCGCTCATGCGCGAGGTGACGGCGTAGGTCATGCTGGCTCTGTACACGGGCTTGCGGACAAAGTCCGCGTAGAGCGAGACGAGCATCGCAAATATCGCCGCAGCGGCGGCTATCATCCACAGATTCTTTTTCAGTGTGCGCAGCAGGCAGCCGATTGAAACGTTTTCCGCGCGTATTTCGTTCTTGTCCATTCGCCGCCTCCTTACTCCACTACTACCGTCATCAGCGCGGAGCTTGAGCGCCCCCCGACGGTGACGGTGTAGGTCACGAGATAACAGCCCGCACTCTGCGTGTCCACGTTGCTGTCTATTCTCACGTCGGAGACGGAGCCTGCGGACGCGGATTCTATATAATTTCTCGGCTCGAAGTCATCGCCGAGACCGGCATAGACGAGATAGCGCCGGAGCTTGACCGCGGAGTCCCCGTCCGCCTCCGCGCGGATAGTCACAGGCAGCGTGACCTGCGCGGTGTCGCCCAGCGAGTTGATGACCTGAAGCGTCAGGTTATAGACGCCCTCGGTGCTGCTGATAATGTCGGACGAGAGAACGCGTATAGAGCTTGTGATGTCCCCATCCACGGCATCCTGCGCCTGAAGGCGGCCTGTGATTGAGACCGTCTCGCCGAGGCTGTACACCAGAGGCGTGGTAAGCATGAAGCGCGGGCGGTGATAGTCGGAATAGACCACGTACCGCGTTGCCGACGCCATGTTCCCCGCCATGTCGAACACCATGTACGACACCTTCGCGGTGTTGTTGCTGATAAGCTTCGACACGCCGGAGACTATGATCTGCCCGGTCAGATCCCCGTCCTTCGCGTCAGACGCGGTCACGCCGCGCAGCAGCGCGTCGCGCCCGTCCTCAACGCTGACGGTGATACTGTCCGAGTCGAGAGTTATCACGGGCGGCACAGTATCTGCCACGACGCGCGAATAGACCTGCCCTGCGGCGAAGGCCGCCGTCACAAGCACGAGGCATATTATAAGGATTGTCTTTAATGTTCTCATTTCCGTCCCTGTATTCCGCGCGGCAGAGCAGACCACGTCCATTATCACTATAATAGAGAAGTTTATCATATGCTTCCTATATTTTCAAGGCTTCGCGCAAAATATCTGCGTTTTTTCACGTATTTTCTTCCGCCGTGGACAGTCAAAAAAATAACTTAAAATTTTTTCTATTTTCTCCTGTACAAGTTCCAGATATTGTGATATAGTCTTTGTAATCATTTTGTTACGCGATAATACGCGTTTTCGTAATTCTTTGGGGGAAGAAATGAGAAAGCTCATTGATGAGAATATAAATACGCAGAAGCTGCTGAGAATAGCGTGTCTGCTGCTGGCGGACATTGTGATAATAAATCTCTCGGCAGTTGCGGCGCTGCTTCTGCGCTTCGAGCTGTCGCCGGCACAGGCGTCGGAAGCCGGATTTATGAGCAGCGTCATATCCTACATGTGGCTCAACACACTCGTCACCGTGATAATCTTCTGGATATTCGGGCTTTACAACAGTCTGTGGGAGTTTGCGGGAGTGCACGAGCTCGTGCGCATCGCGCTCGCTTCGGCATGTTCCGGCGCGGCGGTGTGGTTCGGTATGCTGCTTTCGGGTCTGCCCGTGCCGCGCAGTTACCCGTTTATTTACATTCTGGTGCTGTTCGTCGCGGCCTCGTTCCCGCGCTTTATCTACCGTCTGCTTCGCAATCAGCGCGCCGCTTCAAAGCAGGTCACGCGCAGACGCACAATGCTCATCGGCGGCGGTGCCGCGGGAGCGATGGTCATCCGCGAATTTCAGAACAGCTCGCACTCGGAAAATCAAGTCATATGCGTCATTGACGACAATCCCTCCAAACGTGGCGCGCTGCTGATGGGAGTGCCCATCGTGGGAGACCGCGAGAAGATCGAGTCCGCCGTGCAGAAATACGGCATTGAGGAAATCGTGCTCGCCATCCCGTCGGCACAGCTCAGGGATCGCACGGAGCTTATCTCCATCTGCCAGCGCACCGGCTGCCGCCTGAAAACGCTCCCCGCGCTCTATCAGCTTGCAAACGGCGAGGTCAGCGTCAAGAAGGTGCGCGATGTGGATATCGTCGACCTGCTAGGCCGCGCGACTGTGGACGTCGATATGAGCGGCATTGCCGACTACATAAAGGGCAAAACCGTGCTTGTCACCGGAGGCGGCGGCAGCATCGGCAGTGAGCTGTGCCGCCAGATCGCAAAGCATGGCGTCGGCCGGCTTATCATCTTCGATATATACGAGAACAACGCCTACGACATCCAGCAGGAGCTGAAGCGCCGTTATCCGACGCTCGACCTCGTTGTGCTCATCGGCTCCGTGCGTGACCGCAAGCGCGTTTTCAACGTCATGGACACCTACCGGCCTGAGCTTGTGTTCCACGCCGCGGCGCATAAGCATGTGCCGCTGATGGAGGACTCCCCCGCCGAGGCGATAAAGAATAACGTGTTCGGCACTCTGAACGTCGCGGAAGCGGCGGCTGAGTTTGGAGCGAAGCGCTTCCTTCTTATCTCCACCGACAAGGCCGTGAACCCGACAAATGTGATGGGCGCGTCCAAGCGCATGTGCGAGATGGTCATCCAGATGATGAACGGGCGCTCCGAGACGGAGTATGTCGCGGTGCGCTTCGGCAACGTCCTCGGCAGCAACGGCAGTGTGATACCGCTGTTCCGCAGGCAGATCCTCGCGGGCGGCCCCGTCACCGTCACCGACCGGAACGTTATCCGCTATTTTATGACGATACCCGAAGCCGTTTCGCTGGTGCTTCAGGCCGGGGCGTACGCTACCGGCGGCGAGATATTCGTGCTCGACATGGGCGATCCCGTGCGCATAGACGATCTCGCGCGGAACATGATCCGGCTCTCCGGCTTCGAGCCAGACGTCGACATTAAGGTCGAATACACCGGCCTGCGCCCCGGCGAGAAGCTGTTTGAGGAGATTCTGATGGACGCCGAGGGCATGGAGAAGACGGCGAACAATCTCATCTACATAGGGCACGAGTTGGATGTCGACCGCGAGAAGTTCATGGCTCAGCTCGCTGAGCTGGCCGAAGCAGACGAGCGCGACGGTCAGGCGATACGCGACTGCATAGAGCGCATCGTCCCGACCTATTACCGTCACGGCCAGCCGCCGAAGAAGGCGAAAGCTCCGAAACCGGCAGAGGTTTGAACGGTTAAAATGTGATAGTGTAACCCCCGGCTGCAAGACCTGACGGTCTAGCAGCCGGGGGGTATTGTTCACTGAGGGGAATAATGCGGTATTTTCAGACAGCCTGTCATTGCCGCTTGGTTCCTTCAAGAGGGGGATGACAGATGTGTTCTTTACATCGCGCTCTCTTTTCTCTAATGGCAATTTCTGAACACTGGCGACCCCTCAGTCGGCTGACTCCGACAGCTTCCTTTACACAAGGGCGCCAAGAAAAGCGGTGTCAACATCGTCCTTTCCCTAATGGCACTCAATATACACGCGCCCCCCCGCGCGTCATGCTCTCAGCATAGGCTTGTTCTCTATAATACGCCGCGGATTCTCCTCCAGCAGTATCCGCGCGTAGTCCTCGGAATAGTTCAGGCTTATATGCTCGCGCAGGCGGGCAAGCTCCGGATTGCGGGAATAGGTGCTGTGCGCGTCGCTTGCCGCGATATGCGCCAGCCCCTGACTCAGAATAAACTCCGCAGTGCGCTTGGCGCGCTGGCCGAGGCCGCCGAAGATGCTGTCCTTATTGACCTGAAGCACATAGCCCGACGCGAACCACCGCTCCGGCAGCGTTCTGTCCCGCTGGACGGCATTATACCGCTCCGGATGCGCGATGACCGGCGTCAGTCCCTCGGCGAAGATCTGCTCCAAACGGGAATTCATCTCTATCGAATCCTCATTGAACGCAAACTCCACCAGTATATAGCGGCTGCTCGCAAGCGTCAGCAGCTTTTTCGCGCGGATAAGCTCCGCGATATCCGCCGTGCAGAACACCTCCGCGCCCGCGAGGATGCGCAGTGGTATTTTCGCCGCGTCGATGGTCTCGCGCAGTGCCATGAACCTGCCCAGCAGTTCCCGCGACGGATAATTTGCCGCCTCGCCGGGGATGTTACAATGCGGAGTGACTATCACGGTCTCCACCCCGCTCTCCGCCGCCATCGACGCCATCAGCAGCGACGTATCCATCGAGTCGGAGCCGTCGTCCACTCCGGGCAGCATATGACAATGTATATCTATCACTCGTTTCACCTCATAAACGCCGGGATTTCTTCTATATTGTACCAAACCTGAGCGGCATATTCAAGCCGCAATTGCCGCCTTTGCTCCGTGCCGCAAAGGGGCATTGACATTTTACCCGGAACATCTTAAAATGGGCATATGTTTAAAGATAAGAAGAAAATGTGGATACTGATTCTGGCGTTGGTTTTTATCGTATGTGCCGGCGCTTTTATTGCGCTGAAGCTGTTTGCTCCGGAAGGCTCCGTCGCGCGGATAAGCGTGGACGGCGAGCTGCTTCAGACCGTCGATCTCAGCCGCGTCACGGAAGCGTACGACATTGACATCGACACCGCCTATGGGCACAACACCGTACATGTCGAGCCGGGCGCGATATCCGTCACCGAGGCCGACTGCCCGGACGGGATATGTGTGCGTCAGGGCAAGCTGACGACGGCGGGCGTGCCGATAGTGTGTATGCCGCACAGACTCGTGATAGAGATTTATGGAGACGCGATAGATGGCTAAGACGAAAAGGCTCGTGTTCATGGCGCTGCTGACAGCCATGGCGCTGACGATATTTGTTATCGAAGCGCAGATACCCGCGCCCGTGCCGATACCCGGCGTAAAGCTCGGCTTGTCGAACATCATCACGCTCACGGCCATGCTCCTGCTCGGCAAGAAAGAAGCCGGTATCGTCCTGCTGCTGAGGATAATCATGGGCGCGATGTTCACCGGCAGCCCTGCCGCGCTGATATACAGCATCTCCGGCGGTGTGCTGGCGTATATTGTGATGTGCCTGCTGGTCGGGCGCTTCCCGGAAAAGCTTATCTGGGTCGTCAGTGCGACCGCCGCCGTCGCGCACAACGCGGGGCAGCTTATGGCCTGCGCGCTCATCGTCAAGACTCCGGGGCTGCTGTATTACGCGCCGGTGCTCGCCGCCTCCGGCATCATCACCGGCGTATTCACCGGCGTTGCAGCGATGTATCTTGTCCGCGCGGTGCGGAAAATTATCAAAAAATAATTATAGTTTGTCACAGATTGGGACACAACTACAAAAAAGAAAGGTATGTATTTCAAATGAGCGAATGCACACATGATTGTTCAACCTGCGGCGAGAGCTGCAGCGAGCGCAGTGCGGAGTCCTTCCGCAAGGCGCTTCACGAGGGCTCCAGCGTCAAGAAGGTCATCGGCGTTGTGAGCGGCAAGGGCGGCGTCGGCAAGTCCCTCGTCACGAGCCTGCTCGCCTCCGAGATGCAGCGCCGCGGCTACAACGCGGCTGTTCTCGATGCGGACATCACCGGCCCATCCATCCCGAAGGCCTTCGGTATCACCGAGCACGCCCGCGGCACCGAGGAGTATCTCCTCCCCGTTACGACGCACACCGGCCTTCAGATCATGTCTATAAACCTCATCCTCGAAAACGAGACCGAGCCTGTCGTATGGCGCGGCCCCGTCATCGCCGGCGTCGTCACCCAGTTCTGGACGGACGTACTCTGGACGGATGTGGACTACATGTTCGTCGATATGCCTCCCGGAACCGGCGACGTGCCGCTGACCGTGTTCCAGTCCCTGCCGATCGACGGCGTGGTCATCGTCACCACCCCGCAGGATCTGGTTAGCATGATAGTCGCCAAGGCCGTCAACATGGCAAAGCTTATGAACGTACCCGTACTCGGCATCGTCGAGAACATGTCCTACTACAAGTGCCCGGACTGCGGCAAGGAGCACGCAATATTCGGCGAGAGCAAGGTGGACAAGGTTGCGAAGGAATTCGGCATAGAGAACACCGCACGCCTGCCGATCGACCCGGTCATCGCCGCGATGGTCGACGCGGGCGAGGTCGAGTCCGTGGACGGCGGGAACATCTCCGGCATCGCCGACGTCATCGAGAGGAGAGGCGATAAATGAAAGTAGCTGTCGCATACAACAACGGTCAGATAGGCGAGCATTTCGGCCACGCCGAGTGCTTCGCGATATACGATTACCAGGACACAAATGTCGACTCCTGCGTTAAAAAGCTCATCGACTGCTCTGACCGGCACGGTCATCAGGCGATGGCCGACCTCATGCGCGAGAACGACGTTGACGCGGTCATTGTCAGCCAGATGGGCGATGAAGCGCGCGCCCTGCTGCTGAGCGCAGGCATCGTGCCCGTTCTGGGCTACTGCGGCGGCGCGGATATGGCCGCCGACATGCTCGTGAGCGGTCTGCTGTCCATCTCCCCCGAATTCGACGGCGGCGGTTGCGGCGGTGGCTGCGGCGGTTGCGGTGGTGGCTGCGGCGGCGGATGCGGCAGTTCCGACGACGGCGGATGCGGATGCGGTGGAAGCTGCGGCTGCTGATTTAACCGAACGCGATATTCCCCCGAAGCAGAGCAACGCTTTGCTTCGGGGGAATTTTTGCGTCTAGATGTGTCCTGTGAGCATGAGGAGCGTCAGCGTCAGGAGCACCGCCGCCGCGGCCGCGGTAAGCATCGGGACGATCTGCGGCCTCGCCCGTCTCGGCGGCAGATGCTCAGACGCGTACTTCCCTGCCGCCTCGCGCGCACAGCGCAGAAGCTCTGTCTGGCTCTTTCCGGGCGTGTGCAGATAATCGTCGCTGACAATGAACACCGCCTGCTCAAAGACGCGCGGGTCGGGCGACGGAACAACTATCACGCGCCGCGCCGTCCCGCGCAGAGGCTCCATAGGCTGTGCGCCGTCCGGAGACGCAAACAACGCGTCTCTGAACGCCCTGCCCAGATCGGCGAGCCGCCAGCGCAGTCCCGGCCTCATACGCGCTCCTCCACGCGCACCGTCACGACCGTCATGTCGTCCTCCGCGCCGTACTGCTGCTCGGCCTCCTTAAGCGTGGCCTTCGCAAGCGACTTCATGTCCGCGCCGCTCTTCTGGAGCAGCGTTTTCAGCCAGCCGTCGTCATCGTCTACTATCACGCCGTCCGAGGCGATGACCGCCGTCGAGCCGGGGCGCAGTCTCATTCTCACGAGATCGGGCGCTTCCCCGTCGCCGAGGTTCAGCCCCGCGGCCAGCGTCTCACCCTTTATCCGACGGATGCGCCCGCTGTTCATCACGTATGACGGTGCGGCGCCGTATTTATAAAAGCAGGTCTCGCCGGAGAAGAGGTCGACGCACATGAGATCGACCGTGGCGTAGCCCCAGCTGTCGTCCCCGCCGCGTAGGAGCATGACGGAGTTGAGAAGCTTCATGGCGACGGCGGGATCTGCGCCGGAGCGCAGGAACTTTTCGAGTATGCCGACTATCTCCGCGCTCTCCTTGGCTGCCTCGCTGCCGGTGCCCATTCCGTCGGAGAGGATGACGCAGAGCACGCCGGAGTCGGTTTTGAAGTAGCTGCCGCGGTCTCCGCTCACCTTCTCCCCGCGCTTTTTCAGCGCCGCGATGCCGACGGACACCGCCAGCGGCTCCGCCTCAAGCAGCGTCATGCATGAGCAGCCGTCCGGAAGCTCGTTCGGCAGGCACAGCCGTACCCCGACAACCGCCGACAGCTTTTCGAGCCAGTCTTCAAGCCCGGTCAGAGGACTCAGCCGCCCGCTCTCGATGCTGACGCGCAGTCGGCCGCGCCCGTCGCGGTAGACAGCGGTCTCGGCGTCGATGTCCAGACTCTTCAGGTAGCGCTGCAGCCTGCGCTCAGCCAAGGGATCCGCGCCGTTTACGCTGCCCAGCTCTGCCGCGATGCGCCCAAGCATGGCGGCCATGTCCTGATACTGCCCCCACGCCGCACTGCGGTTTTCGGACAGCTTCGCCTGAAGCTGCCTCCGGTACGCCATCGCGCGCAGTTCTCCGTTCACCGCCGCGACAAATGGCATCAGACTCACGCACTTTTCGCGGAAGAAGCCCGGAAAGTCGGTGTTTTCAAGGCTTCCATGCTCCTGCATGGCGCGTGAGGCATCGTTCATGGCCGACAGCGTATCGACGTAATCCGCGTTCCAGCAACGGTTTTTGAACTTGCATTTGACGCAGACCTGATCCGCAGCGCGGTCAAATATCCGCGCGATATTCTCGTCGTTATACGGCTCCTCGATATTCCGCCGCACGACTTCGAACAGCTCCGCGTACGCATCGCCCAGCTCGCGCACATGCCCGGCGACATAGCGGCGCAGATTCGTCTCGCCGCTGCCGCGCTCCATGCGCTGGAGTATCACGCCCGCGTGGGTAAGCAGCTGTGTCGGCAGCAGCACGAACACCACCGCCGCGCAGAAGCATTCCAGCAGCGCGCCGAGATATCTGTCCGAATCCCACGCGCAGATCACCGCGATCGCGTTCGCAACCAGAAACGACAGTGTGAAGAGTATCCGCCCGTGCTTGCCGAACACGCCGGCGAGCAGCCCCGAAAACGCGAACACCATCGTATAAAACGGTGCACCGCCGTGCGAAATGTCCATGGCGATGCCCATAACAGTGCCGACGGCAGCGCCGGTCAGCATCCCGCCCTGCATGGCCGAGGCCATCACCAGCAGCAGCGCCGCCCAGCGGCCGACCGACACGAGGCCGAACAGCTCTATCCGCCCCACCGCTATCAGCATGCAGGCGGCAGCGATGAGCAGCGCGGCGCTGTGGCGCAGTTCATCCGTCTCGCTCCTGCGCGGCGCGGTCGAAAGCGCCTCGCGGAAAAAGTAGCAGCCGCCGAAAGCGAGCGATGTCTCAAGCACGAGCTTCGCCGCGAGGGGTATCTCGTCGGGCTTTGCGGAGAAGCTGCCCAGAAATCCGGTCAGCGCCATGACCAGCCCCGCGACCGCGGGCATGAACAGGCCGCGTTTATAAAACTCCAGCTCCTGAAACACGAAGCCCACGGTGTACACCAGCACGGCGGCAGCGATGTAGCGTATCCCCCAGTCGATGCCGCCGCTCAGCAGATAGCCCAGCGCCACCCCCGCAAGCGCGAATACGCCCTTGACGCCCGGTCCCGCAGCGGCCACGAAGGCCATCCCGAACGGCGCGCCCGATGCCAGCACCCGCGCGCAGGCCGTCACGAAGCCTGCCAGCATATATCCGCCGCAGTGCAGCGCCGTGCCGAAGCGCGGGTCAAGCTTGCCTCGCGGTATCCGTCCGGCAAACAGTTTTCCTCCCTCAGTTGCCATATGTAGTCCTCCTAAGTTTACATAATTGTAAGTTTATTATAATTATGTAATTCTACGAAGGCCGTCATATAGCGCTGTAACATTTTAGTTTATACAACAAGAAAATAAAGGAAAATAGTTCCGGCTCCCCTGTGCGCGAAAAAATTCCGGTCGGCTGATATTCTCAGCCGCCCGGATGCGGTTTACTTTATACTCATTATCTGACGCACTGTGCATGCGCGGCGATGGGATATCGGCTTCCATCCTGGAGAGACGAAGAGCGACACGACGACTATCGGGAGATAGGTCAGCATGAACAGCGGGAAGGTGAACGCGTACAGAACCTTTTTGAAGCTTGTGCAGTGTATTTGCCGCCACTCGCTGATTGTTGTT
Organism: uncultured Eubacteriales bacterium; assembly: GCA_900549645.1. Taxonomy (GTDB): domain Bacteria; phylum Bacillota; class Clostridia; order Oscillospirales; family Oscillospiraceae; genus Limivicinus. The sequence goes on from URPD01000003.1 coordinate 28,410, forward strand.
ATCGCGCCGAGCGCGAACAGCGTGAGGTAGAGGTTAGCCACCAACTGTGCGACAGACAGCATCAGACCGGACAAATCGCCGCCCGCGAGGAAGGTCTGGAGCGCTGCCGCGACGTTCACCACGATGCTCACACAGCTGAGCACCGCCGCCGGCATGATGTTCATCGCCATGTCATAGCAGGAGAAGCTGCCGCCGAACATGCCCTTCATCAGGTCAAGCCCGTAACAGCCGAACACCTGCAAATAGCCCCTCGACCAGCGGAGCCGCTGCCGCCACGACTGGCGGAAATCCGTGGGCTGCTCGTCATACAGCACCGCCTCCCGGCAATAGCCGATCTTCTCGCCGTGCACCACGTTGTCGATCGTAAACTCGATGTCCTCGGTGAGCAGGAAGAAGTGCCACGAGCCGATGCGGTCAAGAATCTCCCGCGTGAACGCGAAGCCCGTGCCGGACACCGCACAGCTGCTGCCGATCGTGTAGCGCGCGCCGTTGAGATAGCGCGACTCGCGCAGGAACCACAGCGCGTAGCCCGCGGATATCCAGTTGTCGCCGTAGTTTTTGGAGTTGCGGTAACTGGTGGCGATCTTGTAGCCGTCGGACAGGGTCTGATCCATGTGTCGTATGTAATCCGGCGCGATGACGTTGTCGGCGTCGAGGACGAGGTACGCGTCGTACTCATGCGGGATGTGGCTGAGCAGGAAATCCAGCGCGTAGCCCTTGCCGATATGCTGTGTGTCGAAGCGTTCAAACACCTGCGCGCCGTGACAGCGCGCCATCTTCGCGGTGCCGTCGGTGCAGTTGTCAGCGGCGACATATATATCAATAAGCCCAGACGGGTAGTCCTGAGCGTTGATGCTGTCTATAAGCTCTGAGATGACCGCCTCCTCGTTGCGCGCAGCGATGAGCACGGCGAAGCGGTGCAGCTTAGGCGGCTTGTGCGCGGTGCGTCTCCCCCGCCAGCTTATCGGGATATATATAAACTGGTAAGCATAGCATACGAAGAAAACACAGGCTATGATGAAGTTTATCTGTTTTATAGACATATACTCGCCTCCTTGGTAGTATGGCAAAATTATAGCCCACGACCGCTTTAAGGAACAAGCGGCAGGATGTTTAAGTTTTGCTTAAGCCCATAATACCCACCGCGCCGCGGCGCTGCCATAGCTTTGCCTTACAAAATCCGCGTTTTGTCTTACATTTTTGTAATGTTGCCGGAAATTTTTACAGACTTCACCAGCAATGCAGAACTGGAAATCGGGTTGTTTTTATGCTATACTATTTTGGCAGAAATCTTTGAACAGTATTTAAAGCAGAATTAAGAGGAGATTTAATGGCAAATATTTTTGATTACATCGCGTGGCGCGGCGACCTGCGCTTTGACTTCCGCCCCTTCAACGAGCTGGACGGGCTTGTCCTCTGCCGCATGTCCTATCTGCCCTGCGACGGCATCCTCGGCGAAGAGCCGATGAGCCTGCCGGAGCTTGCGGACGCGCTCAGCGCGCGTCCGGAAACCGAGGAGCGGCTCATCCGCCCCGACGATATACGGCTTCTCAAGGCGGCAGCCGAAAGCGAGCGCTTCCGCGGGATATATGTTTGTAATTATGTAAACCAAATCGAACTTGAAACGCAGACCCAATTCTCCGCGCTGTGCTACATACTTGAGGACGGCAGGCGTTTTGTCGCCTTCCGCGGCACGGACACGACGCTGGTTGGCTGGAAAGAGGATTTCAACATGGCGTTCATCTGCCCGGTTCCGGCACAGCTGTCGGCGGTGAAGTATCTTGAGCGCATCGCGGTCGGCACGGACGGCGCGCTGATGCTGGGCGGGCACTCCAAGGGCGGCAACCTCGCGGTGTATGCCGGCGCGTTCTGCTCCGACGCGGTTCAGCAGCGGATCGAGCTTGTATATAATTTCGACGGCCCCGGCTTTGACCAGAAGATACTCGACCAGCCGGGCTACGAGGCGATATGCCCGCGTGTGCGCACCTTTGTCCCGCAGTCGTCAGTGGTCGGGATGCTGCTTGGGCACGAGGAACAGTACACGGTCGTGCACAGTCAGGAGACCGGGCTGACCCAGCACAACATTTACACATGGGACGTTGAGCGAGAGAGTCTGAGCTATCTCGACACGGTGACGCAGGGCAGCCGTTTCATTGACCGGACACTCAAGGACTGGCTCGCGGGGATGAGCGTGGAGCAGCGCGCGGTGCTGGTCGACACCGTGTATGAGGTCATGCAGCAGACCGGCGCGCGCACGGTTCCGGAGCTGAAGGCCAATTGGTTCGGCAGTACGCGGGCGATGATCCGCGCGGCCGGAGCTTTGAGCGAGGACGATCGCCGCAGTGTCATGCGGATGCTGCGCCTGCTCATGCAGAGCGCCATCGGCGAGCTGTCCGGCGCGGATAAAGAAACCGCAAAAGCGTGAAAAAAACACCGGAATGAAAATTCCGGTGTTTTTTATTATCTGTGTTTAGTATCAGTTGACGAGGGCAGACACGCCTGACAGTGCGTCTTTCCGGCGCTTTTTGCTCTTTTCGTCTTGAAGGGCGGCAGCCCGTCTGCGTCTCAAAAAGCAAAAATCACTCGAAAATCCATCCCTGTCAGGTGCGAAGCAGTTTTGACGGAGCAGAAATGTGGCCAGACGATGAAAAGGCCGCAGAGAATACTTGCTGTATTGTCAAGGGCTTTGAAGAAGTATGGACGCATTTCTGCCCGTCAAAACCGTGTTTGCCCTTATCAACTGATACTATCCCTCGTACTTGATGTTCTCGTAGAGGAAGTCGTGCAGGATCTTGGAGTTAGTCTCAAAGTCGACCGCGAACAAGGAGCGCCCCTCCATGCCCAGCATTCCGCCGTAAGACCCCGGAACCGGGATCGTCATCTGGTCGAACTCGACGCCGAGGAAGTTGGGCGCGTAGCTCATAAGCTTCACAAGCTCAAGCTTCGTCAGATTCGTTCTGACCATGGGCAGGATGGTGTCAATAAGATTATTGAGCGTTGCGACGTCCGCGTTCTTCACGCCGTCGGCACATGCCTGAATAACGGTGCGCTGGCGCTTGATTCTCGACCAGTCGCTGTCGATGGAGCGGAGACGGCAATAGCTCAATGCGGCGGTTCCGTCAAGATGGAAAACGCTGTCGCCAAGCGGAGTCACCGTGCCGTCGATGTTCGGATACTCCGCGCCGGTGAGCGGGACGTCAACGCCGCCGAGCACATCAACGATTGCCTTGAGCGCCGTGAAATTGACGCGCATGTAGCGCTCAACGTCCAGATTGAAGCAGGTCTGGACTTCCTTGACCATCAGCTCCGCCCCGCCGTAACGGAAGCAGTGCGTAAGCCAGTCGTACTGCCCCTCATACTCGCCTTCGAGAATGGGGACGCCCATGCCGCGCTCAAGACTGACCAGCTTCGCGGTGCTGTCCTTGAGGTTGAGGCTGAGAACCATTATTGCGTCGGCTCTGGCCGCGTCCGAGAAGTCGTATGTACGCTCGTCGGTACCGAGAAGGAGGATATTGAAAACTTCCTTTTCCTTTGTAATTTCGCCAGACGGCAGTTCAGAGGGAGCGCGCTCCTCAAGTCCGGAAATATCAACTAGATCCCCTTCGTCGGCATCATCGTCCGCCGAAGAGCTTACCGGCGTGAAGGTCGTATCGGGGGTGTCATATTTGACAAGATCAAGCTTGCTGTTTATAAAGAGAACCGCAGCGATTATTACCACAGCAAATATCGCTAGGACGGATAAAAGCAGCCTCGCCCAAAGGGGCATCTTGCGGCGCTTTTTGGAATGCATACTGTGTATCTACCTCCTTATGTTATTAAATTTATTCTATCACATTTTGGCAAATTATGCAATAACATGCCACGGCATTGTCACTCCGCAGGGCTGAAGCTGTCCTTCCCCGCGCCGCAAAGCTCGCATGCGAAGTCGGCGGGAAGGTCTTCAAATTTCACGCCGGTTTCTTCCTCGTCGTAGACCCAGCCGCAAAGCTCACAAATATATTTCATAGCTGACCTCACTTTCTGTGCTCACACATCCACGGACTCAATTTACAGCAGCGGGAAAAAAAGGTCAAGAAAAAAGTCGCCAATGCGATGCACATTGGCGACTTTTTAAGAATTGCAGATTACTTGCCGAAGTAATTGATGATGTGACGCGGGCAGATATCCGCACAGTGACCGCACTGGACGCACTTCTCGGTATCGACAACGGCGAGGTTATCCACGACCTTGATGGCATCCGCCGGGCATTCGCGCTGGCACTTCATGCAGCCGATGCAGCCGAAGTCGCACATCTTCATAACCTTTGCGCCCTTATCATGGTTGCCGCAGGCAGGCATGATCTTCTGGCTCTCAGGAATGAGCTTGATGATGCTCTTGGGGCAGGCGTCGGCACATGCACCGCAACCGACGCAGCGGGCACGGTTGACCTTAGCGACGCCGTCGACAATGTGTATCGCGTCGAACTGGCAGGCGCGGGTGCAGTTGCCGAGGCCGATGCAGGCGAAGGTACAGGTCTTGTTGCTCTTGCCGCCGAAAAGCATGGCGGCGCGGCAATCGACGGGACCGGAGTAGTTGAAGCGCAGCTCAGCGTGACCGGTAGTGCCGGAGCAGGGCACGAAGGCGACCATTTTCTCAACGTCGCCGCCGGAGACGCCCATGATCTCGGCTATCTTTGCCGCAGCCTCTGCGCCGCCGGCAACGCACTTGTTGGTGGGTGCTTCGCCTCTGGCGACAGCGGCGGCATAGCCGTCACAGCCGGGGTAGCCGCAGCCGCCGCAGTTTGCGCCGGCCAGACATGCACGGACTTCCTCCTGCTTGGGGTCGACCTCAACATGGAATATCTTGGACGCATAGGCGAGCAGCGCGCCGAACACAGCGCCGAGCACACCCAGCACCGCAATGGCGAGAAGAATAGATTTCATATCTTTACGCCCTCCCTATCAGAATATCTTCATGCCGCTGAAGCCCATGAATGCGAGAGCCACAAGAGCAGCGGACACGAGGCAGATGGGGAATCCCTCGAAGCATTCGGGGTACTCGGCAAACTCAACGCGCTCACGTACGCTTGCGAACAGGACGATTGCGAGCAGGAAGCCAAGGCCGCCGGTGATGCCGTAGACAACGGATTCGAGGAAGTTGTACTTATTCTGAACGTTCAGCAGAACGACGCCCAGAACGGCGCAGTTGGTGGTGATAAGGGGCAGGTAGATGCCCAGCGCGGAGTACAGTGAGGGGATGGACTTTTTGAGGAACATCTCGACGAACTGAACCAGCGCCGCGATTATCAGGATGAACGCCAGAGTCTGGAGGAACGCGAGGCCGAGCGGGACGAGTATGTACTGGTCGACGACCCAGCAGATGGCGGACGCAAGACCCATGACGAAGGTGACCGCGAGACCCATGCCGACGGCGGTGTCAACCTTGTTGGAGCAGCCGAGGAACGGGCAGCAGCCGAGGAACTGCGAGAATATGAAGTTATTGATGAGTATCGCGCCGAGGGAGATGGAAATTATTTTAGTAAACATTATTCATCCTCCTCCTTTTTCTCTGCCGCGGCAGCTTCTTCTGCAAGCTGCTTTTTCTTTGCGGACTTTTTGAGCGCATACTGCATGACAGCGATCAGCACGCCCAGCGTAAGGAAGCCGCCGAAGGGCAGAACCAGAATGGTCGCGCCGTATTCGGGGTTGAAGATCTGGATGCCGGCGCCGGTGCCGTCAAGAGTGAAGCGGAAGCCGTTGGCGATGTCGATAAGGCCGCCGCCGAAGGTGCCGCTGCCGAGCAGCTCGCGCACAACGCACATGATTATCAGCACGCAGGTGTAGCCGAGACCCTGAAAGATACCGTCGAAGAAGGACGGGCCGATGGGGCTTTTCTGGCAGAACGCTTCCGCGCGGCCGATGATGATGCAGTTGACGACGATAAGCGGGATAAACACGCCGAGTGCGTCGCTCAGCGCCGGGATAAACGCCTGAAGCAGCAGGTCGACTATCGTGACGAAGCCCGCGATGACGACGACGAATATCGCCAGACGTATCTCATCGGGGATTATCTTACGGATAGCGGAGATAACGACGTTGCAGCAGGTGAGGATTATGAGAACGGACAGACCCATGCCCACGCCGTTGAACAGCGAGGTGGTGATCGCCATAGTGGCGCACATGCCTATCTGCTGGACAAGAACGGGGTTGTTGGTGATGAGGCCCTCTTTAAACTGTTTCTTGATGTTCATTCGGCTGCCTCCTTAACCAAGAGATTTTACGATGTCGATCGCGTTTGCGACCGCGTCGGCGACTGCCTTGGAGGTTATGGTCGCGCCGGTGAGCGCGTCTATATCGTCCACGGTGATGCCGTCGCCCTGACCGATGAAGGAGTCACGGAACTGCTCGCCGCGCTCGGAGCTGCTCGCCGCTATTGCGCCGAGGCCGGAGGTTTCGGAGTGGGCGATGATGGAGATGCCGGTGCACTTGTAATCGGTGCTGACGCCGACGACCATGGTGATGGAGCCCTGAGCGCCGGAGAAAGTGGTCTGCACAACGTAGCCGCTGCCATTGCTGGCCTTCTCCACGGCGTCGATGGTGGGATCCGCGGAGTACTTTGCGCTGTCGACCGGTTCGTAGCTCTCGGACTCAAGAACCGCGGCGTAGGCCTTTGCGGTCTTGATCGCCTTCTGCTCGGCGATGGGTCCCTTGGTCAGCTCGTTGATGCCGCCGAGGACGCCCGCGACGATGGCGCAGACGAGGAAGAGGATAAGGGTAAGCTTAACTATCTTGTTCATAATTACGCGCCCTCCTTTGCCGCTTTCTTAGCGGCCTTCTCTGCGGCAATGTCTTCCTTGGAGACGCCGAACTGATGACGGCGGAACGCCTTGTCGATCGCCCAAGTGCAGAGGTTCATAATAAGGATACCGTAGGACACGCCTTCGGGGTAGCTGCCGAAATAACGGATGAGCACGGTCAGCGCGCCGCAGCCGACGCCGTAGAGGAGCTGGCCGGGAAGCGTGACGGGGCTGGTGGCGTAGTCAGTCGCCATGAAGAAGGCGCCGAGGAACAGGCCGCCGCACAGGAGGTTGTACATCATCCACTCGAAGTTGCCGTAGCCCTCGTGGCCGAAGATAAGGGTAAGCAGCGCGACGGTGCCGATGAAGGACACGGGGATGCGCCAAGAGATTATCTTGCGGCAGATGAGGTAGATACCGCCGACGAGAAGAGCGATCTTGCTCGCTTCGCCGAAGCAGCCGGGCATGATGCCGAGGAACATGTTCAGGTAGCTGTAATAGCCGGGCATGGGTTTGCCGGCATAGAGATAAGTCATCGGGGTAGCCATCGTGATGCCGTCAACGGTTTCGACACCCATGCCGGCCATGGCGGAGGGTATCGTCCACTTGGTCATGATAACGGCGTAGGACGCGATGAGGAACGCGCGGCCTGCGAGAGCCGGGTTGAGGAAGTTCTTGCCGATGCCGCCGTAGAGCTGCTTAACGACGATGATTGCGAAGAAGTTGCCGATAAGCGGCAGCCACCAAGGCGCGCTTGCGGGCAGGGTCATTGCAAGGAGCATACCGGTCAGCATTGCGGAACAGTCGCCGATGGTGTCGGGCTTCTTGAGGAGCTTGCGGTATGCCCACTCATAGAACACCGCGGAGAGCATCGACACGACGACCATGAGAACGGGCTTCATGCCGAATTCCCAAGTTGCCATTGCCAGCGACGGCAGCAAAGCCAGCATCACATTGAGCATGATGCGGCGGGTGTCCATTCCCGTCCTTACCTGCGGCTGATACGCCACGTCAAGGACGATCTTTTCTTTTTTCTCGCTCATTATTTCTGGGCCTCCTTTGCTGCTTTCGCCTCAGCCGCGGCCTTTTCCTTTGCAGCCTTTGCTTGGAACATGAGCTTCGCGGTCTTGAAGGCGTGGGTAAGGGGCATTCTGGCCGGACAGTTGAATGCGCAGCTGCCGCACTCGAAGCAGTCGGTGATGTGATACTTCTGCATCATCTCGAAGTCGCCCTTGTTGTAGTACATGTACATGAACACAGGCTCAAGGTTCATCGGACATACGGTGATGCACTTGCCACAGCGGATGCAGGTGGGGTGCTCGACATGTCTGTCCTCTTCTTCGGTGAAGAACAGCACGCCCGCGGTGCCCTTGATGGTGGGGGCTTCAAAGCTCGTCGCGCAGATGCCCATCATCGGGCCGCCGAGAACGATCTTGCGCGGGGTCTTGACGAAGCCGCCGCACTGCTCGGCGAGGTACTCAAACGGAGTACCGACGCGGGTGAGAGCGTTTACGGGAGCCTTGAGGGCGCTGCCCGCGACGGTGACGATACGTTCGATAACGGGCTTGCCCTCATAGCATGCCTGATATATCGCGTACGCGGTACGGGTGCTGACAACGTTGCAGCCGACGCCGGAGGGGATCCCGCCGGGCTTGACCTCGCGGCCGGTGACTGCCTTGACCTGCATCTTCTCGCCGCCCTGAGGGTACTTGACCTCTTCGGGGACGATCTCTATCCCATAGTTTTCGGGATGGAGGGAATTGAGAAGGTCGATGGCGTCCTGCTTGTTCTTCTCGATGCCGTAGTAGCAGTGGTCAAGGCCGCTGGCAATACGGATGAGCTGGATGCCCTTGAGAAGCTGCTCGGGGAAATTGAGCATGGTGAGATGGTCGCCGTTGAGGTACGGCTCACACTCTGCGCCGTTGATGATAAGCTTGTCAACCTTGCCGATGCCGCCGCGGATCTTGAACGCGGTCGGGAACATTGCGCCGCCCATGCCGACAACGCCGGCTTCACGGATGCGGTCAAGGATAGCTTCGGGATCCTTGAGCTGTTCCTCGGTCAGGGGAGCCATATCCTCACAGGGAGTGTCGAGGCCGTCGTTCTCGATGACGACGGACATGATCATGTCTCCCAGCGGGTGGGGTCTGGCCTCGACGGCGACAACCTTACCGGAGACGGAGGCATGTACGGGTGCGGAGACGGGCGCGGGATTCTCGCCGATCTTCTGACCCATTTTTACATAGTCGCCCACACTGACAAGGGGCTTGCAGGGAGCGCCTATGTGCTGAGCCATAGGAATGACTACTTGCGGCGGCGGGGCGATCACGGTCACCGGAATTTCCGGCGCCTTCATGTAATTGGGATGAACGCCGCCTTTGAATGTATGGGACATAAGCTTCACCTCGTTATAATATCGCTTCTGAATAATATCACAAACAGTCACAAAATGTCTACCCAAAAAGGTGCAAAAACCGGCATTTTTGAAAGATAAGTTGTTAACAATCCTGTTATTTCCGTGTCAAGCCGCAAATTATTTACTAAAATGGGTTTTTGTATATTCACAAGAATTTTCTTGTGGGTTCTGACTGCGATTTCCAATTTTTTCTCCTGTCCGGGTATATGTAATTATATCTGCCGCAGAGTGGGAGTATGAGCGCTTGAGGTGGTATCTGCCGGTCTTTCTTTTGACTAATGGCAGCAGTCCGAGATCGTCGACCCCTCAGTCAGCTTCGCTGACAGCTCCCCTAAACGGGGCGCCGCTTCGCGGCAAATGTTTTGCACCGGCGCACGTAGATAAGCCCCGTCCTGCTTCAGAAAAAGCGCACCGCGGCAGAGCGTTCGCGCGCTCTGCCGCGGTGTCAATATCGGATTTTCGTTTTACTGCTTCGCGGCGGCGATATCGGCGGCGATCGCATCCGCTATCGCGTCAAGCTCCGCGAGCTGATCTTCCGCAAGAGACGAGCGGATCGTGACGTTCTCGCCGATGAACTCGCACTTCTTGAGAGTGCCCAGGATCTCGCGCATCTGCTTCCCGCTCGTGGGCGCCCAGCTGCCGTTTTCGAGTATCGCAATTTTGCGGTTTTGGAGATTGTGGTTTGCGATGTCGTGCAGCAGGTTCTCCATCGTGACAAAAATGCCGGCGTTATAGGTCGTCGCGGCGAAAACGAGATGGCTGCACCGGAACGCGTCGGAGAGGATGTAGCTTGTGGGGGTGACGGAGGTGTCGTACATGCGCACCTTCACGCCGCGCTCGACAAGCTTCGCGGCAAGGATGTTCGCGGCGTTCTCGGTGTGGCCGTACACGGACGCGTAGGCCAGCATGACGCTGTGCTCTTCCGGGGTGTAGCTGCTCCACTTGAGGTACTTATCGAGGAACGCGCCGAAGTCATGCCGCCACACGAAGCCGTGCAGCGGGCAGACATAATTCATCGTCAGCCCCGCCGCCTTCTTCAGCACCGCCTGCACCTGCATGCCGTACTTGCCGACGATGTTCGTATAATACCGGCGCGCCTCATCGACGTTCTCGGCAAAGAAGTCGGCTTCGTCCGCAAACAGGCGTCCGTTGAGCGCGCCGAAGGTGCCGAACGCATCCGCAGAGAAGAGTATGCCGTCGGTGGAATCATAGCTCATCATAACCTCAGGCCAGTGCACCATCGGCGCCATGACGAAGCTAATCTTATGCCGCCCCAGCTCCAGCACGTCGCCTTCCTTGACAATATGCAGCCTGTCGCTGAAATCGACGCCGCGGAAGTAATTCTTCAGCATCGTTTCGATCTTGCTGTTGCAGACGAGCTTCAGCTCCGGATATCTGAGCAGCAGCGCCTCGATCGTATACGCATGGTCAGGCTCCATATGGGAGATGACGAGATAGTCCGGCTTGCGCCCGCCGAGCGCATGGGCGACGTTCTCAAAGTAGGTCTGATAGACGGCCTTGTCCACGGTGTCGAAAATAACCGCCTTTTCATCGAGCATGACATAGGAATTATAGCTTACGCCGTCGGGCACGCCGTACACGCCCTCGAAGCAGGCAAGGCGGCGGTCATCCGCGCCGACCCAGATAAGATCGTCAGTTACCTTTCTAGTGCAGTACATATGCTATCCCTCCGTGTTTTTATTTGATGTTATAAATATACCCTATTTTTCAATGCAAATCTGTGGCGTACGCAACAGTTACGTGCTATAATATGCCGCAGAGCTTAAAATTACGGAGGCGGCACATGAACGATTTACAGCTATTTGACGGCATAAGCGCCGAAAGCCGCGCGGCAATGATGAGCTGCTTCAAGCCGGAGCGGCGCAGCTTCCGCCGCGGCGAGACGATACGGGTCTACGCGCCGGAGCTTGAGCATCTGTGCCTGCTGGCTTCAGGCCGGGCGCATCTCTACTGCATGGACAGCGACGGCGAATACACGCTGCTTGAGCAGTACCGCGCGGGCGACATCTTCGGCGAGATATTCTCTATGCCCTACGCCGACCTTGGCTACGCCGTCGAGGCCGACTGCGATTGCAGCGTGCTGTTCATCCCCTTTGCCAGCATCTACGGCCGCTGCCACAAAGCCTGCGAACACCACACGAAGCTGACGCAGAACCTCTTCGAGCTGTCCGCCCGCAAGGCGCAGACCCTTGCGATGCGGATAAACATGATAAGCAAGAAATCCATGCGCCGCAAGCTCTGCGCGTACTTCGACTATCTCAGCGAGAGCGCCGGAAGCCGCAGTTTTGACCTTGAGATTTCGCTGACCCAGCTTGCGGGCTATCTCTGCGCCGACCGCAGCAGCATGATGCGCGAACTGCGCTGCATGGAGGACTGCGGCATCATCCGCCGCAGTGGGCGTCACATCGAGCTGCTGTGAGTGTTAAATACTTATAAAATTTTAATTAAAATTCTGAAAGTATATTTACAAATTCTCTCCAACGCGCTATAATCTCCTCGAAAACGGCATGGAGGGATCGCTATGCAGGAATTCATCAGATTCATAAAATTCGCTCTGTTCTCAGCAAGCGCCGGGCTTATCGAGATTGGTTCCTTCGCGCTGCTCAACGAGTTCACGGCATGGAGCTACTGGCCGTGCTACCTCATCGCGCTGGTGCTGTCCGTCGTATGGAACTTCACGCTCAACCGCAAATTCACCTTCAAGTCCGCCGCAAACGTCCCGATTGCGATGGCGAAGGTGCTCACCTACTACACAGTGTTCACGCCGCTATCCACCCTGCTCGGTGAATACCTCGCGGGGACGCTCGGCTGGGACGAATACCTCGTCACGGCGATAAACATGCTGCTGAATTTCGGGACGGAGTTTCTCTATCAGCGCACCTTTGTGTTCGGCAAAAGCCTCGACACCGGCAAATAAATATTGAACTGTCCCCCTTGGAGTGGTAATATATGATATATGTTATCTTTCGAGGGGGATTTTCCATGCCCAAAAGCATCACGCGCATAGTTCTCACCGGCGGCCCCGCCGCAGGCAAGACCACGCTTATCAGCCGCATTCTCAAGGAGTTCAAGCAGGAGGACGGCTGGCGCGTCATAACCATACCCGAAACCGCCACGGATCTGATATCCGGCTTCGGCATAAAGCCCTTCGGCAACTGCGTGAGTATGCTGGACTTTCAGTATTTCGTCATTGAGGATCAGCTGCACAAGGAAAAGCTCGCGCTTAAGGCCGCGCGCATGGTGCCGGAGGAAAAGGTGCTCGTCATATACGACCGCGCCCTGCTCGACGACAAGGCATACATAACCGACGATGAGTTCACGGACATCCTCACAAGCTTCGGCAAGACAGAGGAGCAGGTACTCTCCGGCTATGACGCGGTGCTGCATCTCGTGACCTGCGCCAAGGGCGCGGAGTTTGCGTATAACTACGGCAACGCCGCGCGGTACGAGAGCGTCGAGGTCGCGCGCGAGAAGGACGACAAGACTCTCCGCGCGTGGAGCCGGCATCCCGCGCTGCACGTTATCGACAACTCCGTGAATTTTGAGGACAAGATAAACCGCGGCATCGCCGCCATCTTCAGCATAATCGGCCAGCCCGCGCCCGCGCAGAGCAAGCGCAAGTATCTCATCGCCATGCCCGATACTGCGGAGCTTGTGCGGCGCTACAACGCCGCCTCGGTGGAGATGATGCAGACCTATCTGGCCGACACGAATCCGCAGGCCGAACGCCGCGTCCGCCAGCAGCGCAACGGCAGCGAGTATCTGTATTTCTACACAGAAAAGCGCGTCAACGCCGACGGCACGCGCTGGGTCACTGAGCGGCCGATATCCGAGAAGGACTATGTGTCCTACCTCATGGAGGGCGACAGTTCGCTACACGCCGTGCGCAAGACGAAGTACCGCTTCGCACTCGGCAGCCGCCGCTTCGAGATAGACGTCTACCCCTTCTCCGCCGACCGCGCCATCATGTTCGCCTACGGCAACGACAAAGGCGGGGAGCTGCCCGACGGCATAGAGGTCATCCGCGAGGTCACGGGAGACTTGGATTATAAAAACCGCGCGCTGGCAAAACTTCAGCGGCTGTGAGGGGCGCGGCACATGGATATCAGAAGCATCGCAAGACTGAAGCAGGCGTGGAACAGCTTCAGCATGAATCACCCTAAGTTCCCGGAATTTCTGCGCGCGGTGAAGTCGCGCGGCATCCGCGCGGGGATGGAGGTTTCGATAACCGTCACATATCCCGACGGGGATGAGCTGCGCTCCGGCCTACGGATAAAGCCATCGGACGTCGAGCTTTTTGACGAGGCGAGCAAAGTTTTTTGAATATGCGAAACGGGACGGTCAATGCCGTCCCGTTTCGCATATGTTGCTGTGTCTTTTGCATAATGGCACTAGCTCAAGACTGGCGACCCCTCCGTCTCGGCTTACGCCGATTCACCTCCCTTTACACAAGGGAGGCGCGTTGCGGCTGGGATTCTGACCTGCCGCATCTATTTCTAATCACTGCACGTTTTATCCCCCCATATAATGCGCATCCCCATCCGATGACACGGATGGGGATGCGCAGCTTGTCAAAAAAGTCCTGTGAGGACTTTTTTTGACAAGCTTCATCCGCCGAGCATTTTGATATTATCAAAATGCTGCTTTGCTCCAAAAGTCGTTGATGTATCAAGACTTTTGGACGGCGGTTTATTGTATTTGAGGCGGGCCTTTTCTCGCTGCGGCTCGGTCACGGCGCGGCTCTGACATGCCACCGGCATGTCATTCACTACCGCGCCGCCGCTGCGCTACCCCTCAAGCTCCCCCGCTGCTCTCTTATCAGCGCCCTGCTGCACATGTTCTTTGACAGACTGAGCATCCCCATCCGATGACACGGATGGGGATGCTGCATTACTACATTTTCTTGAGGAAATTGCCGTAGACTCGGACGTCGCTGCTTATCACGATGAACGCGGAGGGGTCGATCTTCTTGGCGAGGCTTCGGAGCTGGGCTATCTCGTACTTGCTCATAAGCACGTACAGCATCGTGCTCCCCTGCCCGGTATACGCGCCGACGCTCGCCCACTCGGTGACGCCGCGCCCCATCTGGCGGAATATCTCCGCCTCGATCTCCTTGCCCTTCTTGGTGATGATCTTCGCCTCGACGTTTATATTCTGCGAATGCATCTTGTCCAGCGCGAAGGAATACACAAACGTGAACAGCATCGAATATATAACAACGCGCACGCCGAATACGTAGAAGCATGTGGCGAACAGAGCCGCGTTCACGAACAGCGTGAGCTGCCCGACGCCCGTCTCCTTGCGGCGCAGGATCATCAGCACTCCGACAATATCGAACCCGCCGCCGCTGCCGCCGCAGCGCAGGACTATACCCATCATCGCGCCGCACACAAGTCCGCCGACAAGCACCGAGGCCAGCACATCGTCCGGCAGAACCGCGCGCGCGGGGATAAACGCGAGGAAAACCGTCATCATCGCAACGGAAATTATCGTCTTGACAAAGAACATATGGCTCACATCGTGCCACGCGAAATACAACAGCGGCAGGTTCAGCAGGAAATATATAACCGACGCGAGGTCGATATTCACGCTCAGGCCGAGGTGCTCCACAAGCAGCGTACGGATGACTTGACAGATGCCCATCAGCCCGCCGCTGTACATCCCGACCGGCACCACGAACAGGTTCATGACGGCTGAGTATACAAACGTCGCAAGGATTGCAAGCAGGGTGCGCCGTACCTCGGCCCATGCGTCGGCATTGATTTTCTCTTTTTTTGTCATAAAATCACATAAATACAGCTTATGCCGCCCAAAATGAGCGGCATAATGCGTCAATTATTAAAATTACTTCGCGGCCTTTGCCATCTCGCACAGTGCGGTGAAAGCGGCAGGATCGTGAATAGCGGTCTCGGAGAGCATCTTGCGGTTCATATCAACGCCGGCTAGCTTCAGACCGTGCATGAAGGTGGAATAGTTCATGCCGTTCATCTTGCAGGCTGCACTGATACGGGTGATCCACAGCTGACGGAAATCTCTCTTCTTCTGCTTGCGGCCGACGTATGCGTAACGACCAGACTTCATCAGCTGCTCGTTGGCCATCTTATAGTGACGGGACTTATTTCCCCAATAACCCTTTGCAAGGCCGAGAATCTTGCTTCTGTGCTTGCGGGTCATCATTGCGCCTTTAACTCTTGCCATTTGATTATCCTCCTATTTAACGACTATCCTTATTTGTAAGGAATCATTTTCTTGATGGTTGCTTCGTTGGTGACGTCCGCATACGCTTCACCGCGCAGGCGACGGCAACGCTTGGTGTCCTTCTTGGTGAGGATATGGCTCTTGAAAGCATGTGCGCGTTTTACCTTACCGGTCTTGGTGAGATTGAATCTCTTCTTGGCACCGCTATGGGTCTTCAGTTTGGGCATGATATTTTCTCCTTCCGTAACTGGGTTTAACAGGCTGGCCTGTTGTAAACTTGATTATTCTTCCGCTGCGGGGGCGGGCTTGGGAGCTTTGGGCTTTGCCGGCTTTTTCGGCGGGGTGACGGGCTTCGGGGAGAGGAAGATGGACATATTCCTGCCCTCCAGCTTCGGCGCTTTGTCAAGCACGGCGATCTCCGCGCACTTGTCTGCGTAGTCGCGCAAAAGCACCTCACCTATCTCGGTATGAGCCATCTCCCTGCCGCGGAAGCGCACAGATACCTTCACACGATCGCCGTCGGAGAGGAACTTCTGTCCGTTGCGGAGCTTCGTGTTGAAGTCGTTGGTGTCGATACCGGGAGACATACGGATCTCCTTGATCTCGATGACACGCTGATTCTTCTTGGCTTCCTTTTCCTTCTTCGTCTGCTCGAAACGGAACTTACCATAGTCCATGATCTTACACACGGGGGGATTGGAGCCGGGAGCGATCTTAACAAGATCAAGCTCGTTTTCCTCGGCTATCTTCAGCGCCGCCGCTGCGGACATGATGCCGAGCTGCTCGCCCTCACTGCCGATCAGGCGTACTTCTTTATCAAGGATCTCTTCGTTGATCTGATGAGTTGTGTTTGCGATTGCGATTCACCTCCACGGAAAATAAAAACGCGGACGCACAGCATCCGCGAATAAAAACAACATTTAGCCCCATGGGGCTGCTGCTCTTATTTACCTCGGCTGGCCAGATGCCGCCGGGTGAGGCCGGAGATGCCGTACCTTCTTTGTTTTAGCCTAGTTACTATACCAGCAAAACCGCGATATGTCAACAGTTTTTCACGATTTTTCCGAATTAATTTTACGTCCTCCCGCGGATAAATATACCGTTCGCGGGAAAACTATGCGCACGGGCGGAAAACCGCCCCTCGCCGGGTCACACCGAGCTGATACGGAGTTGATACGATGGAAATGATCGCGGTTTATGTCACGGGCGGGCTGCTGTACGGCCTGATAGAGCTGCTGTGGCGCGGCTGGACGCACTGGTCGATGCTCCTGTGCGGCGGAGCCTGCTTCGCGCTGATGTATCAGATTAGCCTCTCTGCGCTCTCATTCCCGTGGAAATGTCTGCTCAGCGCCTGCGTCATAACGGCGGTCGAGTTCGTCACCGGCTGTTTGGTTAACATAATTCTGAAATGGCAGGTCTGGGACTACTCCTCCCTGCCCGGAAACCTTTGGGGACAGATATGCCCGCAGTTTTTCCTGATGTGGCTGCTGCTTTCCGTCCCCGGTCTCGGTCTGTGCCGCCTTCTGTCTACAACTCTGCGATGATTTCCTTACGCTTGGCCTCGTACTCGTCTTGGCTGATAAGCCCGGAATCGTACAGCTGCTGAAGCTTTTCCAGCCGGCTTCCGGCGTCATCCGGCTGTGTATTCTGCACGTCAGACTCGATCGTTATCTCCGGGCCTACATAGTGCTTTCCGAACGCCGAATATATCCCGTAGACGCACATCGCGGCGGCCATCAGCGTCCAGAGTATGCCGAACGCGCCGAAGGTCGGGATGGCCACGAATATGCCGATCAGTACGAATATACCGCCGACTACCGCGCTCATGGCGCCGCTGGCCTTGCCGGGGCGCTTGGTCACGCGGTATTTTTTATTGCTGTTATTGTCGAAATTATTCTGCATACCGCTCAATAACTCTCGTTCGGCGCGCCCTCCGCCTTCTCAAGCTCCATTGCGAGCTTGACAATACGGCTGGTGCCGAGACGCTCTGCGCCGAGGTTGATGAAGTCCTCGGCATCCTGAAGCGAGGAGATGCCGCCGGCGGCCTTGACCTTCACGGTCGGGGGGCACTCACGGCGCATAAGCTCCACGTCCTCGCGGGTAGCGCCGCCCTTGGAGAAGCCAGTGGAGGTCTTGATGAAGTCCGCGCCGCAGTCGGAGACGATGTGGCAAAGCTTTATCTTCTCTTCCTCGGTAAGCAGGCAGCACTCGATTATGACCTTGAGTATATGGCCGCGGGTAGCCTCGCGCACGGCGCTGATATCGCGCGCGACGTCCTCCCAGCAGCCGTCCTTGACCATGGAGACGTTGATGACCATGTCTATCTCCTCCGCGCCGTTGCGGACGGCGTCGGCGGCCTCATACGCCTTGGCGGCGGTGGTCATGTAGCCGTTGGGGAAGCCGATAACGGTGCAGATAGTGAGCTTATCGCCGACATAGCGGCGCGCGCCCGCGACATGACATGGCGGGATGCAGACGCTCGCGCAGTTGTATTTCATCGCCTGATCGCAGAGCTTGCGGATCTCGTCGCTTGTGCAGTCGACGCGCAGCAGGGTATGGTCGCATTTTTCAAGAATGTCTTTTATGTCCATAATATTTCTCCTTAATCTAAACTGCCGGTATTATACCTTTTTTATCAGGCATATTCAAGTATCCGGTGTGAATAGATTGAAATATCTCAACGAAAAGGACGGTTTCGGAATGGACATGAACACCGAGAATAACTACACACGGCTCGTCGGCGCTATGGCGGGGCGTCCCGTTTTATCCCATTCTGCACGCGGTGAGGATTTTTACTGCTTCCCGCTTGAGGTCGTGCGGCTGTCGGGCGCGTCGGACAGCATAAATATAATAGTGCGCGCCGAGCAGCTCGCGGCGCTGGAGGCCGCGGAGCATGAAAAGCTCTGCGTCGTCGGGCAGCTGCGCACTTTCAATAACCGCCGCGGCGTCGGGGCGAAGCTTGTGATAACAGTGTTCGCAAAGGAGCTGTTCTTCTGCGACGAGCCGGACTGCAACGAGGTGTATCTGCGCGGCACGCTCTGCAAGCCGCCGAATCTGCGCACGACGCCAATGGGGCGCGACATCTGCGATCTCATGCTCGCCGTGAACCGGCACTATGGGCGTTCGGACTATCTGCCCTGCATCTGCTGGGGGCCGCGGGCGCGGTCGGCGGCGCAGTGGGGCGTGGGGACGATGCTTCGGCTTGAGGGGCGCATCCAGAGCCGCCGCTACATAAAGGTCAGTGATGACGGCGCGGAGGAGCGTACCGCATTCGAGGTCTCCGCCGCCGAGGTCGAGGAGCTGCCCGCGGAGGTGAAGGTGTAGGAGGAGGGGGCGGGCAGTGTGGATTTGTTGTGGGGGGTAAGCACCTTCTTTTATTCTCTGCTCTGGTCTGAACTCTGGCGACCCCTTCGGCGCTAACGCGTCACTGTCTCGCTGCGGCTCGGTCACGGCGCGGCTTTGACATGCCCCCGGCATGTCATTCACTACCGCGCCGCCGTTGCACTACCCTAAGAGGGGCAGCGCTTCGCGGCAAAGTTTTCGCACTGGCGCAATAGCTGCACCTCCCCCTTGGCGCCCCTCTTAGGGGAGCTGGCGGCCGTAAGGCCGACTGAGGGGTCGCCGGAGTTGCGACACCAGCAGAGGGGAAAAGAAAGCTCAGTGTAGAGATTAGGTTTCTTGCCTCCCTTGTGTAAAGGGAGGTGGATCGGCGCAAGCCGAGCCGGAGGGATTGTGCAGAATAAGGCTCAAATTGTGCGCCGTTTTAGGGCAAATGCGTGACATCTGCGTTGTGCGGAACAATCCCTCAGTCGCTCCGCGACAGCTCACTTTACACAAGGGAGCCAAATACGTAGACTTAACATTCTCATGCCATTTTCACACTTGTATTAGGACAAAAATCAATGCATCCCCCAAAACAGGCAGGGCGAATCGCCCTGCCTGTCAGTCTGTCAAAGAACATGTGCAGCAGGGCGCGGATAAGAGAGCAGCGGGGGAGCTTGAGGGGGCAAGGCCCGCCTCAAATACAATAAACCGCCGTCCAAAAGTCTTGATACATCAACGACTTTTGGAGCAAAGCAGCATTTTGATAATATCAAAATGCTCGGCGGATGAAGCTTGTCAAAAAAAGTCCTCACAGGACTTTTTTGACAAGCTGAAACAGGCAGGGCGAATCGCCCTGCCTGTTCAACATTTCATTCATACTTTTCAGCCACTATCTGCAAATCACCACTCACGGTATCGACCGAAAACGCGGCGTTTTCTGACACGGTGCAGTCGATGCTGTGAACCATATCGCCGGAGACGGAGCTGAACCGCACCGACGGCTGCATCCCCTCCGGGACAAGCAGCGACACATTGCCGCTCACGGTGTTTACCTTCAGCTTCGCGTCCGCATTGCGCATTCCGATCTGAACCTCGCCGCTGACCGTCTCGGCGGTGACCGTCCCGATGGTACAATTGCGGAAGATGACATTGCCGGATACGGAGCTGACGCTCAACTTCTCCATTGTCATGCCCTCGGCGCTGATGCTGCTCGTGGTCATATCTACTGCGACATCCTCAAGCTCAATCGTCTCCGGAAGCCCGATGCGCAGATACTTGACCGGCAGCTCGTCGCGCCGCGCGGAATATTTTATCTCGAGCCTGCCGTTTTCGACGCGCCAGCACAGCGCCGTCCCGTCGTCCAGCGGGTTCTCGCATGTCTCGGAAATCTTTATCTCGTCCCCGCTCACTGGCACGATCTCGACGATGCCCGCAATCCATGCGAGGTTCAGCGAGCTTACGCCATCAGCCGCTACGCTGTACGTATTATCCGCCGAAACCTCGTTCCAACTGCGCTCGCCGACATAATCGCCGCTGCCAGTGACATTGGCGGCGTCGATCTGCTCCATGACATAGCTGCCCGCCTTGTCGACGGCCTCGTTTATCATTTCCCCGACACTGTTGGTGCTCCCGTCCTCGCGCCGAACCTCGATATTCGCGCCGTCCTTCAGGCTTATCGAGCTGATTATGATGCCGAGAACGATAAGAGCCGCGGCGGTGATAAGTACGATTTTCGTGCTCTTTTTCATGCTTACTGCTCCTTTTTGATAAGTAACTCCTTGATTTTATGCCACAGTGCCGAGGTTGCGCGCGCAATGAGCTTCACGAGACACACCGCGCCGAGTCCAGCCAGCAGCGCCGCGCCAAGCGCGATGAGCGCCATGCCAGTCAGCAGTCCCCATGGGACGCTGAGGTAGCCGAATATCGCCGCGCCTACAAGCGTTACCGCCCCGACGACCAGCGCGACAACTACCGCCAGCACCGCCAGCGCTACCGCCCACAGCGCGATGAACACCCCCAGCACGATCGCCGCAGCCGCAATGAGCAGCGGCAGCCATATCGGGCATAGCACCACCGCCAGCAGAATGCTGAACGCCGTCCAGCCGCCGCTCGGCCGCACACGGCTGCGCACCAGTTCCGACATCGGCATGTCGCGCAGCAGCTCTTTTGCGATCTCCTCCGGATCGCCGAGGCGCGCGGCGGCCTCCTCTTCGGTCATGCCGTCCTCTATCATGTCGGAAAACATCTCGTCGTAATACGCGACGTTCTTCTCTATCTCACTCTGCGGCATCTGCGCGAGACGCCAGCGCAGCAGCCGCAGAAATTCAGCTCTGCTCATCTTCAAGTCCTCCCCTGATAAACTCATACATCGCCTCCAGCTCACCCCAGCTGTCCGCGAAGTCCCGGAGCTGCTTTCTCCCCAGCTCCGTGATATGATAAAATTTTCTGAGCCGCCCGCTGTGCTCCACGGAATACACCGTGAGGCAGCCCGCCGACTCCAGCCGCCGCAGTATCGGATACAGCGTTGATTCCGTGACGTTGACGCAGCCGGACAAGTCCTTGACTATCTTATAGCCGTAGGAATCACCCCGCGCCGTGGCGGCGAGCACGCAGTTCTCGATAAGTCCGCGCTTCATCTGCGCGTCGAGCATATTGCATACCCCCTTTCGCGTTATACTATATACTGCATAGTATAAGTTGTCAAGAGGTATTGCAAAGTTTTTTCTGACGCATGGAACACAGTTTTGTCGAAGCCATTGACGCGAGGGAAAATATATATTATGTTAACCGTGGAGGTGGTCATGTGTGTAAAAAAATTGTTCTGTCCGCGGTTGCGGCGCTGCTGATTACGGCGGCGAATCTGAATCTCTGCTGCTCGGTGCTCGTCAACGGACGCGAGGTGCCGGGTTTCTACTCCCCCACCCGCGCCGACATTCTGAGCGGTATCGCATACGAGGCGGCCTGCGAGCTGCTGCCCGACACGCCGGAGCTGCCGCTGGTGCAAAGGCGCTATTCGCTCAGTCTCCACGCGCCGGAGAACGACGGCGCGGCGCTGACCGACGCGATACTGCGGCGGACAGACGGGCTGGGCGTGTATTATGCGGTGTTCGTCAACGGCGACGAGATGGGGCTTGTCGAGGACGACGACCGCATGAAGGCGATGCTTCGGTCGAATCTCTATTATCAGATCCCCAATTCCGCGATCTACGCCAGCTATCACGGCGAGATTGACATCCGCGCCGTCTACGCGCCCGACGGCATGACCACGCCGTATGACGACATGGTTCTGCTCGTCCGCGGCCGCGCCCCGATCCGCTGTGTGGACACCGAGGGCAACACCTACGTGGTATAAACAAACAGAGAGTATGCAGAATGCATACTCTCTGTTTTCATTTTTGGTTGAATTACAGGCCGATTATGTCCTTTATCTTCTCAAAGAAGCTTGCGACGGAGGTGACGACCTTCTTCACGGTCTGGATGAAACCGACGACCTGAGTCTTGGCGTCGGACACCTTCTTGAGGGTGTTCTGCACTTCCTCGACGCGGGATTTCAGCGCGTCGCCGTCCAGCTTTTCAAGGGAGCGGCAGAGCGTGATGAGCTGGTTTATCTGCGCGTCGGTCAGTGTGACGTTATACTGCTTGGCGATCTCGATTATCTCCTGCTTTATTTGATCGTCGGTCATGTTCTTCGTCTCGTCAAGCATGAGTTTGAGGTCGTTGACGATGGAGGTGGAGTCCATGCTGCCGATCTCGTTTGCAAGCTCGCCGGTGATGGTCAGTTCCTGAGTGCTGACAAGCTTTGCAACATCATCCAGCTTCTTGCCGGTCATATCCTCATAGGCTTTGTAGACACCGGTGAGGGCGGCGGTGCCGCTGACCTCGAACGGAGACGCGACGACGACCTTCGCGTCGGTGATGCCGGCGGTGGCCAGCGCGCTTATGTACATCTCAGGGGTGCACCATGTGATATTGCTGGTGGTGACATCCATGCCGCTGCCGTCGCTGAGGAGCTGGACATAGACGCTGGAGATGGAGCGGGTGCCGATGAGGGAGCTGTCGACATAGCCCTCAAGGTACTGGCGCTCCTCGGCGTTCGTGACCTTCATCTCGATGCAGCTGCCGCGCTCCACGCCGAAGGCCTGATACACCGCCGCGACCTGATCCTCGTTGAGGTCTGCGCCGATGACCGCGCGAGTCATCCCGTTATCCGCGTACGCGGGGACACACATCGCCGCTATCAGCATGACGGCCAGCAGCAGTGTGGTTATTCTTCTGAACTTCTTCATAACAACATCATCCTTTCCTGATCCTTCATATATTAAGACTCATTTTTTACGATTTTGTTCCATATAAATTTTTATGGCTCTGTTACGCATTATACATGTTACCATATTGTAACCGAAAAATAAAGTCCTTTTTGAAAATCTTCATAATTTTTAAGTTATGCTTTTATTAATTCTTGATAAACTCAATGACCTTGTCTGGACGGGAATATTCCTGCCATGCGTGCTGCTGTGCGGGCTGCTGCTCAGTCTGCGCAGCCGGTTTCTGCAGCTGCGGCTGTTCCCCGCCTCGCTGCGCCAGCTCACCAAAGGCGGCCGCGGCGACGGCGTAAGCCCCGTGCAGGCGGCATCCACCGCGCTGGCTTCCACCCTCGGCACCGGCAACATCGTCGGCACGGCGCAGGCCATAGCCATGGGCGGGCCGGGCGCGGTGTTCTGGATGTGGGCGGCGGCTCTGCTGGGGATGGCCGTGAAGTTTGCGGAAATCAGCCTGTCGGTTGCGACGCGCAGGCGCGACGGCGTGGGGTATTCGGGCGGGCCGATGTATTATATCGGCTCGCTGGGCGAAAAATTCCGTCCGCTCGCGCTGATGTATGCGCTGCTTGCGGCGCTCTCCGCCTTCGGCATCGGCAATCTTTCGCAGATTAGCAGCGCCGCAGGAGCGGTTGCCGGAGCAGCGGAGAGGATCGCCCCGGAGCTTGACCCGCGTCAGCTTCGGCTGTGGCTCGGCGTCATCCTGACGCTCACGGCGTGGCTGATCCTGCGCGGCGGGGCGGCGGGAGTCGGGCGCGCGGCGGAACGGCTCGTGCCCGCAATGGCGGGGCTGTTCCTGCTGCTGTCGCTCTTCGTGCTGTGCTGCCATGCGCAGGCGCTGCCCGGCGCACTGCGGGCTATCGTGGCCGGCGCGTTCTCGCCCCGTACCGCCGTGTCCGGTGTCGGCGGCTTCGGCACGGCGCAGGCCATACAGTGGGGACTGCGGCGCGGCGCGTTCTCAAATGAAGCCGGACTCGGCTCATCCGCGATAGCGCACGGCTCGGCGGCCGCGCGCTCGCCCGGCGAGCAGGGGCTGTGGGGCATATTCGAGGTCTTTGCCGACACGATAGTCATCTGCACCGCGACGGCGCTGACCATACTGTGCAGCGGCGTGGGCATCCCATGGGGCAACTCGCCGGGGGCTGAACTGCTGCTCTCGGCTTGGGAGACCTGCATCCCCGCCGCGCCCGCCGCGTGCTTTATGGCGCTGTCGCTGCTGCTGTTTGCGTTCACGTCGGTGCTCGGCTGGGCGCTGTACGGGACGCAGTGCGTCCGGTTCCTCTGGGGCGAAAAAGCAGCCGCACCGTATCGGCTGTGCTTTTCGCTGGCGATAACGGTCGGCTGTCTTGTGTCGCTGCGCACCGTCTGGGCGGCGGCGGATCTTCTGAACGGGCTGATGGCGATACCGAATTTCATCGCGCTCTTCGCCTTGTCCGGCAAAGCGGCAGGGTACGCGGAGATGTGAGAGAGCGGCATCCGGTGATAAATCGCCGCGAAGCGCTGCCCCTTTTAAGGGAAGTCCCCAGTGCGCACACTGGGGAAAGGGGTCGCCAGTTCTGGACTAGCGCCAATGGGTAAAAGAAAGAGCGCAGCACGTTCACTTCAACAGCGCGCGGCGGGATTTATAATCCGGCATGTACTGCTCTATCAGCGCGTAGAACTGCGGCGAATGGTTCATATGCCGCAGGTGCGCAAGCTCATGGACGACGACATAGTCTATCGCTTCCGCCGGGTACTGCATGAGCCGGAACGTGAACGATATTCTCCGCTTGCTGCTGCAGCTGCCGAAGCGCGTCCTTGCGCCGGTTATCGTTATGCCCGCGGGGCGCAGACCCATCAGGCTGCCGTAATACTCGACCCTGCCGGGCAGATACTCCCGCGCCGCCTTCCTCAGGCGCTTTTCCTCATCCGGACTTATCTCGGCCTGAATCGGCCTTGCCCGCTCAAGCTGCGCCTTTATCCAGTCCTCATGCGCGGCGACGAAGCGGTCTATCTCGCGCTTTGCAAGCCGCCGCGGCGCGCGGACAAGCGGTCTGCCTTCGCGAACCGATAGCGACAGACTGCGCCGGTCAGACCGTATAAGCTCATAATCCATCATCGTCAAAATCTCCTTGCGTAGCCACAGCGGCGGCACAGCTCCTCGACAGCCCGGCGGCGCGAGAAGCCCTCGCGTATCGCGCCGGCGCGAGGCGAGGCGAGTATCTCGTCCAGCTCCCGCTCAAAGAGATTGCCGAGCGGGATGTCACCGTCATGGTCGAGGCAGCAGGGCACGACTGTGCCGTCACATAGGACGCCGACCTGATCGCGCAAACCGTAGCAGAAGCAATTCTCGCCAAGCTCTTCGGCGCTCATATCCGGCCAATCGAACATATCCCCCGGCTCCAGAAACACCCGCGGCGCAAGGCGCAGACTGCGCCGGAACTTCTCCCACGGCTGTGGGAAGCGCCGCGCAAGCTCCGCGCGCATGCGGGGATTCAGCGTCTCGAAGCCGCCGGAATTCCACAGCCGCAGGACGCAGAGCTTCCCGCTCTCCCCTGCCGCCGCCGCGAAATCCGCGCAGGCGCGCAGGTAGTCCTCCGGCTCGTCCCCGCCGTTGCCCTCAAACGATTGCAGCGAGACATTCACCTTATGCACTGCGGCACTTTGCAGCAACAGCGCGCCGCGCTCCGGAAGCAGCGTCCCGTTCGTGGTAATTATCACCTTAAAGCCAAGCTCCGCCGCGATGCCCAGCAGCTCCTCAAGCTGCGGATGCAGTAGCGGCTCGCCCATCAGATGCAGGTACAGGTACTCCGTGTGCTTCCTCAGCCGCGCGGCCAATATGCGAAACTCCGCGGGCGTCATTATCCGCGCCTCGCGCTTCGTGCCGGGACAGAAGCGGCAGCTTAAATTGCATATGTTGCTTATCTCAAGATAGGCTTTTTTCAGCATAATATTGTCTCGCCCCATCCCGCGGACGGGATGGGGCTTCCTTATCTCACTTTCAGCTATTTCCCCACATTGACTATATTCCGCATCACTTCAGGCGCTATTTTAGCCACCTTGCGGTCATATGTGAGCAATCCGTTGAGTTCGTCCTCCACGTCGCTGAGCTGCGTATACACCGCCGCCGACAGTCCCTGCGCCTTGGCGGGGGCTATCTGCTGCCCGTACAGCTCCTCCAGCGCGATCTGGAGCTGAGCTGCGGTCTCGAAGCTCTTGTAGCCGAAATTGCGCTCGTTGAAGCGGTGACTGCGCACGGCATGATTGTACCCGCCGAACTCCGAGAGGACGACTGCGCGGCCAAGCTTATCCGGCTTGAACTTATACTCGCGAAAATACACATGCAGGCTCTTTATCTGCCCGATGCCCTGATCGTGCCAGCCGGAGGCGTGGTCGACGGTTCGGGTCGTGTCCATGCCCTTTATGAGCTGGCAGATCTTCGCCGCGTCGAACTGACCCCAGCCCTCGTTGAACGGCACCCACATTGCGATGCAGGGGCAGTTATAGAGATGCCGCACCATCGCGCCAAGCTCCGCGCGGTACTGCGAGCGCCCCTCGGCGCTGGTACGCGCGAAGAGTCCGTAGGCGCTGTCCTTGAGGTGTATGCCGGTCACGAGCGGCGCGGAGATGACGACCGGGTTATACTTTCCGCCGCCGTTCGGCATGTCCTGCCAGACGAGCATACCGCAGCGGTCACAGTGATAGTACCAGCGCAGGGGCTCGACCTTGATATGCTTGCGAAGCATGTTGAAGCCCATGGCCTTGGCGGTGGTGATGTCGTATATCATCGCCTCGTCCGTCGGCGCGGTGTACAGCCCGTCGGGCCAGTAGCCCTGATCAAGCAGGCCGTTATGGAAGTACGGCTCGTTATTCAAAAACAGGCGCGCCACGCCGTCCTTGTCCTTTTCGACCGAGAACTTGCGCATGGCAAAGTAGCTCTGCACCTCATCCTCGCCGCAGGTGACGCCGAAGCCGTAGAGCTTCGGATGCTCCGGCGACCACGGCTCGAAATCCGGCACCGGGATGCGCGCCGGCAGCAGATACGACTCCCCGCCGAAATGCGCGTACGCGTCCTCATCTCCCACAATCTCCGCCGAAATGTCAACAGCCGCACCGTCGAAATCGGGCGTTATGCGAAGATTCTTGACGTAAGACTCCGGCACCGCCTCAAGCCACACGGTCTGCCAGATGCCGCTCTGCGGGGTATACCATATGCCGCCGCGGCGGGTCTTCTGCTTGCCGCGGCTGTGGAAGCTGCGGTCGGTATCGTCCGTGACGCGGACGGTGATGAGCATACGGCCGTCCTCTACGGCGTCGGTGACGTCCGCCGAGAATGGCAGGTAGCCGCCGATATGGCTCACGACCTGCATAGAGTTCACCCATACCGTCGCGCACTGGTCGACCGCGCCGAAGTTCAGAATGACGCGCTTGCCCGCAAACTCCTGCGGCAGCGCGATGTCGCGCCGGTACCAGAGGTACTCCCCGGCCTTCAGACTGCGGTTCACGCCCGACAGCTCGCTTTCCGGCGAGAACGGGACGATTATCTGTCCTTCAAACTCCTTGGGATGCCGCGCCGAGGTGGTGATGGCGTACTCCCACGGGCCGTTCAAATTCAGCCATGCGCGGCGCACAAGCTGCGGGCGCGGGTATTCCGGCAGAGGCATATTCAAATCAACTTTGTCAGTCCACGCTGTGTTCATAGATATCCTCCGAAAAATACTGGTAATTCGCTGGTAATTCCTTAAAATATAAATCTCCGGACAGAATTTCTCCTGTCCGGCGTAGTCTGGGCAGCCCCGCATGATACCTGTGCGGTGTCTGCCTTTATATTTCAATATCTCAGAAAAGGCCGGGAAAGCCGCCGAGGCCGCCCTGAAGCTTGGCCATGGCCGCGTTGGTCTGATCGTCACAGCTCTTGAGCGCGCCGTTGACCGCAGTGAGGATGAGATCCTGAAGCATGTCGACGTCTTCCGGATCGACGACCTCAGGCTTGATCTCGATGCTCTCAAGCTGACGGGTGCCGAGGATGACGGCCTTGACCGCGCCGCCGCCGGACGTGAACTCGAATCTCGTGGACTCCAGCTCCTGCTGCATCTTCAGGAAGTCCTGCTGCATCTTCTGCGCCTGCTTCATCATGTTCATCTGGTTGCCGCCGGGATAACCGCCGCGGAATCCGCCTTTTGCCATAGTATATTCCTCCAAAAATTTTGTTTTTATATAAATTTGACCTCTTCGAACTGCTTGAGCTCTTCGAGACTGCGCTGCTGCCGCGGCTTCGGCTTCAGCTCCGTCAGCAGTACGCGCATCTCGCGCCCGGATATACTGCGCGCGGCGTCCGAAAAACGCTGGATAATGTCGGGCTTATTCACTCTGCCGTACACGAAGCCCGGAACGACCTCGACCCTCAGCACATTGCCTTCAACAGCAGCGCAGACCTTGCTCTCATCGCCGAGATAACCGCGCACGTCAAACGGCATCTTGTCCATAACGGCGGCGCAGACCGCGCTCCACAGCTTGCCGTCCGCAGGCGCGGGCGCGGCGGGGGCGCGTTCCGGCTCCCGCGGAGGCTCCGGCTTCGCTGTCTCCCTGCCGCGCAGGAAGCTGTCCTCCGGCTGCTCCTCAGCAAACTGCGCCGGGTCAAGCTCGTCGCCGGGAACCGGCGGCGCGTCATAGTCGCTGTATTCCGGGTAGTTCCGGCGTTCGGGTTCCGGTTCGCGCTCCGGCTCCGCTGCCGGGGCTTGCGCTGGGGCGGAGTCGATAACGCCGATGACGCCGTTTTTCACCCGCTCTTCAAGCCGCGATATTCTCGCCCTCAGCGCGGGGATACTCTCGCCGAGCGTATTGTCGCACAGCGACACCAAGCACAGCTCCGCCGCAAGCTTCGGGTTGCGCCCGTCGCGCATCTGCGCGGCCGCGCCCTGCACGGTGTCCATCGCGCACAGCAGCTCTTCGCACGTCATGCTCTGCGAAAACTGCTTGAGCTGTGCGCCGCTGTACCCGCCGGAGAGCAGATTAGCGCCGCCCTTGGGGGCGACCTGCGTCATCAGCACGTCGCGCATCAGGCCGTTCAGCTCGCCGAGCAGCGTGGCGGGATCCTTACCGTCCATCCACAGCGCGTCAAAGCTCCTGAGCGCTGCGGCAGTATCGCCGCCGATTATATTGTCAAGCAGCTCCGCGATGCGGAGATTGCCCGCAAGTCCCATGGCCGAATACACGGCCTCAACATCGATATTCCCGCTCGCCGAGCACTGATCCAGCAATGTCAGCGCGTCGCGCACTCCGCCGTCTGCAAGGCGGGCGATTATCTCCGCCGCCTCATGCGTGAGCTTCATGTGCTCCTGCGAGGCAATATATTCAAGATACTCCGCGATCACCGAGCTGTCAAGCCGCTTGAAGCTGTGCCGCTGGCAGCGGGAAAGTATCGTGGCGGGAACTTTCTGAAGCTCCGTCGTTGCGAGGATGAACATCAGGTGCTCCGGCGGCTCCTCAAGGATCTTGAGCAGGGCGTTGAAGGCCGGGGTCGAGAGCATGTGCACCTCGTCGATGATGTACACGCGCTTTTTCACGGCTGCCGGGGAGAACACGGCCTCGTCCCGCAGTGCGCGGACATTGTCAACGCCGTTGTTGGACGCCGCGTCCAGCTCCACCACGTCGAGTATCGACCCGTCCGCGATGCCGCGGCAGGCGGGGCAGACGCCGCAGGGGCTTCCGTTCACCGGATGCTCGCAGTTCACCGCGCGGGCGAGGATGCGCGCGCAGGTGGTCTTGCCGGTGCCGCGCGTACCGATGAAGATGTAAGCGTGGGAGAGCCGTCCGGTCATTACCTGATTTTTCAGCGTCTCGGTTATGTGCTTTTGTCCGACGACCTGATCAAAGGTCTGCGGCCGCCATTTGCGGTACAGCGCCTGATACATTCTCTCCTCACCCCTTACTATCCTTACTATATATAATATTGATGGCTCTTGACAAGACTGCACACCAGACCTCGAAAAATGCGATATGCCCGTTACGCCGGCAGCCGGCTCGGATCCGGCGCCCTCGCGGCACACGGAAAGCACCGCTTAATGCTGCTCGGTTCCCCGCCTGACATGGTTCACGGGTTCCCGTTGCGCAAGACCGGATCGTCAACGCTGCTTACCGGGGTCAGACGACACAGAACATATCCTCAGTCTGGAATTCATCCCTGCTGTAGCGGATTGCAGGTTACAGGGCACCGCTGGCTCCCCGACTAGTGCAGCCTTGTCAAAAGCCACGCTCAATACTCTAGCACATTTCAAAAAAATAATCAATATTTTTCTTTACAAATTAAAAATATGTGTTATAATGATTAAGCTTGAATCCGGGGGCGTAGCTCAGTTGGGAGAGCGTACGGTTCGCATCCGTAAGGTCAAGGGTTCGAATCCCTCCGTCTCCACCAAAACCTCGTCTTATTGACGAGGTTTTTTTAATAGTATCTTTCCGCAGCGGCTCCGCCGGGATTTTCCGCGCAGCGCCGAACTTAAACGCAAAGGGTGATCGACTTATGATACACGGCTTTATAAAGGCCTGCGCTCTGTCTCCGTCGCTTCGCGTGGCGGACTGCGCGTACAATACGGAAGCCACAATAGCGGCCATGCGCCGCGCCGGCGGCGACGGCGTGCAGCTCGCCGTGTTCCCCGAACTGGGTCTGACCGGCTACACTTGCAGCGATCTGTTTTTGCAGCAGCCGCTTCAGCGCGCCGCCGAAGCTTCGCTGAAGGAGATAATCGCGGCCAGCGCGGAGCTTGAGCTGGTGTCCGTCGTTGGGCTGCCTGTCGCGGTGGACGGCAAGCTCTATAACTGCGCGGCGGTGGTGCACGGCGGGCGTCTGCTCGGCCTTGTCCCCAAAACCTTTCTACCGAACTACGGCGAGTTCTACGAACTGCGCCATTATAATCCCGCGCCCGACGCACTGCGCACGATACGCTTCGCCGGGGCGGACGTGCCCTTCGGCACGAAGCTTCTTTTCCGATGCGCGGAGATGCCGGAATTCACTCTCGGCGTGGAGCTTTGCGAGGATCTTTGGGCGGCGCTGCCCCCCAGCACACATCACGCGCTCGCCGGGGCAACGGTCATCGCCAATCTCTCCGCGAGCGACGAGACGGTCGGCAAGGCCGAATACCGCCGCGCGCTCGTGAGCCAGCAGTCGGCGCGCCTCCTGTGCGCCTATATCTATGCCGACGCCGGGCACGGCGAATCCACCACCGACATGAGCTTTGCCGCGCACGATCTCATCTGCGAAAACGGCTCCCTGCTCGCCGAGTCGAAGCCCTTCGGCAAGGCTTACGCCTGCACCGAGCTTGACCTCGGCCGCATGCTGTCCGAGCGCTGCCGCAACACCACGTTCAGACCCGAGACCGCGGGCTACACGGTCGTCGAGTTCCACATGCCGCTGCGCGAGGTCAAACTGACGCGCTACATCTCCCCCGCCCCCTTTGTCCCTGCGGACATGGCCACGAGAGCGGAGCGCTGCGCGCTGATTCTGAATATTCAGGCCGACGGGCTTGCGAAGCGGCTGGAGCACGCGCACGCGAAAACCGCCGTCATCGGCATATCCGGCGGGCTTGACAGCTGCCTTGCGCTGCTTGTCGCCGTGCGGGCGATGAAGCGGCTCGGCCGCCCCGCGTCGGACGTGCTGGCCGTCACGATGCCCTGCTTCGGCACCACGAAGCGTACGCGCTCGAACGCGGAAATTCTCTGCAATGGGCTTGGCGTCAGCTTCCGCGAGGTACGCATCGCCAACACCGTTCTGAGCCACTTTGACGATATCGGGCAGGATCCGAACACGCTCGACGTGACTTATGAAAATTGTCAGGCTCGCGTCCGGACGCTAGAGCTGATGGATATAGCGAACCTCACAGGCGGCCTCGTCGTCGGCACGGGAGACCTGAGCGAGCTTGCGCTCGGCTGGGCGACCTACAACGGCGATCATATGAGCATGTACGGCGTGAACGCCGGTGTGCCGAAGACGCTCGTGCGCCACATCGTGCAATACGAGGCGGACACGGCGGAGAGTGCCGCACTGCGTGAGGTGCTGGTCGACATACTGGACACCCCCGTCAGCCCGGAGCTGTTGCCCGCGGCGGATAACGGTGAGATCGCGCAGAAGACCGAAGACCTCGTCGGCCCCTACGAACTGCACGACTTCTATCTGTACTATGTTCTCCGCTTCGGCTTCGGCCCGGCGAAGATATACCGGCTTGCGAAGGCCGCCCTCGGCGGCAAGTACAGCGAGGCGGAGCTGCTGAAGTGGCTGAAGAATTTCTATCGGCGCTTCTTCATGCAGCAGTTCAAGCGCAGCTGTCTGCCCGACGGCCCCAAGGTCGGTTCCGTAACGCTCTCGCCGCGCGGCGACTGGCGTATGCCGAGCGACGCCTGCGCCGCCGTCTGGCAGAAGGAACTTGAAGAGCTGTAAATATTGCAAAAACGTTATCCCGCTCCATGCTTGCGCATGGGGCGGGATTTTATAAGGAGATTAGGAGTGAAAAGCTTCCGTCAGATTACTTCATATTTTCTGATATCGACGTCCTTGAAGCTGACAAGCGTATAGGACTCAGGCTTCGGCACGGGATAGGTGCAGTCAAAGCCCATCTTCGCCGCGATGTTGTCCTTCACGACGGGGTTCAGCTCATGGCCGAACGCGCCGGGGACTATGACGATATCCTTCGCCGGGTCACAGCGCGTGACCATCGCACGCTCCACCTGCTCCGGGTCATAGATGTCGATATCGCTGTTGACCGCCGTGACCATCTGCAGGTCGGGGAAGGCCGCAAACGCCGCGAGTATCGCGTTTTTTGCCATGCCGTTGTTGGGCGGGTCTATCTGGAGGATGACATGATAGTGGCTTCCGCCGGGAGTCATGTATACCTTCTTCAGCCCCGGAACCTGCTTGCCGATAGTCTGGAAGAGGTTTGACTCAACGCTCAGTCCCTGTCCGTTCCAGACCTCGCGGCCGGGGTGCAGCATATGGATCACGGGATCCTTCTGCATGGTTATCGCCTTCACGTGCACGACCCAGCGGTCGGCGCGGGTTGCGTAATAGCCGCTGACCTCGCCGAAGGGGCCTTCCGGCTCGCGCACATGCGGGAGTATCTCGGCCTCCATTATCATCTGCGCGTCAGCCAGTCCCTCGACGCCGACGGTCTTGCTGCGGCAAATCCGGGCAGGCTCGCCCAGCAGATAGGACGCGACTGCAAGCTCGTCCACGTCGATAGGCGCGGCGGAGCTGGGCGTCGTCGCGGCGACGAAGTACGCCGGGTGCAGACCGTTATTGATGGTTATCTCCAGCGGTTCGCCCCTCGTCTCGGCGCGCTCATAGTAATTTCTCAGGTGCCGTCCCATGTCCATCAGCAGGCCAAGGCGGTCCTTGCCGGTGACCATGAGCCGGTGGATAGACGTATTCCTCACGCCGGTATCCGGGTCTTTGGCGACGATGATGCAGTTTGAGAAATACGGGCCGCCGTCCTTCAGCGCATGAGTTGGCACGGGGATGCGCCCCAGATCGACCTCCGGCATGACCACCTGCTGCGCGGGCGCATCGTCAACGACGACGGGCGCAATGGGGTTTGAGCGCAGGGAGCCGACAGCCGCGGCGAACAGTGGCGGCAGCTCGTCCACACTGCGGTCAAATATTGCGGCGACGTTCTCGCGGTTCCACCACATACCGGTCGAGACCGGGTAGTCGTAGCCCTTCACATTGTCGAAAACCAGCGCTTTGCCGCCGTCTAGCTTTGCGGCCACGCCGGACAGCTCGTGCACCGCGTCCACCTCGGTGCGGACGTGCGCAAGTCTGCCGGCCTCATCCATTTTTTTCAGGCAATCTTTCAAATCCATTATAAGTTGTTCTCCTGTGAAATGCTGTCGCCGCCCTGCCAGCTTCTGAAGCCGGACGGCGTGATACCAAACTGCATCAGCGCCTTGCCCAGCGCGTGATCCACCATTTCCTCCACGCTTCTGCTGCCGTTATAGAAGGTCAGCATCGGGGGAACGATCACGCACCCGGCTTCTGCCGCAAGGCTCATGTTGCGCAGATGTATGCGGCTGAGCGGCATTTCGCGCGGCATAAGCACCACCTTGCGGCACTCCTTGATGCACACGTCCGCCGCGCGCGTCAGCAGCGAATCGGAATACCCGTTTGCGATGGCGGAGAGGGTCTTCATGCTGCACTGCGCGACGATCATGCCGTCGGTGTAAAACGATCCGCTGGAAATCGCCGCCGCCAGATCCTCCGGCTGATAGCAGACGTCGGCCAGCGCTTCCGCCTCGGCGCGGCTCATGCCGAGTTCAAGCCTGAGATTTGTGTCCGTATTGCGGCTCATAACCAGATGGGTCTCCACCTCAGGCGTCTCCCGCAGGAGTTTCAGCAGCCTGACGCCGATCTGCACGCCGTCTGCGGCGCTGATGCCAACGATGATCTTCTTCATATCAGAACTCAAGTCCCATTTTCTCCGGTCTGAAAAGTCTCTCATCCATAAGCTTCAGGCTCGGAGATATTTCGGGCACGAAGCCCATGTTATCAAGAATGTCCTTCTGCAGGTCGACGCCGGGGGCGATCTCGGTGAGGATCATTTTTCTGTTGACAAGGCTGAACACTGCGCGCTCGGTTATGAACATAACCTCCTGATCGGTGTCCTGCGCGAACTGCGAGGAGAAGGTGATATGATCGCACTTGGGGATGAACTTGCCGGGCTTGCCGTCATGGCGGATGACAAGCTTGCCGTCCTCGATGGCGATGTCGCACTTGCCGGAGTTGAAGGCGAAGGCGAAGCATATCTTCGGGGTGTTCTGCGAAATGTTGACAAAGCCGCCGGGGCCGACGCAGCGGCCGGAGAACTTGGAAACATTCACGTTGCCTGTGGCGTCTATCTCCGCACAGCCGAGCACGGTCATGTCAAGGCCGCCGCCGTCGTAGAGTGCGAAGGTGTCCGCGGAGCGGGAGATGGAGTCGGGGTTGACCGCCGCGCCGAAGAGCGGGCCGTCCAGCGGCACACCGCCGAAAACGCCGGTCTCCAGAGAGAGGGTGACGTCGCGGCTGAGTCCCTCTTCGTTCGCAACGTTTGCAACGCTTGCGGGGATGCCGATGCCGAGGTTCACAAGCGCGCCCTTTTTAAGCTCCATTGCGGCTCTTCTCGCTATGACCTTTTTATAGGTGAAGGGCAGCGGGGCGACGTCTCCCGCGAGGCCGCGGATATCGCCGACCATCTCCGGATGGTACTCAAGCGCTATATTGTTCTCGCCCTCGGCCTTGACGATATAGTCAACACAGGACTTGTGGATGAGCACATGACGCGGGTCGAGCGCGCCCGGCTCGCAGATGGAATTGACTTCGACGATGACTGTGCCGCCGTTATTGTGCACCGCCAGCGCCAGCTCCAGCAGATCGCCGTGCACCGGCTCGTTCTGGAGGGAGATGTTGCCGTCGGTGTCGGCATAGCTTGCGTGGAGGATGCAGGCGTCGATATGGAAGGCCTTATAGAAAAGGTAGTCCTTGCCGGAGACGTTTATAAGCTCCACTATGTCGCGGCCGTCGGCCTTGGCAAGCTCGTTCATCTTGCAGCCGTCCTGACGGGGGTCTGCGTAGGTGTTGAGCCCGACATGGGTGATTATACCGGGGCGCTTGCTGCCGATGGCGGACAGCAGCTGGCCGTACACTCCGAGCGGCATGGAGAACGCCGCTATCTTATTCTCGCTGCACGCTCTGCCTATCGCCGGAGACATGCGCAGATGAGATGCGATAAGGGTCTTTATGATGCCATCGTCCTTGATCTTGGAAAGGCCGCATCCATCCTCCACGAAGTCGCCGGGGGCGACGCCGGAGACGATGGTCAGGTCGCGCGGGGTATTCTGTTCTCTGAACTTGCGGCTCATGGCTTCCATGATGCAGTCGGGGGACGCAAACGCGCCGAAGCCGCTCACGCCGAGAGTCATTCCGTCCTTTATCAGGTCGGCGGCCTCGGCGGCAGTAATGATGTTTGCCATATTGTTCCTCCGTGTGATATATGGTTCGGGCGCAGACTGCTTTCAGCGGCAGCCTGCGCCGTTTGTTTGCCGCTTAGACGATCTCCAGCTCGGAGAGCTTGAGCAGCGTGTCGTAGCGCGCCCTCGCGTCGCTTATGATGCGCTGGGTCAGCTCGTCGGTGAGGCGGTCGAAGCGGTGCTGACTGTGAAGATACTCTGGGATAGCGCCGAAATCGGTGGGCTTGCGGTTGATGGTGATCTTGCCGCCCTCGCGCTCCCAGAGCAGCCACATGCCGCTCTTGATGGCCTTCTTTGCGATCTGGATGGTCTGGTCGGTCGGGAACTTCCAGCCGGAGGGGCAGGGGCTCATAACATGGATGAAGCAGGGGCCGTCCTTGGTAGCGGCCTTTGCAACCTTGCGCTTGAAGTCCTTGATGTCGCCGACGGACGCGGTAGCCTGATACGCAAGCGGAGTGTGCAGCAGCATGAAGTCGATGTTCTTGCTTACTTCCTTTTTGCCGGTCGGGGTGGTCTTGGTGGTTGCGCCGAGGGTGGTTGCGCTGGAGCGCTGTCCGCCGGTGTTCATGTACGCTTCGTTGTTGCAGCAGATGTATATCGCCTTGTGGCCGCGCTCGATAGCGCCGGACAGAGCCTGAAAGCCGATATCAAAGGTGCCGCCGTCGCCGGCGTAGCCCATGACGTTGACGTCGTTCTTGCCCTGAATCTTCAGTGCCTCGGAAACACCGGAGGCGAACGCGGGCAGGCTCATCAGGACGGTCTGCACGCAGGGGATGCCCCAGCCGGTCTCGTCGCCGTTGCCGGTGATGATGGCCGAGCAGCTGGGCGGGGTCATGGTTATGGTCTTGGGACCGAGAACCTCCAGAGCGGATCTTGCGATAAGCTCCATCGCACAGCCCTGACAGGTAGTCATTCCTTTACTTACGAGATCGAGTTCAGGCATTGTAAACTACCTCCTCTTCTTTAAGGTCTATCCAGATGGGCGCTTGGCAGGTCTCCTGCTTTGCGCCAAGCTCCTCCGCCTTGTCGATGACGTTCTCGATGGTCTGTTCCCAGATATCGCGTCCGCCGAGGCCGGCGACGAAGCTGTATGCGTTGGCCTTGATGCCGCCGTAGTTCATTGCGGCGAGCACTTCTTCATAGAGCGGGCCGAAGGAGCCCATAGCGGAAACACGGTCGATGACGGCGATGTTCTTCGCGCCCTTGATCGCCTCGGCGACCTCCTTGGTCGGGAACGGGCGGAAGGCGACGACGCGGCAGATGCCGACCTTGCGGCCGGCGGCGCGCATCTCCTCGACGACGTGCTTCGCGGTGCCGGACATGGAGCCCATGCAGAGAACGACGGTATCCGCGCCCTCAACATGGTCGCACATGATGCGGCCGTACTTTCTGCCGAACAGCTCGCCGAACTCCTCGAAGCGCTCGTCCAGAACGCCCGCGGCGGCGCGCATTCCGAGATCCTGAGAACGCTTGATCTCGGTGAATATTGCGGGAGAGGTGAGGTTGTTCATCGCGTAGGGGAAGTCGGTGTCCAGATGCGCGTTGACGGGCTTGAACTCCTTGACGAAGCGCTCCGCTTCTTCCTCGGTCGGGACGTTGACAGGCTCGGTCAGGTGAGAGCAGAAGAATCCGTCGATGTCGACCATCGTCGGGATGAGAACGCGCTCGTCCTCGCTTACGCGGTAGGCGATCATCGTGAAGTCAAGAGCCTCCTGAGGGCTCTTTGCGAATATCTGGATCCAGCCCTGATCGCGCTGGGTCATAATGTCGGAGTGGTCGCACCAGAGAGCCATGGGGCCGGGGATGGCGCGGCTGACGACCGCCATGACGGCGGGCAGTCTGGACGCGGAGCAGGTGCCGGTCAGCTCATGCATAAGCGCAAGGCCGTGGGACGCGCTCGCGGTGAAGGTACGGACGCCCGTGGACGCCGCACCAACAACGGCGCTTATCGCAGAGTGCTCGGACTCGGCGGTGATGTATGTAGCGGCATACTCCTTCTTGTCTATCAGGGATGCGATAGTCTCAACGATAGGAGTCTGCGGAGTGATAGGGTACGCTGCGACAAGCTGAACCTTGGAGCGCATGACGCCATGGGCAATAGCGGCATTGCCGTCAAGAGCCTTGATAACACCCATAATTATTTGCCCTCCTTTACACAGTCTGCTTCAAGCACAAAGTCGATGGCCTTTCTGGGGCACTCGGCGGTGCAGATGCCGCAGCCCTTGCAGTATGTATAATCAATGACCATCTTGTTGTCGATCTTCTCAATAACGCCGCACGGACAGTACTCCGCGCAGATGCCGCACTTAACGCAGTCGTCTTGGCGGATGACCGGACGGTGATAACGCCATGTGCCGGTGGGCACGTCGGAAATTTTAACGGACATGGGGCCTATGAGCTGAGGCATACCCTCAAGCATTTTCATACGCTGCTGCACAAGCTTTTGCATTATTTTCACCAGCCTTTCCCGGAATTTTGAGCTTAACAGCCTGAATGAGACTGTCGATGGAGACACAGCCCGTCGCCTTTGCAAGCGCGCCGAGCATCGCCACATTGGGCGGAACCTCGCCGAGTATCTCATGGGTGAGCTTGTCGGCGTCTATGTAGCAGACCTTACCGAAAACGTCCTCGTATACAGGCACGGGGGAGTTTACGACGAGGGTGCAGCCGGGGCGGATGCCCTCGGTGATGTCAATGCCGACCTCAGCAAGGCTGGTGTCGAAGCAGATGACGCAGTTCGGACGGTAGACGTAGCTCTTTACTTCGATAGGCTCATCGGAGATGCGGCCGTAGGTGTAGATCGGAGCGCCCTTGCGTTCCTGACCATACGAGGGGATGGCCTGAGCGAACTTGCCCTCAATGATGGCGGCGTTGGTCAGTATCTTGGCAGCGGTAACTGCGCCCTGACCGCCGCGGGAATAGAATCTGAATTCCCACATGACAGTTTTGTCCTCCTTTTTTGTGGATAACATTCTTTTCTTCTGACATCTTACTCTGAATATCTTGCTAAATAGGCGGTGGTCTTGTACTGGTGGACGAGGAGCTCAAAATGCACTCCCCGGACTCCGTCTATGGTGTATATATTTTCTTCCAGATACTTTGACACCTTGTCAACACTATCGATATACGCATGTACGTGCAGCCCGGCGGAACCGGTATGCTGCGAGACTATCGCAATCTCCTTGAGCTTCATCAGATCCTGCGCGACATGCTTGAGCTTCATCGGCTCGACCTCGATGTCCATATAGACGCTTGCGAATTTCTCATAGGCTTTCGCGTCGATTATCGCCGTGAAGCCGCGGATTATGCCGCTGTCCTCCATGTTCTTGATGCGCTCGCGCACCGCCGAACGCGACAGATTCACCTGATCCGCCAGATCGGAGAAGGTTATCCTTCCGTCCTTCTGGAGTATCTCAAGGATCATGTAATCAGCATCGTCAAGTATCGCCATATCTGTTTATCTCCTTTTTTATCAATCTGCCGGACGGGGCTTCCGCCCGGCAGACAAGTTTTCGAGGAATAATATCAGCCGAGAGCGCCGGTTGCAGCGATGACCGCGATCCACGCGGAGCTGACTATGATGTAGCCGAGAGTGATAAGGATACCGGAGCTCATCATGTCTTTGATCTTCCAGTAGCCGCCGGAAATGGTAGTGAAGCAGGTCGGGTCGATGGGAACGAGCAGCAGCATGCTGGTGGACATGCAGACGGGCAGGCAGACGACGATCGGGTTAAGACCGAGGTTGACAGCCAGCGCACCGACAACGGGCAGGCACAGACCCGCCAGAGAGACGCCCTGAGGCATCGGGTAATGGCCGACGGCCATCATAAGGTTGATGACAAGCAGCAGCACGAGGATGCCCATGCCTGCGACCTTGGACAGGAACAGGTCGGCGAGGATGCCGCTGAGCCATGCGCCGGTGCCGAGGTTTGCGACGACGGTCGCAAGCGCGGTAGCAGCGCCGCAGATGAGGAACGCGGACCAGTCGATCTTGGTGCTGGCTTCCTTCCAGTCAACCAGATTCATGCCGGGCAGGGACATGATGAAGATGCCGCCCCATGCAGTCATGTACATGTCGATGCCGGTCTGCTTGGGGATGAACCACAGCACGACCATGATCGTAAATACGATCGTGAACTTCAGCTCGTCGCCGCGGAGCGGGCCGACGTTCTTGCGGTCGGCCTTCAGGTCGTCAAGACCCTTGACGACTTCGATTTCGGGCTTGTAGAGCCAGCAGAGGATGAGCCATGCGAGGACTATGCTTATCAGAGCCACGGGCACGCCGATGAGCGACCACTGGCCGAAGCTTATCTCAACGCCGCAGATGTTCTTGAGCAGGGACATGGTGACGGCGTTCATGCCGCTGCCGGCGGGGGTGCCGATGCCGCCTATCGCAGCGCCGACGGGGATGCCGAGCATAACGGCCTTGCCGAACTTGGACTTGCCGGGCTCGCAGCCGTTCTGCTCAAGGATGGGCATACACAGGCCGAAGAACACCAGCGCGGTGGGAATGTCTGCGAGGAACATGGACACGACGCAGGTGCCCATCATAATTGCGAGCAGAACCGCTTTCGCCTTGTTGCCGAACATCGGCAGGATGTAGAGCGAGATTCTGCGGCCAAGGCCGACCTTGGTGAAGATCTGGCCGATGACCATTGCGGCGAGCAGGAAGAAGGGGCCGGTGGAAGCGAAGTTTGCGAGGATGTTCGCCTCTTTCTCAAACCCGACCCACGCGCCGAAGAACAGCACGAACACTGCCGTCACGGCCATGGGGACTGCCTCTGTCAGCCACAGCAGAACTGCGACGAACAGGACAAGGAAGCCGTCCCATCCGGCCTGATCAAGGCCGCTCGGAACGAAGTTGCGCAGGATGAAGAATGCGCCGAAGATGAGAATAAGGTATATCCATTTTTTGACCTTATCGTTTTTCATTTCCTATGATCTCTCCTTTTTCTGATTTTCTATTTTCGGGGTGGAGCCCCGTTCTGATAAAAAGTCTAGCATAGGCTTCGGCGGCATTGTGGGACATTTCCGGCGTTTTTGCCTTCAAAACGTCAGTAGCGCAAGTTTCTGCTTTTTCAACAATTTCGCATAAATATTTTGTGCAGTTTTGACATAAATTTGTGTGCTTCACGCCGCTTTCGCACAGAAAAAGGGAGCAAAATTAATTCAGCCGTCAAAGGCTCTTTTCATTTTGCTCCAATTTTGCCGTAAATCCGCCGATTTGTCAATTGAAATGCTCCAGAAGCTGTGCAAGCATTTTATTTGTCGAATTCACAATTTCTGCTATATCCTGTTTTGACGCGCCGTCAAAATGAATCCCGCTCACAACGCATACGGTCGTTCCGAGCTTCTGCGCCAGCGCCTGCGCGAAGCTGTCTCCCACGACGTCATCGCGGTGCGTGGGCAGGACGATTTTCTCCATGACCGCGCCGCCGTTCTGCATCCGGCACACCGAAACGCTGCCGATATGCGCCGCGTCACCGCCCGTCACCGTGACGAGCAGATCGCGCCCGCGCCATCCCGCGCTTACCTCTATCGGCCTGCCGAGCACTTCGGCTTCAATTATTTTTTCCATGGCGTCACCTCAGCTCGTCCTGATACCGGGCGCGTTCGCCGCCGATAAAGCGCGGGCGTGTACGCGCGCAGATTATCGGCGCTTCGCCGATGCGCGATATGCTCAGCCGCACCGGCACCGCGACTTCTTTCAGGTGCATCCCGATGAGCGTGCCGCCGATGTCTACCCCGGCCTTGGCGCGGATGTGCTCGACCGCCGCGGGGCGCTCCAGCCGCTCCCACAGCGCGGTCGCGAATGAGCCGCCCGCGTGTGCCCACGGGCGGACGTTGACGATTTCATAGCCGAACTTTTCCGCCGCCGCTTCGTCTAGTATCAGCGCGCGGTTGAGATGCTCGCAGCACTGCGCGGCGAGATATATCCCTCGCTCCCGCACGACCGGCCATATTCCGTCCAGCGCAGCCTGCGCCGCCTCCATGCTTGAGCCTTTGCCGATGCGCGCGCCGACCATCTCGCTCGACGAGCAGCCGACGACCAGCAGCTCGCCCGCGCGCAGTCCGGCGGCGTCGACAAGCTCAGTCACGGCCTGCCGCGCCTGAGCGGTGATCTCTTCATACATTAATATAATACCTCCATTGTTGTGGTTGTTGCGGTGTTTGCTCAATAGCAATCGTCTAAGTCTGAAACAGCGTAGAAAAGAGAGAACCGAATTAAATTACACTGTCATTGCGAGGAGCGAAGCGACGTGGCAATCCGTTCTCCCTTAC
Organism: uncultured Eubacteriales bacterium; assembly: GCA_900549645.1. Taxonomy (GTDB): domain Bacteria; phylum Bacillota; class Clostridia; order Oscillospirales; family Oscillospiraceae; genus Limivicinus. The sequence continues at coordinate 70,714 of URPD01000003.1, forward strand.
GCCATACGAAAACATACTGCCGTCCAAAAAAACGGATTCCCACGACCAGTGACATCGGTCACTGGTCTCGCGACGGCGGCATACCACGATTCATTGATTTGCCGCCTAGTCCCTTTAGGGGGAATGACAGGGGTTTTCTTTACATCGCCTTCTCTTTTGCCTATTGGCAATAGCCCAAAGTCCGGCAACCCCTCAGTCGGCCGCGGGTCGACAGCTCCCCTAGAAGGGGCGCCGAGGGGTAGTGCCAAGTACCCACCCCCGCGTACCATCCCCACCAGTTTACTCCATGCTTCGCCCTTCCGCAAGACTTAAGAAAAATTAAAATCCCGCTCTGCAAGAATTGTTGAAATTATTTGTATTTGTGCTATAATTATAAATTACTGAAATTATAGTTACTGGAGGCACCGAAACTATGGGAAAGAAACAGTTCAAGGCAGAATCCAAGCGTCTGCTTGACCTGATGATCAACTCTATTTACACCAATAAGGAAATCTTCCTGCGCGAGATAATCTCCAACGCGTCCGACGCCATCGACAAGCTCTGCTACCTGTCGCTGACGGACGATAAGGTCGGCCTTAACCGCTCCGACTACCACATCGACATCATCGTCGACAAGAACGAGCGCACCATCACCGTGCGCGACAACGGCATTGGCATGACTCAGGAGGAGGCCGAGAACAACCTCGGCGTCATCGCCAAGAGCGGCTCCTACAAGTTTAAAAGCGAGCTTGACAGCGAGCAGGCCGAGGGCGAGGACATCTCCATCATCGGCCAGTTCGGCGTCGGCTTCTACTCCGCCTTCATGGTCGCCGACAAGGTCACGGTCATCACCCGCAAGTACGGCGAGGAGCAGGGCGTCATGTGGGAAAGCACCGGCGCGGACGGCTACACCGTCACCCCGTGTGAGCGCGACAGCGCCGGCACCGACGTCATCATGCACATCAAGGCCGACACCGACGAGGAGCTGTACGGCACCTATCTCGAAACTTGGAAGATCAAGGCGCTGGTCAAGAAATACTCCGACTATGTCCGCTGGCCAATAAAGATGGACGTCGAGCGGCAGGAGCGCTTCGAGACCGGCGAGACCGACGACGAGGGCAAGCCCAAGTACGACTACCGCATCGTCACCGAGAACGAGACGATAAACAGCATGGTTCCCATCTGGCAGCGCAGCCGCAGCGAGGTGACGGACGACGACTGCATCGCCTTCTATAAAGAAAAGAACCACGAGCAGAAGGATCCCTGCGCCCTCATCCGCGTCAACGCCGAGGGCACCGTGTCCTACAAAGCGCTGCTGTTCGTCCCCGGCGAGGGCAGCTCCGCGGGCTACACCGGCGACCGCAAGGCCGGCATAACGCTCTACTCCAACGGCGTTATGATAATGGAAAAGTGCGACAAGCTCGTGCACGATTACTTTGACTTCGTCAAGGGCGTTGTCGATTCGCCCGACCTGTCGCTGAACATCTCCCGTGAAATTCTCCAGCATGACCGCCAGCTGCGCGTCATCGGCCAGAACCTTGAGAAGAAGATCAAGGGCGAGCTTGAAAAGCTGATGAAGGATGACCGCCCGAAGTACGAGGAGTTCTTCCGCAACTTCGGCACCGATATCAAGTGCGGCGTGTGCGACGAGTATGGCCGCTACAAAGACTTCCTGCGCGATCTGCTGGTGTTCTACACCTCCGAGGAGCATCAGATAACGCTCAAGGAGTATGTCGAGAACATGCCGGAGAGCCAGAAGGCGATATACTTCGCCAGCTCCGACTCCGTCAAGCACGCGATGAGCCTGCCGCAGTGCGATCAGGTTCGCGCCCATGGCTACGAGCTGATATACCTCACAAGCCCGCTCGACGAAATGGTGCTTGAGAATCTGCGCGATCAGGACGGGCATCCGTTCTGCAACGTTGTCACCGAAGACCTCGGCTTCGAGACCGAGGAGGAGAAGAAGGCGGCTGACGAGCGCGACGCCGAGAACAAGGACTTCCTTGACTTCGTGCAGCAGTCTGTCGGCGGTGACCTTGCGAAGGTCAAGATCTCCCGCAAGCTTGATACTCTCCCCTGCTGCCTGACCACCGAGGGCAACATCACCCTTGAAATGGAGAAATACTTCCGTCACGGCCCCAGCGAGGAGATGCGCAAGGTACGCGCGACCAGAGTTCTGGAGCTGAACGCGAACCACAAGGCTTTCGCCGCGCTCAAGGACGCGTACGAAAACGACAAGGACAAGGCAAAGCAGCTTTCAAAGATCCTCGCCTCCCTCGCCGAGCTTATGGCGGGCGTCGAGATCGACGATCCGGCGGAATTCGTCGCCGAGGTCAGCGAGCTGTTCTGACGCCGCCGGGGGCAAATCCCCGATATAAATAATCATCACGGAGACTGACCATGGCTAGACGTCTGGGAATATATATACACATACCCTTCTGCGCCAGCAAATGCAGCTACTGCGACTTCTATTCGCTCGCGGGCTGCGAGCATCTGATGCCGGAGTATCACAAAGCGCTGCACGCGCATCTGGACGAGTCGGCGAAGTCGATAAAGAACTACGAGGTCGATTCCATATATTTCGGCGGCGGCACGCCCAGCTTCTACGGCGCAGACCGCATCATCGAGATATTCAACGCCCTCAAGCTCAACGGCAACGTCAGGCTTGACGCGGAGGTCACTATTGAGGTGAACCCGGACAGCATCAGCCTCAACGCTCTGAAGCTCTTGCGCGAGGAGGGCGTCAACCGCCTGTCCATCGGCGTTCAGGCTTCGGACAACAATCTTCTGAAGCTCATCGGCCGTAGGCACAATTTCCAACAGGCGCAGACCGCCGTCGTCAACGCCCGCAAGGCCGGGTTTGACAACGTGAGTCTCGACCTCATCTACGGTCTGCCGAGCCAGACGAAATCCGACTGGGCGCAGACGCTCGCCAAGGTCATCGAGCTGCACCCGGAGCACCTTTCATGCTACGGGCTGAAGCTTGAGCAGGGGACGAGGATGTACGAGGACTACTACGGCTCGCCCATCCTCCCCGATGACGACGAACAGGCCGACATGTACTGCTACGCCGCGGAGCTGCTGGAGCGCTACGGCTACAAGCAGTACGAGATCTCGAATTTCTGTGCGCCGGGGTATGAGTCCCGGCACAACATGAAATACTGGACATTGGAAGATTATATGGGCTTCGGCCCCGGCGCGCACTCCTGCGTCGGCAACCTGCGGTACAGCTATGTGCGCGATCTCAAGCAGTACATCGCCGGAGTAGGCCGCGGGGTGAGCATCGTGGACGAATACGAGACCATCGAGCCGCTTGAGCGCGCGGTCGAGTACATCATGCTCGGTATGCGCACCGCGCACGGCATATCCGAGCGTGACTACCGCATCCGCTGTCAATACAACTGGAAGCCCATCGGTCAGACGCTTCAGGCCTTTGCGGAGAAGGGCTGGGCGGAGAAGACCGGCGACCGCTGGCATTTCACCGTGCCGGGCTACCTTATATCCAATACGCTTATCGGCATCCTGCTTGAGGCTCAGGCCGGCGGCAGAATTGAGGGCACCCCGTGGCTCAGCGACGTGTTCGAGGCTGAGAAGAAGATAAGCATCCCGAAGAGCGAAGAAGAGCTGTTTACAGAGCTTTATAATCAGCATACAGAGAAGAATTGATGAGGGCAGAACATTGAACGAAAACAGCAGAAAGCACTTAAAGAAGCCGGAGCCTGCGCCGAAAGCGCCGAGCCGCACCGCCCGCTCCCGCCATGACGGCGCTGCCGCCGCGCCCAAAAAGAAAGCCACGGCAAAGCCCGCCGAGACTGACGCTCAGTCCGCAAAGCCGCCGCGTCCGCGCAAGCCGAAGAAGTCGCACAAGGGGCTTATCATAACCCTTGTAGTCGTCTCCGTTTTGCTCGCGGCCATCGCCGTCGGGCTTATCCTGTGGGCGGATTCCGTCACCGCCAGCGACACGAACCTGCCGGGCATCTACGTCGGCAGCACGAACGTCGGCGGACTCACCGAGAAGGAGACGTTTGAGCTTCTGAAGGGGCAGCAGTGGGACAAGTCTGTCAGCGGTACGATGACCGTCCAGCTCCCCGCAGAGCAGAGCTTCCGCATCGACTACATCCGCTCCGGCGCAGTACTGACCGCTGAGAGCGCCGCCGCGGCGGCATACCGCTACGGTCACGGCAGCAATAAGTTCGACAACCTCAAGACCTATATCTCCAGCCTTATGACGCCCGTCGACATCACCGAGGGCGACAAGTCGCTCAACCGCGACTACATTATGGCTCTCGTCACCCGCGCGCTGGAGCGCTTTGACAAGCACATCGGCGACGGCAGCTACACCGTTGACGAGGCGGCCTCCGAGATGGTATACATCAAGGGCGCGGGGCAGATAAAGCTCGACGCGGAGGATGTGTACGCCAAGGCCGTCGAGGGTTTGAAAGCGCTTGAAAGCAGCGTAAGCTACGCGCTTCCGGCGCAGGACGTCACAGCGCCCGACTTCAACGCGCTGCACACCGAGCTTATGCGCGAGCCGCACGACGCCTACTACGACAAGGAGACCGGCGAGATCGTCCCCGACGTCAAGGGCTTCGCGTTTGACGTCTCCGAGGCGGAATCTCTCTGGAACGCCGCGGGGCTTCTGGAAGAGGTTCGTATTCCCGTCAAGATCGACATGCCGGAGATGACCGCAGAGCAGCTTGTAGCTTCGCTCTTCCGAGATAAGCTCGGCTCTCAGACCACGCTCTACACGTACAGCTCCGACGCGCGCATCAACAACATCAAGCTCTGCGCCGCTAAGCTCAACGGCCTTGTGCTCAACCCCGGCGAGGAATTCTCCTTCAACGGCACCATCGGCCAGCGCACCACTGAGGCCGGCTTCAAGGCCGCAGCCGCGTATAACGACGGTCAGGTCGTGCAAGAGGTCGGCGGTGGCATCTGCCAAGTGTCCTCCACGATATACTGCGCGGCGATGCTCGCCCAGATGACGACCGTTGAGCGTACCTGTCACATGTTCGTCGTTACCTACCTGCCCTACGGCCTTGACGCGACGGTCAGCTGGCCGGGGCCGGACTACAAGTTCCGCAACGACCGTGACTACCCCGTCAAGATCGTCGCCTACTGCAACGATGCCGACAAATCCATCACCATCGAGATCTGGGGCACCGACGTTGACGGCAGCTACGTTGAGCTGACCTCCGGCTACGGCTACCGCTACGACTCGACCTATCCCGATGTCGTCATCGGATACAGCGCCGTCTCCTACCGCAACATCTACGACAAGGACGGCAACCTCATCGACCGCGTGTTCGAGGCTTCCAGCAGCTACGACCTGCACGAGGACGAGATAAAGTGGCCCGAGCCCAGCGAATCCCCCACACCGTCCGACACCGGCACGATTGAACCCAGCACCGAGCCTTCCGCGCCGACCGAGCCCTCGCCCGACCCGACGATAATAATCGTCGAGGGCGAAGGCAACGGCTGAGAATACACGTCATATAAATACAGGAGAGAAGAGCCATGAAAAAGGAAACATTTTATATCACAACACCGATCTATTACCCCTCCGACAAGCTGCATATAGGCCACACCTACTGCACCGTGGCGACCGATGCCATCGCGCGCTACAAGCGCATGTGCGGTTATGACGTGATGTTCCTCACCGGTACCGACGAGCACGGCCAGAAAATTGAGGAAAAGGCCAAGGCCGCGGGCGTCACCCCGCAGCAGTTCGTGGACAAGATCGTCACCGGCGAGGGCGGCATACTCGACCTGTGGAAGCTGATGAACATCTCGAACGACCGCTTCATCCGCACCACTGACGACTATCATGTTGAGGCCGTGCAGCGCATCTTCAAGAAGATGTACGACAAGGGCGACATCTACAAAGGCTCCTACAAGGGCAAGTACTGCACCCCCTGCGAGAGCTTCTGGACAGAAAGCCAGCTTGTCGACGGCAAATGCCCCGACTGTGGCCGCGAGGTGCACGATGCCGAGGAGGAAGCCTACTTCTTCCGCCTCTCCAAATACGCCAAGCCCGTGCAGGAGCTGCTGGAAAGCGGCACCTTCCTTGAGCCTGCGTCCCGCGTCAACGAGATGATAAACAACTTCATCAAGCCCGGCCTTGAAGACCTCTGTGTCTCCCGTACCAGCTTCACATGGGGCATCCCCGTGGACTTTGATCCGGGTCACGTCGTGTACGTCTGGGTCGACGCGCTGTTCAACTACTGCACCGCGCTCGGCTTCCTTAACGATAAGTACAACGATTACGACAAATATTGGCCTGCCGACGTGCACATAGTCGGCAAGGAGATAGTCCGCTTCCACTCGATAATCTGGCCTGCCATGCTGATGAGCATGGAGATGCCGCTGCCGAAGAAGGTATACGGCCACGGCTGGCTCGTTATCGACGGCGGCAAGATGTCTAAATCCAAGGGCAACGTCGTCGACCCCTACCTGCTGGCGGATATGTTCGGCGTGGACGCACTGCGCTTCTTCCTGCTGCGCACCTTCCCCTTTGGCTCCGACGGCAACTTCTCCAACGAGCTGCTCATCAGCACCATCAACACCGACCTTGCAAACGACCTCGGCAACCTCGTCTCCCGCACCACCGCCATGGTCGAGAAATACTTCGGCGGCACTCTGCCCGTGGAGCGCGAGGCCGATGCGCTTGACGACGAGCTTGTCTCCATGATAAAGACCACCGGCGCGAAGTACGCCGCGCAGATGGATGCGTTCCAGCTCCACCTCGCGCTTGAAGAGGCGTTCAAGCTCATCCAGCGCGCGAACAAGTACATCGACGAGAGCACTCCTTGGGTTCTCGCCCGCGACGAGAGCAAGCGCGCAAGACTTGCGACCGTCATGTACAACCTGCTTGAGGCTCTGCGCGTGTCGCTCATCATGCTCAAGCCCTTCATCCCCGCAAGCTGTGAGAAGGCATTCGCGCAGATCGGCGCGGACGAGAACAGCACTGCGTGGGAGAACGTCTGCGTATACGGCGTCCTGCCCGCAACCGTCTCCGTCCACAAGGGTGAGACTCTGTTCCCACGCATCGACATGGCCAAGGCGCTTGAAGAGCTTGAAAAGCTGCACGCCGAGAAGAAGCAGCCTGAGGTCAAGTGCCCGCCCGTCCTGCCCGACGTGACGATCGACGAGTTTGCAAAGTGCGATATGCGCGTGTGCAAGGTGCTCGCCTGCGAGGCCGTCAAGAAGTCCGACAAGCTGCTGAAGTTCACGCTGGACGACGGCAGCGGTACTCCGCGCCAGATTCTCTCCGGCATCCACAAGTTCTATGAGCCGGAAACTCTCGTCGGCAAGACCGTCGTCGCCATTCTCAATCTCCCGCCGCGTAAGATGATGGGGCAGATGTCCAACGGTATGCTGCTCTCCGCCGTCCGCGAGGTTGAGGGCAAAGAGGAGCTGCATCTCGTGATGCTGGACGACTCCGTCCCCGCCGGTAGCCAGCTCTGCTGATATGACATAACCCCTCGCCGATTGGCGAGGGGTTTTTACGCCCCGCGAGACGCGTGACGATATTCGCTGCTCTTTCTTTTATACTCTTCTCCTGCCGTTACTCTGGTGACCCCTCAGTCGGCCTTACGGCTGCCAGCTCCCCTAAGGGGGGCGCCAAGAGGGCACGCCACAGCCACGTTGCATCAGTTTCAAATCTTTGCCGCGAAGCGCTGCCCCTACTAGGGAAAGTGGCGCACAGCGCCGAAGGTGTCGCCAGTCTCTGATTATTGCCAATAGGGAAAAGAAAGCTCAACCTAAAAACACGGGACGGCACAGCAACTGTCCCAGCCTGCTCCCAAAAGCCCCCTCTATACAATAATCCCCGGCGGCGGATGTTGTGAACTGCACCCCATTTGTTAGACAGTATGATAAACTATCTAAGAAGTGGGGTGTTTTGCTATGCCAAAAGGAGTACCAAACAAACGATATACGCCGGAGTTCAAGAGAATGGTTGTAGAAACCATGAAAAAAGAACATCTGAGCATCTATGCAGCGATGCAGGAATTTGGAATTAACGACCATAAAATTATAGAGCGCTGGGAACGCATTTATTTGGAAGAAGGGCCGGAAGGGTTAGCCATCGAACGGCGTGGCCGCAGCAGTAAGGGTCGTCCGCCAAAGCAGTTGCCGAAGCAGGTAGAAGAAGATCTGCTGGCAGAAGTGCAGCGGCTGCGTGCGGAGAACGATTACCTAAAAAACTTGCAAGCCTTGGTTTTGGAAGACG